>NZ_JAUNVV010000023.1:9208-37710 GCF_030540645.1 Arthrobacter sp.
TGGACACGGAGCCAACGGACACCGCGCTGAACAGTACGGACAACACCCCATCATCGACGAAAGGACACACAGCATGAGCGGCCACGGAGCACCAGGCATTGGATTTGGCACGGAAGAAAAGTCACGGGCAGCCGGTATGAAGGTTGCCATTGTGGCGGCCAGCTGGCACACCCAAATCATGGACGGACTGCTGGCCGGAGCCTTGCGCGGTGCGGCGGACGCGGGTGTTGAGAATCCCGTAGTCGTGCGTGTCCCGGGTAGTTTTGAGCTTCCCGTGGCGGCGGCCCGGCTGGCCGCAAAGTTCGATGTGGTGGTGGCACTGGGCGTGGTTATTCGCGGCGGTACACCCCACTTTGAGTACGTGTGCCAGGCGGCCACCATGGGCCTGACGGACGTCAGTGTGCGCAGCGGCAAGCCGGTCGGCTTTGGCGTGCTCACGTGCGACACCGAGGAGCAGGGCATCGCCCGCGCCGGCCTGCCGGGTTCGGTTGAAGACAAGGGCCACGAAGCCATCACGGCAGCCCTGTCCACAGCCCTGACTCTGGCAGCACTGGACGTCTAGAGCCTGATCGAAGGCCACGGGAAGGCGCATCCCTGCCCACCCGCCCCCACCTACCAACGCTCCCGCACTTTCCGGCCCTTACAACCGGACGCTCTTGCACTTTCCGGGCATTTATCTGTAACGATCCGGCGCATCTCTTGTCTGCTTGCAAGCCAACATGGGCGCGCAAGCAGACAAGGGATGCGTTCGTGCCTGAATGACGCAGTGTCTGGAACGACAACGACTGGCTCAGGTGCTCGCCGAGTGGCCGCGTTTCGACCTCGTCCACGCGCTGCGCCCGCGATCCAGCTGATGCGCAACGGCGGTCTCGCAGGGCAGGCGCGGGCACATGGCGCATGCGCGGTTTCAGGCGTCCGTGGCTCAAATCTGCCTCTCAGATCTGTTCACATGCTGGACACGCGCTGTCTCAAAATCCTCAAAGCAGTGACGAAGCAAGTAAGGTGGTCAGCGTGAAGACCTTCGAATCCCTTTTTGATGAGCTCAGCGAGAAAGCCGCAGCCCGGCCCGCTGGCTCCCGTACCGTGACCGAACTTGAATCCGGCATTCACGGCATCGGCAAGAAAGTGGTTGAGGAAGCCGCCGAGGTGTGGATGGCCGCCGAGTACGAATCGGACGAGGCCTGCGCCGAGGAGATTTCCCAGCTGTTCTACCACCTGCAGGTCATGATGATCGCCAAGGGTTTGACCCTTCAGGACGTCTACAAGCATCTCTAGCCACACGCTGTGGCTGCTTGACCAACCCTGAACCGGCATTGCACAAAATGCCTCAACCTTTTGCTAGAAACGATCTGAAAGAACTTTTCCTTATGCTGCGTGTTGCCGTCCCCAACAAGGGTGCCCTGTCCGAAGCCGCTTCAGCGATGTTGGCGGAGGCCGGCTACCGCCAGCGCCGCGATTCCCGCGAGCTGGTCATGGTTGACCCTGAAAACAATGTCGAATTCTTTTTCCTCCGTCCCCGCGACATCGCCGTGTACGTCGGTGCCGGCACGCTCGACGTCGGAATCACCGGCCGCGACCTGCTGCTCGATGCAAAAGTCGACGCTGACGAGCTGCTGCCGCTCGGTTTTGCCATCTCCACCTTCCGCTTTGCCGGCCCGGTGGGTCACTTCAGCAGCGCCGCCGAGTTGGAAGGCAAGCGCCTGGCCACCAGCTACGACGTGCTGCTGCGCGAATACCTGACTGAGTTGGGCATCAACGCCCAAGTGGTCCGTCTTGATGGTGCCGTGGAATCCTCGGTCCGCCTCGGTGTCGCAGACGCCATTGCCGACGTCGTGGAAACCGGCAGCACACTCAAGGCCGCTGGCATGGAGATTTTTGGCGAGCCCATCTTGAAATCTGAGGCCCTGCTCATTGGTCGCCGCGGCGTGACCCCGCCCGCCGGCGTCGAAGTTCTGATCCGCCGCCTGCACAGTGTCCTCGTCGCCCGCCAGTACGTGCTGCTGGACTACGACGTGCCGAAGTCGCTCATGGACCAGGCCACCGCGCTCACCCCGGGGCTGGAATCGCCCACCGTTTCCCCGTTGCGCGACTCGGACTGGGTCGCCGTGCGCTCCATGGTCTCGGCCAAGGACACCAACCGGATCATGGATGAACTGTATGAGCTCGGCGCCCGCGCCATCCTCGTCAGCAGCATCCACGCCTGCAGGATCTAGGGCCAGCCATGAGTGTTGCCATTAGGGTCATCCCCTGCCTTGACGTCGATGCCGGCCGCGTGGTCAAGGGCGTCAAATTCCAGAACCTGCGCGACGCCGGAGATCCAGTTGAGCTGGCACAGCGTTACGACCGTGCCGGGGCGGATGAGCTGACGTTCCTTGACGTGACGGCGTCGTCCGGAAACAGGGAGACCACCTTCGACGTCGTCTCCCGGGCAGCCGAGCAGATCTTCATCCCGCTTACGGTGGGCGGGGGAGTGCGCGAGGTGTCCGACGTCGACAAGCTGCTGCGCTACGGTGCCGACAAGGCTTCCATTAACACGGCAGCGATCGCGCGCCCTGCCGTCATCGACGAGATCACCCGGCGTTTCGGTTCCCAGGTTCTCGTGCTCAGCGTTGACGCGCGGCGCACCCAAGGTGCTGTGACGCCGTCGGGCTTTGAAGTGACCACGCACGGAGGGCGCAAAGGCACCGGAATGGACGCCATTGAGTGGGCCAAGGAAGCGGCCGACCGTGGTGTGGGGGAGATCCTGTTGAATTCGATCGACGCGGACGGGACGAAGGAAGGCTTCGACCTGGAGCTGATCCGCCTTGTCCGCGCGGCCGTGCACATCCCCATCATCGCCTCGGGAGGAGCCGGCAAGCCCGAGCACTTCCCGCCGGCCGTAGCCGCAGGCGCCAACGCGGTGCTGGCTGCGTCAGTGTTCCACTTTGGCCCGGACAGCGCCATCGCCGACGTCAAGAAGGCCATCCGCGACGCCGGTTACGAAGTCCGCTAACCCAACGCTCCTGCACTTTCGGGCCTTTACCTACCGACGCTCCTGCACTTTCTGGGGTGATTCTCTCGACGCTTTTGCGCTCTGAAGGGTCATCCACTGGGAAGCGCAGGAGCGTTTATTTTTGGTGCCCTGAAACTGCATGAGCGTGTAGCACCGGTGGCCGAAAGGTGCGGGAGGGTGTGGCAGGAATGCCCCGAACCTGCGGGAGCGTCGGTAGGAGAGGCTGCTCAGAGGCCGACCACTGCGGTTTGCAGCAGTGCGACGGCGTCGGGCTGGCCTTCGAACGTCACGAGGGCTTGTCCGGTGCGTCCATTGGCATGCATGGCCAGTTCCCCTGGTTCGCCGATGATGGCCACCGAGACGGGGGCGCGCTTCGCCACGTGGCGGGGCCCCTGGGGGTCGACCAGCACGATGCCCAAGTCAACGCTGCGGTACAAAATGGCGGCACGCTTGACCAGTTCAGCCCAGAGAGCTTCGGAGTAGTCGGCGTCCAGTGCCCGGGGTGCCCAGCGGTCGGTGGCGCGGCGGACGTCCTCGGTGTGGACGAAGAATTCGATCAGGTTTGCTGTGCGGTCGATCGGCTTCCAGGCAAACAGCGACATCTTGGGCGGGCCTGCACGGAACTTCTCCACAAGTTCGGCAAACGCCGCTGGGGTGCTGGAATCGGCGGCGAGGGCAGCGATGGCCTTGTCGGTCGCCTTGCGCCAAGGCTTCAAGACCATGCCCAAGCCGACGCGGGGGTTGTGTTCGCGCAGGTAAAGGTGCGCGGCCAGTTCCTGGGTGCGCCATCCTTCGCACAATGTGGGAGCACCGGGACCGGCTGCCAGCAGGGTCTCGGCGAGTACTTCACGGGATGGTTCTACAAATTGCATCACTTGTGAAATTAGCATGTATTGGCCGCGGACGGGAGCCGGAACCGCCGCAAAGGCACGCGATCTTCGCAACAGCCGCGCGATTTGCCCCACACACCCACTGCGAATGCCCTTCACGGAGGCATCTGGCACTAGAATTGGCGGTGATGCAGCAAAGCCCAGAACCCCAGCCAGCGCCCGAAATTTCCAGCACCCAGCCGTCCCTAGAGTTGCCGGCCGATGTCTTGGCGATGCTCAAACACGATGGGGCTGGCCTCGTGGCCGCCATCATCCAGCAGTTCGACTCCAAGGAAGTCCTCATGCTCGGGTGGATGGACAATGAATCGTTGCGCCGCACACTCACCTCCGGCCGGGTGACTTTCTACTCGCGCTCACGGCAGGAATATTGGCGCAAGGGAGACACCTCCGGCCACTTCCAGTACGTGAAATCGGTGGCCCTTGACTGCGACGGCGACGCCCTGCTGATCACCGTCGACCAGGTCGGCGCCGCCTGCCACACCGGCACCCACACGTGCTTCGATGACCGCGAGCTCGCAGCGGTCGTGGGTAGCCGCGGAGAATAAACCCCGCCTACACCAAGCCCCACCCCGCCTCACGCCCCCCCAAGACTTGTTCACCCGCTTGACTGAAGAAGGCCACACATTCCATGCAAGATCTAGGTGTCATCACCCCCACGCTGGCGGAATTCCGGGAATTGGCCCGCACCCGCCGCGTGGTCCCCGTCCACCTGAAGGTCCTCGCCGACGCGCAAACCCCCATCGGCCTGTACCGCTGCCTGGCCGCCGAGGCCCCCGGCACTTTTTTGATGGAATCCGCGGCGGTGGGCGGCGTCTGGTCACGCTACTCGTTCATCGGCGTGCGCTCCAGCGCCACGTTGACCACGGACGACGGCGGGGCGTTCTGGCAGGGGGAGCCCCCCGTGGGCGTTCCCTTGGCAGGGAACCCGGTGGATGCCATGGAGGCCACACTGAAGCTGCTGGCCACCGAGCGTTTCGAGGGCCTGCCGCCCTTCACCTCCGGCCTGGTGGGCTTCGTCGGTTGGGAGTCGGTGCGGCACTGGGAGAAGTTGCCGTCGCCTCCGGTCGATGACCTGAAGCTGCCTGAACTGGCGTTGAACCTGGTGGCGGACATGGCCGTGCATGACAATAACGAAGGCACGGTGTTGCTGATCGCCAACGCCATTAACGCCAACGGCACGGATGAGAACATCGATGGTGCCTGGCATGACGCGGTGGCCAGAGTGCACGCCATGGTGGAGAAGCTGCGCACACCGGTGGCGCAGCCCATGTCCGTCCTTGACGTTCCGGCCGCCAGTTTTGCCGACAGCGTTGAGGAACGCTGGGACCGCGACGAATACTTGAAGGCCATTGACCTTGCCAAGGTGGCCATTGTTGACGGCGAAGTGTTCCAGGTGGTGGTCTCACGCCGCTTTGAAATGGCGTGCGAAGCCACGGCACTGGACGTGTACCGGGTGTTGCGCAACACGAACCCCAGCCCCTACATGTATCTGTACAGCTTTGAGGACGCCGCCGGCCAGCCATACTCCATTGTTGGTTCCTCCCCGGAAGCACTTGTCACAGTCCTGGGTAATGAGGTCATCACGCACCCCATTGCCGGATCCCGCCCGCGCGGTGCCACCACGGAGGAAGACAAGCTGCTGGCCAAGGACCTGCTGGCAGACAGCAAGGAACGCTCGGAGCACCTCATGCTCGTTGACCTGTCCCGCAACGACATCTCCAAGGTGTGCGAACCGGGCACGGTAGACGTCACCCAGTTCATGGAGGTTGAGCGCTTCAGTCACATCATGCACCTTGTCTCCACAGTGGTGGGCACGCTCAGTCCCGGCAAGAGCGCCTACGACGTCCTGGCTGCCACCTTCCCGGCCGGCACCCTGTCCGGTGCGCCCAAGCCCCGCGCGCTGCGCCTGTTGGATGAGCTTGAACCGCACCGCCGCGGCATCTACGGCGGAGTGGTTGGCTACCTCGATTTTGCCGGTGACATGGACATGGCCATTGCCATCCGCTCGGCACTGTTGCGCGAAGGCAAGGCCTACGTTCAAGCCGGTGGCGGCATTGTGGCCGATTCCGTCAATGAGTCGGAAGCACTGGAAACGGTCAACAAGGCGGCCGCCCCGCTGCGGGCCGTGTATGCAGCGGCCTCGTTGCGCGCACTGGCAGAGAACGCGGGTGGCACAGCATGAGCACGCAGATCCCGAACACACCTGAAACCCCGAACACACCCGACGCGCCGCACAGCATGGCCAAGGCTGTGCCGTTCTGGCAGCGCAAGTCCACGTTGATCCTGCTGTCCGTCCTGGCCGCGCTGGCCGTTTTTGGCACCACCACCCAGACCTGGATCCACGTGTCCATCGGCCAGGGCGAGGTGGGCCAAAGCGACCTCAACATCCCCGGCAGCAAGGCCGCCGTGGCCGTCTCCGCGCTGGCACTGGTGGCCCTGGCAGGCGCCCTGGCCACGAGCATCGCCGGGAAAATCGCCCGAGTAGTCACAGCATTGATCATGTTCCTGAGCGCAGCGGGGATAGTCGCCGTCGTTCTCGGAGTGCTGACCAACCCGGTGGCGGCGGCCATGTCCGAGGTGGGTGCCGCAACAGGCATCGAAGGCCAAGCCTCCAACGCCACTACCACGGTCTTCCCGGTACTGGCCGTGGTGGCCGCACTCGTGCTGGCGGTGGTGTCGCTGCTGGTCCTGTTCTTCGGCCGGTCCTGGAATGTGCGCACCAAGTACGACGCCGCCAAGCAAGCCCAGGCGGGCGGCCCGGCCGAGCCGGTGGACGAGATTGACCGCTGGGACCAGCTCAGCCGCGGGGAAGACCCCACGGCTTAATCACGGCACGCGCCCAAGGAGTGCCGAGGCTTTACGCTTACTTGGGCAACTAATGGCAGAATGTATTTCAGTATCCGCGTTTAATAGGGAGATTCACCATGAGCAACAAGTCGGCCGCAGACGTTACCGTACAGGGGCCCATCGACCACAGCATTGAATTGGGTCACGGCAACAGCCCGGCAGCATGGACCGCCGTGGCTGTCATGCTGGTTGGCACCATCGTCGGTTGCATCGCCTTCCTCATCGGCGAAAGTGCAACCCTGCTGTTCTGGATCGGCGGTGTGGGAATCATTGCGATCGGCCTGATCCTCGGCGGCGTCATGAAGCTTGCCGGCTACGGCGTGGGCGGCAGCAAGCTGAAGAACGACGGCCACTAATAATGAGTGTTTTGCTGGACATCATTGCCGGTGTCCGGGAGGACATGCATGAGCGCCAGCAACTCGTCAGCTTGGCTGAAGTTCAGGACCGTGCCCGTCTGGCAGCCCCGGCGCTCGACGCCTGGGCGGCACTGGGCGGGGATTCCGCCGGTCGCGGGGACCTGAAGGTCATTGCCGAGGTGAAGCGCCGCAGCCCCTCCAAGGGGGATCTTGCCGGGATCACCGATCCTTCCGCTCTTGCCGTGCAATACCGCGACGGCGGAGCTTCCGTCATCAGTGTCTTGACCGAGGAGCGTCGTTTCAGTGGTTCCCTGGCGGACCTGGATGCGGTGCGGGCAGCCGTGGACATCCCCGTGCTGCGCAAGGATTTCACGTGCGACGAGTACATGATCTGGGAAGCCCGTGCCCACGGTGCGGACGTGGTCCTGCTGATTGTTGCCGCGTTGGATGACGAGCAGTTGCGCAGCTATCTTGACTTGACCCACCAGCTGGGCATGAACGCGATCGTTGAAACCCACACCGCGGAGGAAATTGAGCGTGCGGTGGCTGTTGGCGCCAAGATCATCGGCATCAACGTGCGCAACTTGAAAACACTCGAGGTGGATCGGGGCGTGTTTGCCGCGCTTGCTGGCGGCATTCCCGCCGGGCCCATCGTGGTGGCGGAGTCCGGGGTCCGGGACGCCGACGACGTCCGGCATTACAGCAGCCATGGAGCCCATGCCATCTTGGTGGGTGAAGCTTTGGTGAAGGACTCGACGCCGCAGGAGCGGATTGGCGAATTCAAGGCAGCCGGGGCGCTGGAAAACAACCCACGCTAGAGAAGGGCTTGCACGTCAGCGTGCAGGCCTTTTTCATCGCCAGGGGCGTTGCTGCCGCGAGGCGGCTCGCCCACAGATAAATTAGTGCACAACTATTGAAGAACAGGACGGTGGAACTGATGGCCCATGTGCCAGCAGCTTCGTCTCAGGATCCCGCCGACATGGTGGATCCGGCAACAGCATTCCTGCAGGGCGGCATCGCTGCCGGCTCGGTACCGGAGCATTCTCTACGGCACGCACCCGGGCCGTACTTTGGCAGCTACGGCGGACGATGGATGCCGGAGTCGCTCATTGCGGCGTTGGATGAGCTTGAAGAGACCTTTGAAAAGGCAAAGCTCGACCCGGATTTCCTCGCTGAGATCGCGGAACTGAACAAGAACTACTCGGGCCGCCCTTCCCTGCTGACTGAGGCCAAGCGTTTCAGCGAGCATGCCGGCGGTGCCCGCATCTTCCTCAAACGCGAGGACCTGAACCACACCGGGTCCCACAAGATCAACAACGTCCTAGGCCAGGCCCTGCTGGCCAAGCGCATGGGCAAGACCCGCATCATCGCCGAGACCGGCGCCGGGCAGCATGGTGTGGCCAGTGCCACCGCCGCAGCCCTGCTGGGTCTTGAATGTGTTGTGTACATGGGTGCTGAGGACTGCCGCCGTCAAGCTTTGAACGTGGCGCGCATGCAATTGCTCGGTGCCACCGTAGTGCCTGTGACGAACGGTTCGCAGACGCTCAAAGACGCCATCAATGACGCCCTGCGCGACTGGGTGGCGAACGTGGAAAACACCCACTACGTGCTGGGAACCGTGTCAGGGGCACACCCGTTCCCGGCCATGGTGCGCTTCTTCCATGAAGTCATTGGCCAGGAAGCCCGCGGCCAGATCCTTGACCAGGTGGGCCACCTGCCCGACGCCGTATGCGCTTGCATTGGCGGTGGCTCCAACGCGATCGGCCTGTTCCACGGTTTCCTCGACGACGCCTCCGTGAAGATGTATGGCTTTGAGGCAGGAGGCGACGGGGTGGACACGGGCCGCCACGCAGCCACCATCACCCTGGGACGCCCAGGCGTGCTGCATGGTGCGCGTTCCTACCTGATGCAGGACGAGGACGGGCAGACCATTGAGTCGCACTCCATCTCGGCAGGCCTTGACTACCCGGGTGTTGGCCCGGAGCACTCCTACCTGCATGACATTGGGCGGGTCAACTATGAGCCCATCACCGACACTGAAGCCATGGATGCGTTCAAGTTGCTGTGCCGCACCGAAGGCATCATTCCGGCCATCGAGTCCTCGCACGCCCTGGCCGGTGCTTTGAAGGTTGGACACCGGCTCGTGGTTGACGCCGAAAAGCCTGAAGACGTGGTCATCATCGTGAACCTTTCCGGCCGCGGTGACAAGGACGTGGAAACAGCCGCCGACTGGTTTGGCATGTTGGATGAAGACGGGCACGTGAAGGGGACCACCCTTTCCACCCGCAACGCCAAGGGCCATGCCCACGGTGCAGGGGCCGTCAGCACAGACAGCAACACGAAGGATGCCAGCCATGAGTGATAGCACTAAAGCCGGCGCAACCCCGGCAGTTTTTGAAAGCAAGTCGGCTGCTGCCATTGACAAGGCCAAGGCCGCGGGGCGCAAAGCCCTGATCGCCTACCTGCCTGCCGGCTACCCGAACAAGCAGGCCTCCATTGATGCAGCCATCGCGGTGGCCCGCAACGGTGCCGACATCATTGAGATCGGGATTCCCTATTCTGATCCGGTCATGGACGGCGCGGTCATCCAGGCGGCCACAGTCGAAGCGCTGGCCAACGGGTTTCACGTGACCGACGTCTTTGACATCGTGGCTGCCATCACGGCTGAAACGGATGCCGCCGTCATGGTGATGACGTACTGGAACCCGGTGATGCGCCTGGGCGTGGATGAGTTTGCCCGCAGGCTTGCCGAGGCCGGCGGCGCTGGCCTGATCACTCCGGACCTGATTCCGGATGAGGCAGCCGAATGGTTCGCTGCTTCTGATAAGTATGGCCTGGACCGGGTATTCCTGGTGGCGCCGTCGTCAACGCCGGAACGTGTGGACATGACGGTCAGGGCTACCCGCGGTTTTGTGTACGCCGTGTCCATCATGGGCGTCACTGGAGCGCGTTCATCTGTCTCGAGTGCGGCTGAATCGGTCGTAGCGGCCGCTCATGCCGCGGGAGCGGAACGTGCGTGCGTCGGCCTGGGTGTTTCACAGGCCAAGCATGTGCGCGAAATTGCTGCCTACGCCGACGGTGTCATTGTTGGTACGGCGCTTGTTGCTGCGTTGCGCGACGGCGGAGTTGAAGCAGTTGGTGCCTTGGCCAAGGAACTGAGCTCGGGCTTTGACGCTCCGGCGGATGCAGAGGCCACTCTGTGATTTCTGCACTCGCACCACAAGCTCTAGTCGGGGCTTTGGGCGCTGCCATTCCGGCGCCAACCTGGTCCGGCTTTGACATTGGGCCACTGCGCATCCACGCCTATGCGCTGTGCATCCTGTTGGGCATCATTGCAGCGATCTGGCTGACGGACCGCCGTTGGAAGCGCCGGGGCGGGCCCGAGGGCTCCATCTGGGACATCGCGATCTGGGCCATTCCCTTTGGCATCATTGGCGGCCGTCTGTACCACGTGTTCTCCTCGCCCGATGCCTACTTTGGGCCGGGCTTCAACGGCACCGGCAACCTGGCCCTCATCCCGCAGATATGGCTCGGCGGTCTGGGGATTTGGGGAGCCGTGGTGCTCGGCGTCGTCGGAGCCTGGATTGGCTGCCGGCGCGCGGGCGTGAAGATTTCAGCGTTCATCGACGCTGCAGCACCTGGCATCTTGCTGGCCCAGGCCATCGGCCGCTGGGGCAACTACTTCAACCAGGAACTCTTCGGTGGGCCGACGACCCTGCCATGGGGCCTGAGCGTTTCACCGCAGTTTGTGCCGGCAGGGTTCAGCCCCGACACGCTGTTCCACCCCACTTTCCTGTATGAGTGTGTCTGGAATCTGCTCGGAGTGGCAGTCCTGCTGCTCGTTGACAGGAAGTACCGCCTGCGCAGCGGCCGCCTGTTCCTGCTCTACGCCATCATTTACACGGCAGGGCGCGTCTGGATCGAAATGCTGCGCATCGACGCGGCGGAGCAAATCACGTTCTTTGGCATCACCACCCGCCTGAACGTGTGGACAAGCATCATCGTCTTTGTAGTGGCCTGGATTCTGTTCCTTGTCATCACCCTTGCCCGCCGCGGCAAGGATGACGAATCGGTGTACCTGGCCGGGCGCGAACCCGCTCCCGTGGTAACAGCTTCCAAGGATGCCGCGGACAGCACGCAGGCAAAGTCCAACTCTGCGGGCACCGAACCCGTGGAGCACGGCACGAAGGACACCAACGACACACAGCTCTAACCCAGCGGTTCAAGAAGTGCGTTTAGGCGCAAAAAAGGGTGGTCCCGGATATCCGGGACCACCCTTTTCTCGCTCCCTGCCGCATAAACGCACGTTGGCTGCTTATGCGCGCTCCCTAGCCTACGCATGAGCGAACAGGGTGCGTTTATGTGTAGGGGAGGAGAACGGAGGAGCGCGTCGAATCCGGTACACGGGGAAGTCACGGCGTACTTATGCTTATTGATATGACTGATCATGCATATCCGTTCAGATTGTAAGATTCCCACACTTCACTGCTGGCTGTGGTTATAGAGTAAAGCACGCCTTGAAAGACGTTCCCACAGTGAAAGTTACTGACATTGTGCAGATGCACTAATAGGAACTAGTCCTAGAAACGAAGGCAACCAGCACTCATTCGGTTGATACGGGCCGCCGTCCCAACCATCACGGGCCGACGCCGTCCCCACTCAATTCATCCACCAGGGGAAGGACCTCACCGTCGTGACTGGAACACATGCAAGCGACTCACACCAGCCGCAGGCCATCTCGCCCTTCACCCGCTTTGCCTCCATGCCTGCACAGGCTGGCCTGTACCGTCCCGAAAACGAAAAGGACGCCTGTGGCTTGGCGGTCGTGGCCACGCTGCGCGGCACTCCAGGGCATGACATTGTGCAAAAGGCCCTCGTGGCACTGCGCAACCTGGAACACCGGGGAGCAGTCGGAGCCGACGAGGGAACGGGAGACGGCGCTGGCATCCTGACCCAGCTCCCGGATGAGTTCTTCCGTGCCACCACCACCTTTGAGCTTCCCGCCCCGGGCAACTACGCCACGGGCACGGCCTTCCTGCCCGCAGACAAGCCAGGACTCACCTCGGCAAAGGCCGGCCTGGAAGCACTTGCCGCAGCAGAGGGACTGACAGTCCTCGGTTGGCGCGAAGTCCCCGTGGTTGCCGAGCTCGTGGGTGCCAGTGCACGGGCCTGCATGCCGCACTTCAGCCAGCTGTTCGTGGCGCTGACATCAGCGCCGAAAACGCCCTTGGAAACAACCCAGGCCAACGAACTCGACGCCAAGGCCTTCAGGCTCCGTAAGCGTGCCCAGCAAAAGTTCGGCGTGTACTTCCCGTCGTTCTCCTCCAAAACCATCGTCTACAAGGGCATGCTGACCACCGCCCAGCTGGAACCGTTCTACCCGGACCTGTCAGACCCACGCTTCGCCACCAAGTTGGCCGTGGTCCATTCCCGCTTCTCCACCAACACGTTCCCGTCCTGGCCGCTGGCCCAGCCGTTCCGCGCCATCGCCCACAACGGTGAAATCAATACCGTGAAGGGCAACCGGAACTGGATGCGCGCCCGCCAATCCACCATGGCGCACCGACTCCTTGGCGACACCCCTGAGGAGCTGTTTCCGATCTGCACGCCGGGCGCCTCGGATTCGGCGTCCTTTGACGAGGTTGCCGAGCTGCTGTGGCTCTCCGGTCGCCCCATCACCGAAGCCGTCATGATGATGATCCCGGAAGCCTGGGAAAACCACGCCACCATGGACCCGGCACGCAAGGCGTTTTACGAATACAACTCCCTGCTCATGGAGCCGTGGGATGGCCCGGCCGCCGTCTCCTTCACCGACGGCACACTCGTCGGGGCAACCCTGGACCGCAACGGTCTGCGCCCGGCCCGCTACTGGGTCACCGACGACGGCCTGGTGGTGCTGGCCTCGGAGGTCGGCGTGCTGGAACTGGACCCTGCCAGCATCGTGCAGAAGGGGCGCGTGGCCCCCGGCACCATGTTCCTGGTGGACACGGACAAGGGTGTGATCGTCAGCGACGAGGACGTCAAGAACCAGGCGGCAGCAGCCAACCCCTACGCGTCGTGGGCGAAGGAAAACACCATCCGGCTTGCTGAGCTGCCCGAGCGTGAGCACGTGGTCCACACCAGTGCCTCGGTGGTCCACCGCCAGCGCACCTTCGGCTACACCACCGAAGAACTGCGGATCCTGCTCGGCCCCATGGCCAAAACCGGTGCCGAACCCATCGGCGCCATGGGCACCGACACGCCCGTCGCCGTCCTGTCCAAGCGCCCGCGCCTGCTCTTTGACTACTTCGTGCAGCAGTTCGCCCAGGTCACCAACCCTCCGTTGGACGCCATCCGCGAGGAACTCGTCACCTCGCTCAACACCACCATCGGCCCCCAGGGCAACCTGCTCTCACGCAGCAAAGTCAAGGCCCCGCAGCTCGCACTGACCTTCCCCGTTATCGACAACGACGACCTCGCCAAGATCGCCAACATGGAGGATTCCGAGGGCAGCCACATCGCCATGAAGGTGCGCGGCTTGTACAAGGTCGACGGCGGAGAGGGCGCCTTGCGCTCCCGCCTCACCGAAATCTGTGAGCAGGTTTCCGGCGCCATCAACCGTGGCGTCCAGTACGTGGTGCTCTCCGACAGGGACTCCTCAGCCGTGTGGGCGCCCATCCCGTCGCTGCTGCTCCTGAGCGCCGTGCACCACCACCTGCTGCGCAGCGCCAACCGCACGAAGGTCTCCCTAGTAGTGGAGGCCGGAGACGTCCGCGAAGTCCATCATGTCGCCGTGCTGGTGGGCTACGGCGCGGCAGCCATCAACCCCTACCTGGCCATGGAGAGCGTGGAGGAACTGATCCGCAACGGCGACGTCACCGGCGTCACCCCCGAGGAGGGTGTCCACCACCTCATCAAGGGCCTGGGCAAGGGCGTTTTGAAGATCATGTCCAAGATGGGCATCTCCACCGTGTCCTCCTACTGCGGCGCGCAAACGTTCGAAGCGCTGGGACTGTCCCAGGACTTGGTGGATGAGTACTTCTCCGGCACCGTCAGCCAGCTCGGCGGCGTGGGGCTGGAGGTCATCGCCAAGGAGGTCTCGGCACGGCACATCCTGGCCTACCCCGTGGACGGCGTGGACGTTCCACACCGCCCCCTGCTGGGCGGCGGAGAATACCAGTGGCGCCGCGACGGCGAACCTCACCTGTTCAACCCGGACACCGTCTTCCGCCTCCAGCACGCCACCCGCGAACGCCGCTACGACATCTTCAAGAAGTACACCCAGGGGATCGACGACCAGGCCAACAAGCTCATGACGTTCCGCGGCCTGCTCGCCTTCAAGGATGGCCAGCGCCCACCCGTCCCGCTGGAGGAAGTGGAGCCTGTCAGCAGCATCGTCAAGCGCTTCTCCACCGGTGCCATGAGCTACGGCTCCATCTCGGCCGAAGCACACCAGACGCTCGCCATCGCCATGAACCGGCTCGGCGCCAAGTCCAATACGGGCGAGGGTGGCGAGGACGTTGAACGCCTCCTTGACCCGGAGCGGTGCAGCGCCATCAAGCAGGTGGCCTCGGGCCGCTTCGGCGTCACCAGCCTGTACCTGACGAAGGCGCAGGACATCCAGATCAAGATGGCCCAGGGCGCCAAACCGGGGGAGGGCGGCCAGCTGCTGGCCAAGAAGGTCTATCCGTGGATCGCAGAAACCCGGCACTCCACCCCGGGCGTGGGCCTGATCTCCCCACCGCCGCACCATGACATCTACTCCATCGAGGACCTGGCCCAGCTCATCTACGACTGCAAGCGGGCCAACCCCAGCGCCCGCGTCCACGTCAAGCTCGTCTCCGAGATGGGCATCGGCACAGTGGCCGCCGGCGTTACCAAGGCCAAGGCCGACGTCGTACTGGTTTCCGGGCACGACGGCGGCACCGGCGCCAGCCCGCTGAACTCGCTCAAGCATGCCGGCATGCCATGGGAGCTGGGACTGGCTGAAACCCAGCAGACGCTGCGCCTGAACGGGCTGCGCGAGCGGGTGGTGGTGCAGGTGGACGGGCAGCTGAAGACCGGCCGTGACGTGGTCATTGCCGCGCTGCTCGGCGCCGAGGAATACGGTTTCGCCACGGCCCCGCTGGTGGTGTCCGGCTGCGTCATGATGCGCGTGTGCCATCTGGACACGTGCCCGGTGGGTGTCGCCACGCAGAACCCGGAACTGCGCCAGCGCTTCAGCGGCAAGCCGGAATTCGTGGTGAACTTCTTCGAATTCCTGGCAGAGGAGGTACGCGAAATTCTTGCACAGCTTGGCTTCAGGTCGCTGGAGGAGGCGGTGGGGCAGACGCAACTGCTCGATGTCCACGATGCGGTGAACCATTGGAAGACGGCGGGCCTTGACCTGTCCCCGATCCTGTCCGATGCCGGCGTTCCGGCCACCGCCCCCGTGCGGAACATGAAGGCGCAGAACCACGAGCTCGAAAAGCACTTCGACCAGCAGCTGATCACCATGAGCGCCGACGCGTTCAGCGACCGCACACCGGTCATCATCAGCGTTCCCGTGGTCAACACGGACCGGTCGGTGGGCACCATGCTGGGCCATTACGTGACGAAGAAATTCGGCATCGACGTGCTCGGCCCGGACACCATCGACGTGACCCTGACCGGCCAGGCCGGGCAGTCGCTCGGCGCGTTCCTACCGGCCGGCATCACGCTGCGCCTGCTCGGCGACGCCAACGACTACGTGGGCAAGGGACTGTCCGGCGGCCGGATCACGGTGCGCCCGGATCGGCAGAACAGCTTCGCCGCGGCGGAAAACGTCATCGCCGGCAACGTGATCGGCTACGGCGCCACCAGCGGGGAAATGTTCCTGCGCGGCCTCGTGGGGGAGCGGTTCCTGGTGCGCAACTCCGGCGCCACGGCCGTCGTCGAAGGCATCGGCGATCACGGCTGCGAGTACATGACCGGCGGGCAAGCTTTGATTCTGGGGCCCACCGGCCGCAACTTCGGCGCCGGCATGTCCGGTGGCACCGCCTACGTCCTGGACCTCGACCCCACCCTGGTCAACAAGGGCGCGCTGGAATCCGGCGAGCTGACCCTGTTGAAGCCCGACGGCGTCGACACGGACATGATCAACGCACTTTTGCGTCGGCACGCCGAAGAGACGGGCTCGGAGGTTGCGGGTGCCCTGCTGGCCGACTTCCCGGCAGCGATGGCCCGGTTCACAAAGGTTTTGCCCCGCGACTATGCAGCAGTTTTGGAAACCCGCTTGGCAGCAGCCGAGTTGGGCGAGGATCCGGACGGGGCAACCGTCTGGCAGAAGATTTTGGAGGTCACCGGTGGCTGATCCGCAGGGTTTCTTGAAGAACCGCGAACGCATCACGCAGACCCGGCGCCCCGTGCCGGTGCGCATCATGGACTGGAAGGAAGTCTATGAGCGCCAGGACAAGGGCGTGCTCCAGGGCCAGGCCGGGCGCTGCATGGACTGCGGCGTGCCGTTCTGCCACCAGGGCTGCCCGCTGGGAAATCTCATTCCAGAGTGGAACGACCTCACGTGGCGGGACAAGGGCCAGGAGGCCATTGAGCGCCTGCACTCCACGAACAACTTCCCCGAGTGGACCGGGCGGCTCTGCCCGGCGCCCTGTGAAACGGCGTGCGTGCTGGGCATCAATCAGCCCGCCGTGACCATCAAACAGGTGGAGGTGTCCATCATCGATGAGGCCTTCGATCAGGATTGGGTCCACCCGCTGCCGCCAGCCAGGCTCACCGGCAAGACGGTCGCCGTCGTCGGTTCAGGCCCGGCCGGGCTGGCAGCGGCCCAGCAGCTCACCCGCACCGGGCACACCGTGGCCGTGTATGAGCGCGAGGACAGGATTGGTGGGCTGCTGCGCTACGGCATCCCCGATTTCAAGTTGGAGAAGGAGAGTGTGGACCGGCGCGTGGAGCAAATGACGGCCGAGGGCACGCGATTCCGCACCGGCGTCGAAGTGGGCAAGGACATCGGGTGGGAGGAGCTGCGCAGGCGCTATGACGCCGTCGTGGTGTGCACGGGGGCCACTGTGCCGCGTGATTTGCCCATCCCCGGCCGCTCGCTGAGCGGGGTGCACTTCGCCATGGATTACCTGGTGCAGTCGAACAAGGCGGTGGCCGGCGATGCTCTGGTGGGTGGAGCAGAGGGGCAGATCGATGCCCGCGGCAAGCACGTGGTCATCCTGGGCGGCGGCGACACCGGCGCCGACTGCCTCGGCACGGCGCACCGCCACAAGGCGGCGTCCGTCACCACGCTGGCCATTGGCATGCAGCCGCCGGTGGAACGCACGGCGGGCCAGCCGTGGCCCACGTTCCCGAACCTGTTCGAGGTGGCCAGCGCACATGAGGAAGGCGGTGAGCGCACCTACCTTGCCTCCACCGTGGAGTTCCTGGGCGAGAACGGCGTGCTGACCGGGCTGAAGATTGCCGAGACGGAGTACGTTGACGGCCGCCGTGTGCCGCGGGAAGGGACGGGGCGGATCATTCCTGCGGATCTGGTGCTGCTGGCGCTGGGCTTCACGGGTCCGGAGACTGCCGAGTTGACGCACCAGCTGCCCGTCAAACTGGACGCGCGCGCCAATGTTGAGCGTGACGGGTATTACATGACGAGCCGTGCCGGCGTGTTTGCGGCGGGGGATGCCGGGCGTGGACAGTCGTTGATTGTGTGGGCAATAGCGGAAGGGCGGGCGTGTGCTGCGGCGGTGGACAAGTTCCTGATGGGGGAGACGTTCCTGCCGGCGCCCGTCTCACCCAGCGACTCAGCTATCAGTGTTTAGCGCCAAGACGATAAGCTGGGGGCAGACCCTAGACATTTCTACTGTTAAACACACATGAGGTAGGTACTTTGAGACGCGCAAAAATCGTTGCGACTTTCGGCCCGGCAATCGCCAGCTATGAGAAGACTTTGGCTGTACTGGAAGCGGGTGTGAACGTTGCCCGCATGAACATGAGCCACGGCGACTACACCGTGCACCAGAACACGTACGACAACGTTCGCCGTGCCGCTGCTGAACTGGGCCAGCCGGTCGCCATCATGGCGGACCTGCAGGGCCCGAAGATCCGCTTGGGCCGCTTCGCCAATGGCGAGGGTTACGAACTGGCCGTGGGCGATGTCTTCACCATCACCACCGAAGACGTCCCCGGCACCAAGGACATCTGCTCCACCACGCTGAAGTCACTGACCGAGGACGTCAAGGTTGGCGACATCATGCTGATCGACGACGGCAAGGTTTCAGTTCAGGCCACGGCTGTTGACGACGTGAAGGTTGTCACGGTCGTGACGGTTCCGGGCAAGGTTTCCAACAACAAGGGCATCAACCTGCCCGGTGTTGCCGTGAACGTGCCTGCACTGAGCGAAAAAGATGAAGATGACCTGCGCTGGGCCCTGGCCTGTGGCGCGGACCTGATTGCCCTCTCCTTCGTGCGTGACGCAGCAGATATTGAGCGCGTGCACCAGATCATGGACGAGGAAGGACGCCGCGCGCCCGTCATCGCCAAGATCGAGAAGCCGCAGGCTGTGGAGAACCTCGAAGCCATTGTCAACGCATTCGACGCCATCATGGTGGCCCGTGGCGACCTCGGCGTGGAACTGCCCTTGGAAGATGTGCCGCTGGTGCAGAAGCGTTGTGTTGAAATGGCACGCCGCTGGGCCAAGCCCGTCATCGTGGCAACGCAGGTGCTCGAATCCATGATCGAAAGCCCGCGCCCCACGCGCGCCGAGGCCTCCGACTGCGCCAACGCCGTGCTCGACGGTGCGGACGCCGTCATGCTTTCCGGTGAGACGAGCGTTGGCGCGTTCCCGATCGAGACTGTCGAGACCATGGCCCGCATCATCGAGGCCACCGAAAAGGACGGCCTCACACGCATTCCCGGCCTCGGCACGGAGCCGAAGACCCGCGGCGGCGTCATCACGGCAGCTGCTGTGCAGATTGCGCAGCAGCTGGACGCGAAGTTCATCGCCACGTTCACCCAGTCCGGTGACTCGGCACGGCGCCTCTCGCGTCTGCGCCCGTCCAAGACGGTCTTTGCGTTCACCCCGGATGAGCGTGTGCGCAACCAGCTGGCGCTGACCTGGGGCATCATCCCCGTGCTGGTGCCCATGGTGGAGCACACCGACGCCATGACCGCACAGGTTGACCTGACGCTGCTGGAGAAGGGCCTGGTTTCCGAGGGCGACATGGTTGTCATCGCAGCCGGTTCCCCTCCCGGAAAGGCCGGCACCACCAACCTTGTCAAGGCACACATCGTCGGCGACGAGTCTGACATTGTGAAGAACTCCGGCGGCTTCCCGCTGAGCCGCGGACGAGGCGGCTCCCTGGCCCACTAACCAGGCCACGGATTAACGTACGACGGCGGCACCCAAATTGGGTGCCGCCGTCGTAGTTTAAGCGGTGGTTGACTCTGTTGGAGACTTAGTTGACCTGATTGATGATGGTCTCGGCGACTTCGCGCATGCTCAGGCGGCGGTCCATGGAGGTCTTCTGGATCCAGCGGAAGGCCTCGGGTTCGGTGAGGCCCATCTTGGTGGTGAGGAGGCTCTTGGCGCGCTCCACGAGCTTGCGGGTGGCGAACTGTTCCTGGAGGTCGGAGACTTCCTCCTCGAGGGCCTTGATTTCCTCGTGGCGGGAGAGGGCGATTTCCAAAGCGGGCATGAGGTCTGCGGGGGTGAAGGGCTTGACCACGTAGGCCATGGCGCCGGCGTCGCGTGCACGCTCGACGAGTTCCTTCTGGCTGAACGCGGTCAGCAGCACCACGGGGGCAATGCGGGCCTTGACGATGTGCTCGGCGGCGGTGATGCCGTCCATGACGGGCATTTTGACGTCCATGAGGACTAAGTCAGGTCGGAGTTCCTTGGCGAGCTCCACGGCCTTCTCGCCGTTGTCAGCCTCGCCGACGACGTCGTATCCCTCACCGCGCAGGATTTCCATGATGTCCAGGCGGATCAAGGTCTCGTCTTCGGCGACGATGACCCGGCGGGCGGGCTTGGCGGTGGTTGAATCCGGCTGTTCTGACACAAAAACTCCTAAGAAGGGGTGAGGTACACCACAAATGGCAAATATTTAGCCCCTGGACAGGCTCGGTTCCACAAAACAGCCTATCTCCATGTAGAGTAGTTCCGCGCACTGGTTCGGGAGTGATTCCGAAACGGGGGCGTGATCTTGGCAACGGTTCTCCTTGAGAGCAGTTACGGGAGCCCGAGTGGCGGAATGGTAGACGCGCTGCACTCAAAATGCAGTATCGAAAGGTGTGTGGGTTCGAGTCCCACCTCGGGTACGGTTGAACGAAAACCTCCTGGTGACAGGGGGTTTTCGTGTTTAAGTGTGTTCCTAAAAACCCCAACCCCAAATGTAGGCCATCAACAAAGCATCACCTTCGCCTGAGAGTCCGATGCGCGGATGCTGCAGAAGTTCCTGGATGGGAACGGGCAATCCTTCGCCATCGCCCAAAAGGCAATGGCGTCCTCCCTACGAAAATCTCCTACGTTGGCTGACGTCATCTAGCAACACATTGACCTCTACATCCGTCCTGCGTACGGGGTGCCGCGCACCTGCCAAGCCATGCTGGACCTGCACATCAAGCCGGTGCTCGGTTCGATCCTTGTCGATGAGCTCGATCTGCGGCAGACCACCGACTGGTTTCGAGGCATGGAGAAAAAGGCAAGAGCATCAAAACCATCCCCAACAACTGCGTTCTGATCTTCTTTTTCGTGGAGCGAGCTGTCCGGGTGAAGCACCGAGCCGACAATCCGTGCAGGGGACTGGATCTGCCGTCGGGGGAGCGGGTGGAGGACGATGCCAGATTCTTGATTCATGCGGAGCATCCGCTGCTTCTACATTGCCGATATGTACCAAGACTTCACGCAATTCCTGGTCATGACAGGAACCAGCTTGGGTGAGACAGCAACTGTGACTGTTGCTGAAGTGGAGCTTCGCTCCACGCCGGCGACCGTGCGCATCAGCGCAGCGTGGAAGCACGACGGCAACAACGGCTTCTATGTGAGTCCAACGAAGACCAGTACAGGGAAACGAACGGTTTCCCGGACTCCTGATTCTGTCGATCTGGTGAGCCCACTTGTTTCTGCAGGGGACGGATCAGATTTGCTCTTCACCACGGGCTCCGGTGTCCTAATCGCGCAAGAGCGTACTGGCACAAGTTCTGGCTGCTGGCTGTGCCGCCGCACAGCTTGAGGGTATAGAGAAGACCCCTCAGCCTGATGACCAACGCCACACGCATGGGTCATAGCTGATTCAGGAAGGGGTATCGCATTTTACAATGTCTTGTACGCTCGGCTCGTTTGGAGTGCTAGGAATACCTGGCACGAGCATCAACCTTGGCCTCGAGAGTTCGTGATGGTGCAACTTTGCGGCGTCATCCAAGCCTGAAAAAGTATCAAGCGTTGAGTATCGGTTGATATGTCCCCCATTCTGGTGACAGCCATCGTGCTGGACGTTATGGCCCCGGAGTATGCCCTACACTGACCGTGATGCACGATTCAACGGAGGGAGCTCCATGCCTGGTGAAGTCAAT
Organism: Arthrobacter sp.; assembly: GCF_030540645.1. Lineage (GTDB taxonomy): Bacteria > Actinomycetota > Actinomycetes > Actinomycetales > Micrococcaceae > Specibacter. The sequence continues at coordinate 30,814 of NZ_JAUNVV010000023.1, forward strand.
AGCTCATGGAGATGGTGGAAGCTGATATGGACGGCAATAGGGTTGTCAGTTCTCATCGCGGTGACTGCCATATGGTTCCGGATGGCACCGATCGAGGCTGAGCCCCCTGTAACCCCCGCTAGCGTCTCGGAGAGCATTTCCGCTGCCGCTGCAGCACCTTCCGCCGATTCCTTTCTTGCACATGCGGAAACGGTCCAGCAAGCGCTAAATTCAGGCGACGATGCCGGTATCCGGGCCATCCTCCCACTGGCCGGCGATGAGAAACCTGCTCCAGAATTTGCCCAAACGATCGCGTCGTTGGAACTGGTTCTGGACAAATCCTCCCAGAAAACCCTGGCACCGGACTTGTGGGAGGTGCAGGCCAATGACAAGTACGGCATGTCCTGGACTCTGGGGATCTTGCAGGTGGACGGGACACCGAAACTTATGTATGCAGAGCGGACCCTGCCATGACTGCCCCGGCGAGTTGCCATACCCTTCCTGAGCGTGCATCCAAGCACACTCTGAATCCAAAAAGGCAAGGAGGGCTGTGGCAACGACTGGTGACCATGTTGCTGGCCTACGCACTGGCCGTAGTAGGTATTGCCGCAGTCGGTTTGGTGGCAGCCGCGCCTGCATCCGCAGCTGATGACTGCTCCAAGCACTCCGGCACCATTCCGAAATCCATGACTGGACGCCCTGTGGTGTGGGTGCACGGCTGGCTGGGAGGAGCCTCTTCGTCGGCCGCTGCGGTCGCCATGCTACAAAAGTTTCTTGGTACCGGCTTTGTGGTCCTTGCCTTTGACTACGAGGCTCAGCATTCAACGTGGCCTGTTGGGAACTCCATTTCAGCCTGCCTTGCCGATTACATCACACAGGCAGCGGGGTCCTATTCTGCCGGCGGCGGCAAGGGAGGTGTCATTGGTGCGGCTCATTCCATGGGCGGAATCGCCTTGCGGTCGGCCGCAGCATCGCTAGAAACGGCAGGCAAGCCTGAGCTGTTGTCCGGCATCGTTACCTTGGGTACGCCGCATCAGGGTTCGCCATGGGGAGGAACCATGGCAGCCACCCTGTTGGATGAACTCGCCCGCTACGGGAAGGCATACCTAAACGGGTTCTCCTTGATCGCAGCGGGGACCGACGCTGTGAAGTGCCTCGCTGCTGAACGCGAGCCAGGTTGTAAGCAGCCCGGATACCTGCCCAAGGACACCATGATCGCCACGGTAGGTTCGCAAATTGTGATTCAAAAGATGCTGTTCGACATTCCTTTTGTGAAGAATGAAGAAACGGCCGATTTCTCCTTGTTTGGCGACACCATCGTCCCGTCAAGCTCGTCCAATGGCTATGCCGGATCCGTCGACGGGACTGTGACTGGAAAGCTAATGGGAACATACACCCGGCAGTGCAATGAGTCCTCCAGCTACCTAAATTCGCTTGCTGTGGCCCAGGCAGTCAAATCAGGACTAGGCGGCATCATTGTTGAAGAATTGAAAACACTTGCCTCAATCGGCGTAGACACCATCGCACTGGATGGGCTGGCCACAGGTAAGGCCAGTATTTCCCAGTTCCCTCTCATGCTGCAGGGCATGCAAAGCCACTGCTTCCACAACAGCCTCCCCACGAACGGACCCAGCCAGGTCCAAGTGGCAAACTTCATCCTAGCCATGGACGCCACGCTGCCCCACGGCGAGGGCCTGCCAACCCATGGCCAGCGTACCTGGCTCTATGAGGTGCCCAGCAGCGGGGCTGCAGATTCCGGTCTGGAGGTGTCCCGCCGTCTAGGCCCCGAAGGCACCGAATACACCAACAGCACCAGTCAGACAGCCTCTTGCAACACGGAATCCGTGGCGCAAAACTATACGTTGGGCGGAAAATACGTCGGATTCCATGCCGTGGTGGGGCAACGTTTCGGAGCGCCCTCGGACCTTGAAGTTGAATACACATTGGCGTCTGGCAGCGGTGAACTGACGCGATTCATCCTGGTCGGATCCGAATCCCGCGCCCTGGACCTAAACATTGCCTCGCTAGACACCCTGAGCGTGACGGCAAGGGTAGTTTCCGGCACCTGCGACGGGATTCCCGAGACGTTTGGAACTCTGAGTGCTCTTGGCGACGCCTACGTGGAGGAACCGGCAGCCGTGGCTACCGGCCAGGGCGCGTCTGACGGCACCACGGCCGGGGACCATGGCTGGCCTGTCTGGCGTCATGACGAATATCCCGGCCTGTCCATCTGGTTCGGGGCGGCCGCAGTTTCCGGCCACAACAACATCGGCCTTCCCAGATGGGTCAGCTGCTACGAAAAAGTCTGCATCATTGGCAACGACACCATGGTTGGCGTCGTTGTAAGGGGTGATTCCGGCTTCAAGATGGCATGGGAATTCAGCGCCGATATTGACGCAAAAACAAAACTTCAGGAACTTAACGCCTCTGAAGACGAGCTTTTCGGTTTCCTGAGCCAGTAAAGCCTCAGCAGGTGTGATCTCTCAGGACATCGATTGATCGGGTAATCCATTGGTTCGCCAAAATTAGCTACCCGCTAGTGACTGTGAGTCTTGGTATTGGCGGCTGTCGCGGGACGTGGTTGTCTCACTAGAGTCACCATCGTTGTGGTTGCCGATCCATTTGGGTCAGCGGACTACTGCACGCAATGACCAAGTGAGTATGTTGACGTTGTCACGACTTTTCCTGTCGGACTGTACCGGACGCGTCGTACTAGGGTGCAGTTCCGCAGGAAGTCACTTCTACCCCAGTGCTGGCAATGGCACTAATCTGGTTTGACCTGCATCGGGTACGATAAAGCTGCTGGTTTCTAGGGTCTTCGGGTTTAGGCGCCTAGAAGGTCGACGGCACTGGCCAGTCGACGACGGCTCGCCATATCCTTGTTGCGGTACGTTTGAGCCATGTAGGCTCCCAAATCTGGGACCCCAGACTACCGGGTGGAATGCCCTTTATCGTTGCGAAACCGGGTTCTGGGTACTGAAGACTGCCATTGTTTGATGGGGGATCGACTTGCGGTCAACAGTTGGGTGGCACTCAGCCCGGGGCATCGAAACCGGCTTTGTGCGCCTTCGCGACAGCTTCCGCCCTTGTGTTGACACCGAGCTTGGCGATGATGTGCGACACGTTATTGCGCACGGTCTTTGTCGTGAGAAAGTGGGCGGCCGCGATCGCATCCGTCGAGCGACCGTGGCAGAGTTCGATCAGAATGTCGCGTTCCCGTGCGGTCAGCTGAGGAAATATCCCCCCGGAGCTGCGCAGTCCATGGACAAGCAGGCGTGCGAGCGGCGCATCCACGAATAGAGTCCCCTCCATGACTGCCTCCAGTGCACGGTGCACATCCCCACTGTGCGCGCCTTTGAGCAGGTACCCCGTAGCGCCCGCTCGGAGAGCTGCGAAAAGGGAGACATCGTCGGCAACCATCGACAGCACAAGCACTCGCCGGCCGGGATCGTCGCGGAGCAGCCGGCGGATGGCCTCTATCCCGCTAATACCCGGCAGGTGGAGGTCGACTACAAACACATCAACGTCTTGTGTGGGGGCCAGATCGAGCAGTTCCTCGCCGGATGCCGCTGCGCCGACGACATCCATACCCATTTCCTTCAGAAGAAGCGTGAACCCCTCCCGGAAGACGGCGTGATCGTCGCAGACTAGAATCTTCATGATCGTGGTACATCCGCCGACTCGGAAAGCTCGGCTATCACGATGGTTGATGCGCCGTCGAAGACGACGACGAGGGAGCCTGCCAACGAACGGGCCCGCTTCTCCATTGAGGCTAGGCCGCGACCGCCATGTGAGCCAGGTTGCTGTGGGCCGGCACCATCGTGCGTGATCCGTATTCGAAGTCCCTTATCGATGCGGATGAGTTCGATCGATACACATGTCGGATGAGCGTGACGGAAGGCGTTGGTGAGGGATTCGGCGATGATGCGATAGGCGACCATGGCAGTTCGATCAGAAAGCTCGTCTTCGATGTCTGACTGCATACTGATCTGTACGCCTGCTAGTGCCATCTCGTCAGCGAGACGCCTGACGGCGCTCTCCAGACTGCGGCCGCTCATGCGTATCGGGCTTAAGTCGGCGAGCACACCGCGCAGAGTTTGCAAGGCTTCATCTGCAGCGGAGCGAACCAATTCAATCACCTCGAGAGCATCTGGACGGCCTGTTTGGAGCCGGAGTGCTGCGATGTCGGCATGGATCCCGATCGCCGACAGGAGTGGACCGAGATCATCATGAAGGTCATCCGAGATCCGGTCCCGTTCGTCTTCGCGTGCCTCGATTACCTGCTGTCTGGATGTTCGCAACCCAGCAATCAAGTCCTGCAGGGTGATCGCGGCGATGGAGACCGGAATGAGAGGACTAATCAGGAGCTGGACGAAGGGAGACCCTTCAGGGAGAAACAGCAATGCGCACAGCGCTGGCACGGTGACGAGCATCGCTCCCAAGAGAGGACGCAGACGTCGTGTCGAGTGAGCAGCAGACGATACAAGTCCGATAGTGAGCAGTGCCGCTGTCGCGACGATCGCTAAGCCCACCAGCTGAGCAACCTCAAACACGGGTGCACCCGCTGGCCACAAAACACCTACTCCCATAGCGATCGCGCACCCGGAGATTGCTGTCACGATCCCGAGCCTGCGCCAGCGGACGGATACGCTACTCGCCGGAATGAAGAGAATTGGAACAAGGGTGACCGGTAGGGTGATCGCGATGACCCAGATCCATCCGCCGGTCCAGAGAGCTAGGCCCGGATCGGCACCGATCAGCGGCGCAATCTGCACCCACGCTGTGCCGCTGACGGCGAGTGCCGCGCTGCCAGCGACCGCCAGCATAGCGATCGCGACAACGCTGGCCCCACCCGATAGGGCCACCACCACTGCAAGCGAAGCCCAGATGACACCTTGGCTCACGTCCTCGATGACATGCAAGTCGAATAGCCGCTCCGGAGCGACCGCGGCCACCACCGAGCCCCCAAGCACTGCGGCGCCAGCGCTCAACCCCGCGGCCACAGTTAGCTGGGTGCTTCGAGGTTTGGTGATCTCGTGGGCGTCCATGGTAGCACTACTATGGACTCACTTCGTACGGTTAGACAAGGGGTTGAGGTATCCACTCCGCGCAGCCTTGACGATTAGGGCAACCACCGCGATGGCCAATGGAGCCATCGTGACCACCCCGATAGGTCCCATTCCACTGAGTGCTAAGGCGATCACTACGCCCGCCATGAGCAAAATCGGCACGAATTTGCCCACGCGTCGCGACAGGAGGGTTCCTGTCCCAACGATAATCAGTCCCAGTGCGAACATGATCAGTACCCAGTACTCCAGCAGCACGCCCTCGGGGCCGGAAACGATTTTCAGTACGATGTCCTGGCCCACACTGACTGGGATCCCCGTCCTAGTCGCGGCGTGTGTTGCAAAGCCCTGCACGATCTGGCTCAGCGCGTTGAGTATCGCGCCAGCGCTCATCAGAAGTAACCCAAGTCGCGTAAGAATTGCTCCCCGCGCCGCGCGCGGAACGAGATACCCTATCGGCCCGGCTAGGAGGATGAACAACGCCGAGCCCACCCCGGAGAGCATCCGCGTGGCGAAGACCAGCCCACGCTGCTCAACCATGATGGGGAATGCTTCTTCGACAGTGTGCGGAAGCACAGGAAAAAGCGCCTGAGCCAGCACGAAGATGACCGGCGCGATCACCGCTCCCACGACTATTGCTGTTCGCCCGGCGGGTGAGACTCCGCCGCGCGCAGATGTGCCGTGCTCGGCACCAACATATTGGGCTTGGACCATCAGATTCTCCTATCGAAGGTTGTGGTCCCACCATCTCGCAATAGAGTCCCGGCCGACAGAGGCGGTTGCCATGCTTCTCCGGGACGCAGCGCCGTACGCCGGATTAGTCCAAGTGAAACCGCCATCGGCGATCAGAGGGTGGGCCCGGAACGTTGGCAACACTCTCACCCAACAACAAGACCAAAAAGCACTCCGTGAATATTGGAAACCCACATTATTGACGAAACATAGAGAGACACCGCCACGTCCACACGAACGGCTGACACTTCCTCATGTACCCCGTAGGCCTTGATACTTGGCACGGCGCCATGCACGAACACTGATCCAAACTGAAGGACAAGAGGTACTCCGTGAGCGCCATGGCCAGACACCCACTCCCTGGTACACCCTAGAACCATCAGACAAAATCAAACGAACTCAGTTGGCAGCCGGTAGCTGGCGAGCTCCGCCCGGTTCAGGAACAACGAAAGCATCACCAGAACGATTCAGGCCGCTGGTGCCTCCGGTACTAGCGCAAAGCGCGCACTGATCCTGGGATTAGAGTGCGACCCGTCAGCAATTGTTTGGGAGTCTCACGAGACATGCACCTAAATGCGCTGAGATAATTGTGGCCCGGGGAGATGGAAGCCAGCAGCCGAGCCAGCCGATAAATATCAGGGCTTACCCTGTCACGAATCGGCGTCCCATTTGACCGACCTCCCCAAGACAATGATCACGCTAACTCACCACGCGGCGGCTGGACAATTCCTGAAGTAGGTCGCGATAGAGCACCTGGTAGCGGCAAACTCCTCCAAGTCTGTCCTGGTCGACAGGATCCTCCTGACACTGGACCGATGCGCCATTCCCAGCCACCCCCATTCTTGAAGTCGTCGCAATCCGCCAACCCAAACACAATTACCGGGCCGCAAGAGCCGCTTCCTGGACAAAAATCAATTCGCACTGGGCGGCTGTATTGATGAGGACTACTGGTACTCCTGCACCCCGACCAACTTTGACGTTAGTGACGACGAGGCAACCGACCGTACCCTCATGCGTGTCAGCATTACGACTAACCGTTTCTGCTATTGGCTTCCGATGCCTTGGAGGTGCAACTGCTGATCGTTCTGACGTTCCACTCCGCGGCCACGACACTGTGGGG
>NZ_JAUNVV010000023.1:37810-39109 GCF_030540645.1 Arthrobacter sp.
CGCACCCACAGTTCATGGGCCGCCGCGGCGCCGTCGTGCTCGGCTGTGGCGCGAACTTGTGAATACAACGCGAAGGTGCGCAGTCGCCAGTCTGCAGTGTCGGCGGCTGTTTTCGCGGAAGAGGCCATGACTCCAGCTTGCGTGCACACGTGCAGAAAGTGAAGCAGCATGTCGGCATGTCGCCTCAAAAACTGGCTCCCACGAACGGCGACATGGGCGTAACGTTCGACGGCGGCACCGCCCGGCAGCCGCCGTCGAACATTGAGCGCCGCATTCTGCAGTCAACGATCCTTAGTTTTCCCAGAACGGATAGTCGATGTAGCCCTTGGCGCCCTCGGTGTAGAACGTGGAGTAGTCAGGCTCGTTCAGGGGCAGGCCTTCGCGCCAGCGCCGGGCCAGGTCAGGGTTGGCCAGGGCTGGCCTGCCAACCACGACGGCGTCGGCCCAGCCGCTGCCAGCGACGAGGAGAGCGTCGTCGAGCGTGGTGACGGTGCCAAAACCTGTGTTGAGCATGAAGGGGCCGCCGAAGCGGCTGCGCAGTTCCCGGACTAGGGCGCCGGACGGATCCTTGTGCAGCACACTCAGGCCCGCCAAGCCCAGTGGTGCGATGCCGTCGGTGAGTGCGGCGTACGTCGCCAGCGTTTCGGCCGGGTCGTTTTCCAATGCGCCCTGGACATTGTGCTCGGGGGAGATGCGCAGTGAAGTCCGGTCGGCGCCGATGGCCTCTGCGACGGCCGCCGTGGTCTCGATGACGAAACGTGCACGGTTCTCCGGCGAGCCGCCGTAGCTGTCGGTGCGGTGGTTGGCGGAGGGGGCCAGGAATTCGTGGAGCAAGTAGCCGTTCGCGCCGTGCAGCTCGACGCCGTCGAATCCTGCGGCGATGGCGTTGCGGGAGCCTTGGACGAACTCGGCCATCACGCCGGGCAGTTCCTCCACGGTCAGGGCATGCGGGACGGGGAAGGGCTGCTTGCCGTCGTAGGTGCGGGTCTCACCCTCCACGGCGACGGCACTGGGCGCCACAACCGGGCGACCACCCGTGTTGGCCGGGTGGGCCACGCGCCCGGCATGCATGACCTGGGCGATGATCAGACCGCCCTCAGCGTGGACGGCGTCAGTGACCCGCTTCCAACCGGCAATCTGTGCGTCCGTAACCAGACCAGGCTGACGGACAAAGCCCTGACCGGCGAAGGACGGGTACGTGCCCTCGCTGACGATCAGGCCCATTGACGCGCGCTGGCGGTAATACTCCACGACGTCGTCACCGGGGACGCCGTCAACCCCGGAACGGGACCGGGTCAG
>NZ_JAUNVV010000024.1:0-2724 GCF_030540645.1 Arthrobacter sp.
GCGTAATAGGTGGGTAAGTTCGCCCACGTTCCCGCCTAAATGTGTGCTTTTGTGACTAAAGTAGGGACAAGAATGATACCGGGTTGAAAAATGCCGGTGTCTTAGCCGAAGAAAAGGATGAAACAAATGGCTGGAATCATCATTGTTGGCGTTGACGGCAACTCAACCTCCATGAAGGCTGCCAAGGTTGCAGCTGACTTGGCCAAGGCGTTGGGGTACACCTTGCGCGTTGTGACCGCCTTTGGTGAAGACAAGACGGAGAAGGTCACCATTGGCAACGACGAATGGTTCCTGTCCACCGCCGATGAGGCCGAGCGGGTTGCACAGCGCGTTGCAGAGGAACTGAAGATCAGCGGCGTCAAGACCGAATTCTCCTCAGCGCTGGGCAAGCCTGCCGAGGTGCTGATTGAAGAGGCCACCAAGCGCAAGGCCAAGATGATTGTTGTGGGTAACGTCCGCATGCAGGGCCTGAGCCGCGTCCTTGGCTCGGTTGCCAATGCCGTTTCACACAACGCCCCGTGCGACGTGTACATCGTGAAGACCGACGGCTAAATCCCCCGGCTTGTGACACGTACAGAACCCCCGCAGCGCCAGATGCTGCGGGGGTTCTGTACGTCCTGACGTCATTGGTAGCGGTTAGCGGTATTTGCGGTGCAGGTTCTCATGGGTGGAAGGGCCGGGCGTGGCGTCGGAGATCCAGGGCCCCGTCCCCTCGGAGGGGTCCAGTACGCCTTCTTCAAGCCAAACAAAGTCCCCGGCCAGTAGTTCCTCGCTGAGGGCTTTGTCGGTATCGTCCGTGTTGTGCCAGAGCTCGTTGAACAAAGTTTCCACCCGAAGTCGTGACTGGCACGCGAAGGCGTCGGCGAGTTTCTGCGCCGCCCTCCCCTGGTGGGGGTCCTTGAGCCGGAGCATTTCGGCCCGGGAACAGCAGGCGGAAATGGCAAAGAGTTCGGCGCCGATGTCAACGATGCGGCCTAGAAAAGCCTGCTTGTATTCGAGCTTTCCCTGCCACCGTCCCATGGCATAAAACGTTTGCCGTGCCAGCTTGCGAGATTCACGCTCCACAAAACGCAGGTGCTTGGCCAACGGCCCAAAGTCGTTGTAGGAACGCGGGTCCATGCCCTTGCCGACCACCAGCTTCGGCAGCCACTTCGCGTAGAATCCGCTGGCACCCACGGCAGCCTTGCCCTTTTCAGCCAGCGTTGCCGTGGTGGACGCCAAATCACCAGCCGCAGCCAGGTGCGCGTCCACTGCCTCCCGGGCAATGAGCAGGTGCATGATTTCGGTGGAGCCTTCGAAGATCCTGTTGATGCGCAGATCCCGCAGGAGTTGTTCGGCGGGAACTGCACGCTCGCCGCGGGCGGCCAGCGAAGCCGCGCTCTCGTACCCGCGTCCACCGCGGATCTGCACGAGTTCATCGGCGCACTTGTAGGAGAACTCGGAAGACCACAGCTTCGCAAGGGCTGCTTCAATGCGCACATCCTTCATGCCGGCGTCCGCCAAGGCTGCGGAGAGCTCAAAGACCGCCTCAAGCGCAAACGTAGTGGCAGCCATGAAGGCGAGCTTCTTCCCCACTGCCTCATGCCGGCCCACCGGCAGTCCCCATTGGGTGCGGGCGTTGGACCACTCCCGGGCGATCTTCAAGGACCACTTGCCTGCCCCTGCTGCCATGGCCGGGATGGACAGCCGCCCCGTGTTCAAGGTGGTCAGGGCGATCTTCAGCCCCTGGCCCTCCCGGCCCAAACGGTTTTCTGCCGGAACACGCACTTGGTGAAAGCGTGTCACGCCATTTTCAATGCCGCGCAGGCCCATGAATTCGTTGCGGTTTTCAACTGTGATGCCAGGGGAGTCCGCTTCCACGACGAATGCGGTGATGCCACCGGTTTTCCGTCCCGCCGCATCCAAACCACGGGACGGCACCAACGCCATGACCACCACCAGTTCGGCAATGACGCCGTTGGTGGTCCACAACTTCACGCCGTCCAAAACGTATTCCGAGCCATCTTCGGACGGAACCGCCTGGCAGCCCATCCGCGCGGGGTCCGAGCCCACATCCGGTTCCGTCAGCAAAAAGGCAGTGACAGCTCCGGCCGCACATCGCGGCAGGTATTTTTGTTTTTGTTCAGCTGTGCCAAAAACCTTCACCGGTTCCGGCACGCCTATGGACTGGTGGGCCGAGGCCAAGGCGCCAAAGGCCGGATGTACGCTGCCAAGAATGGACAAGGCCCGCCCGTAATAAGTCAGGTTCAGTCCAAGCCCGCCATATTCGACAGGAATTTTCATGCCGAATACACCCAACTCAGCCAGACCTGCCAGGTATTCGTCAGGAATCTTCGCTTCCCGCTCGACGCGGGCGCCGTCCAGGGTTTTGGCGTAGGCCTCAACCTTCTCAAGGAAGGCATCGCCAATTTCAGTGTCCTCGGTCGAAGGCTGCGGATGCGGGTGAATCAGGTCGACGTCAAAGTCGCCCAGGTACAGGCCCTTGGCGAAGCTTGGCCGCTCCCACGCTGTCTCCCTGGCCGCCTCCGCGGCGTTCCTGGCGTCCGCGGCCGTGACTTTTTTGTCAGTGGGATCCTTTGCGGTGGCATTGGTGCTTTCGACAGCTGCGTCATGGCTCATGACTTCCTCAATTCCGCCGACGGGGTGGGTGTTGCCACGGCCGGCTTGGAGCGAAACCCGGTGATGATTCGATGTTACGCGCCAGTAGCAGCTGGGGCTAGGGCC
>NZ_JAUNVV010000024.1:2824-4218 GCF_030540645.1 Arthrobacter sp.
GCGAAACCCGGTGATGATTCGATGTTACGCGCCAGTAGCAGCTGGGGCTAGGGCCCGCCCGGAGCCAAGGATGCCAAGGGTGCCAAGCGTGCTGTGCCGCGGCCTAGGCCGCGGCGTCGGCGTAAAAGGCTTGCACGGCCCGCTCAAAAATGGGCACCAGCGTCGCCGGATGGGTGCGGTTCTCCGGCACCAGCTCCCACTTTTGTTCCGAATCCGTGGGCTTTACGTCATCCCACATGGTGCTCACCGTGATTCTGTCTGACCGCGCACGTCCGTGAGGCCGCGTGCGGCGAGGTATCCGGCGTCGTCCGTCTTGGATGCACGCACCAGGGCGGGCTTCTCCCCGCCCGCAGCCAGCTCCAGCCAGGCCGGGAACAGCGCACCGGAGGGATCTGCAACTGACCGGCCAACACCCGTGGCCTCATCTCCAGGGTCGAAGGACAGGGCGGTGCTGCGCTGGACGGGCGCCGTGGGGCGGGCCTTCTCAGCGGCAATCAGATCGGCCAACCGCAGCCCGGCCGGCTTGGGCCGGCGCTCGGAATCCAGCAGGCCCAGCGTGTATTCCAGCTCCGGGAAATCTGCCAGCTTCCGGCTGACATCGTGCGAGCACCACCACGTCACGCCCCACAAATTCGGGGTGTCCAGCACGGGGCGCAGGCTCTCCTCCAGGAAGTCGGCAGCGCCGTCGAACGGCACGGCCGGGTGGGGCGCGCCAATCTCCTGCAGCCAGACGGGCCGGGTGGGGTCGTCGGAGTACGCGTCGGCCAGCTGCACGAGGTAGTCGGCAAAAAGTGTGCGGGCCGGGTGACCCTGCGGGAACAAGTGCGCCACGGCCACGAACACCCAGGAATGCACGGTGGTCACATCACCCAGCGTTGCCGCGTGGCGGGGTGTGACGGGGCAGCTGTCCACAAACCATGCGTTGTCGTCAAAGCTGTGCTGGTGCATGCCCGTGGGCCAGGCCCTGCGGGCTGCCGCCAGCAGGGTTTTGAACCATTCGCCCATTTCTGCCGCTGAGGTCATCTGCTGCTCGGGGTGGCGTTCCACGGCGAATTGGTTGGTCTCATTGCCCACCGTCATGCCCAGTACGTTGGGGCGGGAGGTGACTTCGGCAGCCAGTGCTGTGATCAGCTGAACTTCCGCTTCCACCACCTGGGGATCGGTGTACATGTTGCGGCGGTGCCAGCTCGTCACCCACGACGGCAGGAAGTCAAAGCTGGAAAGGTGTCCCTGCAGGCCGTCCACGGACACGTCCAGGCCAAATTCGGCGGCAGCGTCCACCACGCGGCCCACGTCCGCAATGCCGGCCGGACGGATCAGCGACCTGTTGGGCTGCAGCAGCGGCCACAGCGGAAAAATACGCACATGGTCAAGCCCCAGCGCAGCGATCGACT
>NZ_JAUNVV010000024.1:4318-7401 GCF_030540645.1 Arthrobacter sp.
CCGAGCGGCTCGTACAGACGCACAATGACGTCCCCGCTGCGGTCATCGGCCAGCTTGACGGCCTCGATGAGGGCGGCGGGGGAGTCCGTGCGCAGCAGCGGCTCGATGGGGCGGCCGGTCCAGTCGCCCGGCACGCCATGCCACGGCAGGTTCATGGCGTAGCCCGCAGCCACGGCATCGGCCACGTCGGCGCCCACCACCAGCCCGTAGCTGAAGGAATGCTGGCCCTGGTCCGTCTCCGGATCGGGGAAACGGGGCCCGCGCAACAGCGACAGGCGCACGGTGGTGAAGCTGGAACCGTTGGTGCCGGGGTGCCGGGAAACGTCGTGCCCATAGGTGGAATCGTTGACGACGGCCGCACCAAAGCCGGGCTCACCCACATGCACCCAACGGTGCGCACACACCTCAAAACGGGCGTTGTCCCAGGACGTGTTCTCATGCGTGGCCCGCTGAATGTGCCCGTACTGGGTCTCAAAACGGGCGTGGTCGGCATGCACATCCAGCGGGAACGCGGCCTTGAGCAGCGTCTCCTGCTCGTGCCAGTCAACCTCGTTGTAGACCGTGATGACCTTCGAATCCGGGGAGATCCGCACCCGCTGGGTGATGTGGGAGGCACGGAAACTGCGCCTAATGGTGATCTCCGTTTGGCTCCCCAGCATGGTTACTTCCATCGAATCCAGTTCGCGCAGGTCCGTGACGGTGTTCTTGTAGAACTCGTCAATGTCCCACGCGTCCCACATGTTGGGGAAGTCGGTGTGCAGCTGCAGCAGGTTGGCGCCCTGCCCTTCCGGTACCAGCTCGCGGTTGGCGGCCACATCCACAATGGAGGAGATGACGCCATCTGCGCCAAAACGGACGGTGATAAGCCCGTTGCGTACGACGACGTCGATTCCGTCCTGCTCCACCGTCACCTCCGCTGTGGCAGGGTCAGGGACACCCGCACTGAGCGGGGCGATACCGCGCCGGGGGTACGGGGAGGCGTTGAAATGCAGGGCTGTTGCGATGTCCTGGGGCTCGACGGGCGCTTGGAGATCGATGGGGGCGAGGGCCTCCACCGCCGCAAAGATGATCTTTTGGAGGTCCTCGGCGATCCGGGCATACGCCTCGGCCGCCTCGCGATGCACCCACGCGATGGAGGAGCCGGGGAGGATGTCGTGGAACTGGTTCAGCAGCACCAGCTTCCAAATCCGGTCCAGTTCGTCATAGGGGTACTCGATGAGACCGCGTACAGCCGCCGTAGTGCTCCACAACTCCGCCTCGCGCAGCAGGTGTTCGCTGCGGCGGTTGCCCTGCTTCGTCAGCGCCTGGGAGGTGTACGTGCCGCGGTGCAGTTCAAGGTACAGCTCACCCTTCCACACGGGGGCGTTGGGGTACTCGGCCTCTGCTGCGGTGAAGAACTCCGCAGGACTGGCGATGGTGACCTGCGGGGAGCCCTCCAGGTTTTTCGTGCGTTTCGCCCGGGCCAGCATTTCGCGCGTGGGCCCGCCCCCGCCGTCGCCCCATCCAAACGGGATCAATGAATTCTTCGCGGCCCCCTTGTCACGAAAGTTCTGCACGGTATGTGCCAATTCGGCGCCGGAGAGCTGGGAGTTGTAGGTGTCCGCTGGCGGGAAGTGCGTGAACACGCGGGTGCCGTCGATGCCTTCCCAGTTGAACGTGTGGTGCGGGAACTTGTTCACGGTGTTCCAGGAAATCTTCTGCGTCAGGAACCATTTGGCGCCAGCCAGCTTCACGATCTGCGGCAGCGCGGCCGAATAACCAAAGGAATCAGGTAACCACACCTCCTGGCATTCCATCCCAAAGTTTTCGCGGAAGAAACGCTGGCCGTAGCTGAACTGCCGCGCCATGGCCTCGGATCCCACCATGTTCGTGTCCGACTCCACCCACATGCCGCCCACCGGGATGAAGCGGCCTCCGTCCACGGCTTCCTTGACCCGCGCGAACACCTCGGGACGCTGCTCCTTCAGCCATTCGTATTGCTGGGCCGAGGACATGACGAACTGCAGTTCAGGGTCCTGTTCAAGCAGATTCACCACATTGGAGGTGGTGCGGGCCACCTTGCGCACAGTTTCCCGCACAGGCCACAGCCACGCCGAGTCGATGTGCGCGTGCCCAATGGCCGTAATCTGGTGGGCGCTGGCGTTGGCGGGCTGGGCCAACACTCCGGCCAGCTGAGCGCGGGCCGCGGCCGCCGTGCCCGGTACGTCTGAAAGTTCGACGGCGTCCAGCGCGCGTTCCAGCGCGTACAGAATGTCCCAGCGGCGCGGGTTCCCCAGATCCAGTTCAGCCTGGAGCTGGTCCAGGACCTCAAGATCCTGCACAAGCTCCCAGACCTCGGTGTTGAAGATGTTGATGTCAGCACGGGCCATGGTGTAGCGCGGCTCGTCCCCGGCAGTGGACTTCTCACCCAGCTGCGTGGGAACGAATGGGTTGTCCGTGAACACGAAGGGGTTGGAGGCGGCTTCAACATAGAGGTCGATATCCTCGCCGCCTTCGGCACGGTCAGCGACCGGCAGCCAGGTGTTCAGCGGATTCAGTGCCTTCACGGCCGTCCCGTCCGGGCGGTACACGAGGCCCTCAGCCTGAAATCCGGGCCAAGACTGGCTGAACCCCAAATCCACCACCAGTTCAACCTTGCGACCCCGTGCGCTCACAGGGACCGTACCGGTCAGGTGGATCCACGTGGTGCCCCACGCCGGGCCCCACTGTTGGCCCACCTGGAAGGGGAGGTACTCAACGCCTTCGGTGGTCGGGCCGCCGTCGTGTTTGCTGCAACTTGGCAGGGCCACTGACGGCGCAACGGGTTCGCCTTGGCCGCCCTCCACCTGCCATGCCGTGAGGCGCAAAGGGGACACGGGCGTATGGATGGCCGGGATGATCCTTTCCACCAAGACTCGCTTGAGTCGGTTTTGGATGAGGCCGTGTTTGTCATGCATGGGCAGAAACCTTCCAGAAACTCACGGGGCCGGGGGAGTTGCATTGAAAGTCTAGTGGGGCGGGCACGGCCGGTGCCGCATAAGCTGTTGTGTTCCGCGGCAAAGGAGAAAAGCACGATGAACGAAAACCACGGCAGCACCGTCTGG
>NZ_JAUNVV010000024.1:7501-30070 GCF_030540645.1 Arthrobacter sp.
CGGGATTCCTACGCCAACGCCTTCAACAAGGAAGCGAGCGGAGCCTCCTACGACCCGCACGACGGCTGCGAAGACCCGTGGATCTGGGAGCGCAAATATGAGGTGGATTCCCTGGCATTCCCCATCTGGCTGGCCCACAAAGTATGGCGCCGCACCACCCGTACCGATGTTTTTGATGCCGCAGCCCATGCGGTGTTGCGTGTGATCGTGCGTCAGCTTCGCCTTGAGCAGGACCACGAAGCGAATTCCAGCTACCGCTTTGTGCGCAACACGGACCTTCCGAGCGAGACGCTGCAGCGTGAGGGGCGGGGGCCGGCGTCGGGCATGACCGGCATGACGTGGGCGGGCTTCCGGCCCAGCGACGACGCCTGCGTCCTCAGCTTCAACATCCCCGGTAACCTCTTCGCCGCTGCCGCCCTGCGGCAGGTGGCTGAAATTGCCGCTGAAGTGTATGCCGATGCCCATCTTGCCGTGGAGGCCGCCGAGCTGGCAGCTGAAATTGCCGCCGGCGTGGCGGCCCACGGAGTGGTGGAGCACCCCGTCCACGGTCCCATGTACGCCTACGAGGTGGACGGGCTGGGCAACACGCTGCTGATGGATGATGCGAACATGCCCAGCCTGCTGTCGCTGCCGTTGACGGGCGGCATTGACCCGGCCGATCCGCTATACCTGGCCACGCGCGCCTTTATCTTGAGCGCTGAGAACCCCTTTTATTTTATGGGGGACCACGCGGCTGGGATCGGCAGCCCGCATACGCCGCCGGGGTATATCTGGCCCATCGCGCTGGCTGTGCAGGGCCTCACCACGGCAGACAAAGCGGAAAAGTTGCGGCTGCTGTACTGCCTGCGCGATACCACCGGCGGCACTGGGCGCATGCACGAGGGCTTTGACCCCAACGATCCCACCCGGTTCACGCGGCCATGGTTCTCCTGGGCCAATTCCATGGTTGCCGAATTGCTGCTTGACTACTGCGGCATCGGCTAGGTGGCTGCTTCGCTACGGTTGCCACGCAAGACGCAAATCCGGACTCCCGGCCCGTTATTGTAGTGATATGAGTAAGGAGCAAGTACCCGGCGGGGTAGTCCATCCGTTGCCTGCAGACCTGTGCAAGGCGCTGCTCGTCAATGCCACGGCACTTTCTGCGTGGTGTGACATCACGCCGTTGGCACGCAATGAATTCATCTGTTGGGTCGAGGATGCCAAGCAGGAAAAGACCCGAGAACGCCGTATTCGCCGAACCCAGGAAGAGCTTGAGGAAGGCAAACGCCGGCCCTGCTGTTGGCCGGGGTGCAAACACCGTGACCGTAGCGACTGACAGACAGCTGACGTTCCGCCTGCCTCGGCTTGGCACCACGGGTGCGGCATTCCCTAGAGTGGTTGCATGACACTTTCACCGCAGCAGGCCGCCGGCCCATCCCAAGGTTTCGCCACCGAGCAGTTCTCCGGTGTTCGGGAGCTCTTTGATTCCATGCTCGACGCCGACCCGGGCTACAGCGCACAGCTGGCCGTGTACCACCAGGGGGTCAACGTCGTCAGTCTGGTGGGCGGCAAGGACTCTGCTGCGGATTCGCTCACGGGTGTGTTTTCCTGCTCGAAGGGAGTTGCTGCGCTCGCATTCGCCCTGCTGGTCCAGGACGGTTTGATAGACCTTGATGCTGCGGTGGCCAGCTACTGGCCTGATTTTGCCCAAAATGGGAAGGGCGCGCTCACGGTGCGCCAATTGCTTTCCCATCAGGCCGGGTTGGTGGGCGTCCAGGGCGGTTTCGCAATGGAGGACTACAACGATCTTGCCGCGGTGGCCGCACGCCTTGCGGCGCTGACGCCCATGTGGCGTCCGGGCAGCGGCACCTTTGGCTACCACGCACTCACCATGGGCGTCTTCCTTGAACAGCTGTGTGTGCTGGTCAGCGGGGAACGGCTGCAGGACCTATACAACCGCCGCATTCGGGAACCGTATGCGGCGGACATGTACCTGGGCCTGCCCGAATCGCTTGAACCGCGCTTTCGCCCCGTGCTCTTCGTAGAGGAGGCGGAGCAGGCGTTCATGGATCCAGGCTCCATTGCCGGGGTGTCAGGAAATGTGCAGGCCGGAAACCTGCTGGCGCTGCCCAATATTCGCAGCGTCCGTGCGGCGGGCAGCTGCAGCGGCTCCGGCGTGGGCTCCGCCGACGGCCTGGCCCGCGTCTACGCTGGCGCCGCCACCGGCATTGACGGGCTTCCGGCCTACTTGAACGCAGACACCATTGCGCACATGAGTGAAGAACAGGTATGGGGTCTGGACAGGGTCTTTTGCGAGATCAACTCCTTCGGCGTCACGTTCATGAAGTCCAACCCGCGCATGGACTTCGGCAGCGCGCAGGCCTTTGGGCACGACGGCGCCAACGCCTCCCTCGGATTCGCCGATCCGCTGTACGGGATTGGCTTTGGCTACATCCCGGCGTGGAACGAGGACGGTGGAACGGGCGGGCGCGCCATGCAGCTCAGTGCTGCTGTGCGCAAGGCCATTCTGGCGCAGTAATTTCGCCTAAACGCACCTTCCCTGCTCATGCGCTGATAGGAGCGTACGTATAAGCGGGGAAGGTGCGTATATGCGTGCAAGGTTCGGTTATTTGAGCGACGCGACGGCCTTTTCAATGGCGCGATGGAACGTGGGGTACGCGTAAATCATGGTTCTGAGCGTCTTCACCGGGATGCGGGCGTGGACGGCCAGAACCAGCGCCGAGAGCACCTCCCCGCCATGTGGGCCCATGGAACTGGCTCCCACGAGGACACCGGTTTTGGCGTCTTCGATGACCTTGATGAACCCTTCATTCCCCGCTTTGTGAATCCAGCCGCGGGTGGAACCAGGCATCTGGGCGCTGCCAACCCGGATGTCCAGCCCAGCCTCCCTTGCCTGCTGTTCGCTAAGCCCGACGGCGCCCACCTCCGGGTCCGTGAACGTCACCCGCGGCACGGCGTGCGACTGGGCTTCCCCACGATCCTGGCCAAGGATGTGCCCCGCCACAATGTTGGCCTGGTACATCGACATGTGCGTAAACGGCCCACCGCCTGCCGCGTCCCCAATCAAATACAGGCCCTTGGCCAGCTGCATGTGGGAATCCACGGCGGGTGTGTCAACTACGCTGACTCCAGCGGCTGGCAGGTCCAACCCAGGCAGTTGCGGGGTGCGCCCGGCCGCCACGAGAAGCTTGTTGGCAGAGCGCTTCGTCACGGCTCCGCCCACACCCGTCACCTCCACGTTAAACCCGGCAGTTGAGTGGGCCACAGCTGTGATCGTGCTGTTGTACAGCACCTCGATGCCCTCGCTGTGGAACACCTTGCCGAGAATCTCAGAGGCCTCCGGTTCCTCCCGCGACAGCAGCCGCGCGCCTCGCACCACCACCGTGACGTTGGTGCCAAAGCGGGTAAACGCTTGTGCCAGTTCCACGGCAATGGGCCCGCCACCTAAGATCACCAGCGACGTTGGTGCCGCCTCCGCCTGCACGGCCTCCCGGTTTGTCCAAAATGGCGTGCCCTCAAGCCCGGCAATGGTGGGCACTGAAGGGCTGGTGCCGGGGTTGAGCACGACGGCGCGACGGGCACTGAACGTGAGCTCACCGCCGTCGTGCGTTGTGACAGCGACCTTGCGTGGGCCCAGGAGCCGCCCGATCCCACGCACCAGGCGGCCACCCTTGCCGGTGAAACGCTCGGCGGCGACGGTGTCATCCCAATTATCCGTGGCCTCATCACGGATGCGTTTGGCGACCACCGTGAAGTCGGAGGATACGTGGGAGCGGCCAGCCAAGCCGGGAATCCGCTGCGCTTCCGCCACGGCGTTGCTGGCCCTGATCATTATTTTGGACGGAATACAGCCATAGTAGGGACATTCACCGCCCACCAGCCTGGCTTCCACGCCCACAACGGAGAGACCAGCGGCCGCCAACTCCCCGGCGAGCGATTCGCCGCCGGGGCCCATGCCGATGACAACAACATCAACTTCTTCGTGTGTGGCGGCCATTCTCGGTTCCCTACTTCGTGATTCCCTTGTCCTTCAGCCATCCGGCGGCAGCGTCTTTGGGATCCATCTTTTGATCGCCGCTGACCTGGTCGTTGAGCTTGATGAGGTCCTCAGTGGTCAACAGGCTGGAGACCTTGTTCAGTGCAGCTTTGGCAGCGTCGTTCACGCTGGCCGTCTTGACCACGGGCAGCACCTGCTGTGCCAGCCAGTTATTCTTCGGGTCTGTTAGCACCACCAGATTGTTGGCGGGAATGGCCGGAGACGTGGTGAAGATGTCGGCCACCTGAATTTCATTGTTCAGCAACGCCTTGACCGTGAGAGGCCCGCCACCGTCACTGATGGGGGTGAACTTGGCAGGCACGCAGCCGTAGATTTCCTTCAAGCCAGGCAGGCCATACGGCCGGGTCGCGAATTCCGGCGGGGCACCAATGGTCAGCTCGCTGCACACCTTCGCCATGTCCTCGATCGATTTCAGGTTGTATTTTGCCGCGGTCTCCGCCGTCACCACCATGGCGTCCTTGTCCTCGGCCTTTGCAGCATCCAGCACTGACAAACCGTCCGGCATCACTGCAGGCAGGGCCGCAAGCACCTCCTCCGCAGTCCTCGCCGTGGTCTTCGGATCCAGGTAGCCCAGCAGGTTTCCGCTGTAGTCGGGGACGATGCTGATGGAACCGTCCTGCACTGCCTTGATGTACACCTCACGTGCGCCGATATTCAGCTTCGTGGTGGCTGTGACTCCGGCAGCATTCAGCGCACCAGCATAAATTTCGGCTACTGTGGCGCTTTCTGGGAAGTTGGCCGAACCAACCACCACCGAGCTGCCACTGCTGCCATTGCCAGTTGGCGCGGTGCTGTCACTGGCAAGAGGATTGCCCCCGCCACAGGCCGTAACGGCCAGCGCCACCGAGAGCCCTGCGGCCGCTCCGAGGACTGCGCGGCGGGTGGGAAACAAATTCTTGTTCATGTTGGATCTCCTTGTGAAGCGGACTGTTGATTCGTAGTTGCTTGGGATGTCGGGGCTGTCTCGCTGACGACTGTGGTTGGACGCAGCCCGGGCGAGACCACTGCGCGTTGGGTCAGGACCAGCAGGCCGTCAAGGATGATGGCCACGGCGGCGATTACCACCGCACCACCAAGGACCTGGCCGTAGTCCTGCACCGCCAAACCATCAATAATGTACCGGCCCAGCCCACCCAGGCCCAGGAGCGCCACCACGGCCACCGTGGAAACCACCTGCAGCACGGCAGAACGGAAGCCGCCGAGCATGACCACCAGCCCATTCGGGACTTCAACGCCGAAGAGAATCTGAGGTTCGCTCATCCCCATGCTGCGGGCGGCATCCACCAAGTCCCTGTCGACGGCGGCGATCCCGGCATACGTGGCCGTCAGGATCGGTGGCACAGCCAGCAGCACCAGCGACCAAATGGCTGGCATGAGTGAAAGTGTGGACGTTGCAATGAGCGCAAACAATGTCATGATGCCCAGTGTTGGCAGGGCTCGGAGCATGCCAGCCAGGGCAATGACGGCGCCGCGTCCGCGGCCCGTGTGCCCCACATAGAGCCCCACGGGGACTGCGATGGCGAGGGAAATCGCCAAAGTGAGACCCGTGTAGCCGAGGTGTTCGGCGATGCGGACGGGCACGCCCATGGGCCCCTGCCAGTTCATCGGATCGGTGAGCCACTGCCAGCCTTGGGCAAAGGGGCCGGAGTCGCTGTATTTCGTGGCTGGAAGCAGCAGTGCGGCACTCATGCCGCCACCGCCGTCGAACGTGGTGCAGCTGTAGTTTTGTGGCTGCGCAGCCAGGGGGTCAGCAGCTTTTGCAACAGCACAAGCACCAAATCCATCAACAGGGCCAAGACCAGTGTCCCCACAATTCCCACAATGATCTCGGTGGGGAAGTTCCGTGCCAACCCGTCGGTGAAGAAGAAGCCCAGGCTGGGAATGCCCAGCAGTGAGCCCACTGTCACGAGCGAGATATTGCTGACGGAGATGACACGCAACCCGGCAAATAGCACCGGCAGGGAGAGCGGGAGATCGACGGTAAGGAATCGTTGGAACGGTTTGTATCCCATGGCCGTGGCGGATTGGCGGATGGCGTCATCCACTGAATTCAAGGCGTCGAGGGTGGACCGGACAAGCAGGGCAACAGCATAAATGGTCAGCGCCACGATGATGTTGGCAAAATCCAGGATCTGCGTGCCCAGAATACTCGGCAGAATCACGAACAACGCCAAGGACGGGACGGTGTACAGCAGCGATCCGACGGAGAGGATGACCGCGCCTACGCCCTTGTTCAGGCGCGCCAACTGGGCCAGGGGAATGGCGATGAGAACACTCAGGACCAAGGGCACCACGGCCTGTATCAGGTGGTAACCGGTGAGGTTGAAGACCTGGGGCAGATTTGCCAGGAACCACTGCATCAGATGGCTCCGCGCATCAGTTTTTGCCTTCGCGGACGGCGTCGATGGCGGCGAGCACCTCAGGGCCCTTGACGACCCCTGCAACGCGTCCTTCATCATCCACGGCAACGCCCAACCCGGACGGGGAGGAAAGAGCCGAATCGAGGGCGGTGCGCAAAGGATCGCCGCTGTGGAAAAGTGAACCACCGGGAACAAGGCTCGGTGAGACTGCGGCGCCTGGGCGGCCGGGGCCGGCGCTATCCGCGGGGGAAAGCCAGCCCAGCGGGCGGTCTTCCGCGTCCACGGCCAACACCCACGCGGGGGCTCCGGGCACACGGGGGGAGGAAACGTCGTCGTGCTTCCTGGGCCATGCCACGGTTGCAACCTCGTGAACCGGCACAGCTGCACCGGAACTGAAGGAGAGGCGGCGGAAACCGCGGTCGCGGCCCACAAAATTGGCCACGAAGTCATCCACGGGAGCGCGCAGAATCTCTTCCGGGGACGCGTATTGGGCCACTCGTCCACCCACGGCAAATACGGCAACCCGATCGCCCAGAAGGGTGGCTTCGTCAATGTCATGCGTGACGAAAATGATGGTTTTGTCCAGCTCGCGCTGTAGTCGCAAAAGCTCGTGCTGCAGCTCGGCCCGGACCACAGGGTCCACAGCGGAAAATGGCTCGTCCATGAGCAGGATCGGCGGATCCGCGGCAAGCGCCCGCGCCACTCCCACGCGCTGCTGCTGTCCGCCGGAAAGTTGGTTGGGGTAGCGCTTGGCCATCGCTGCGGACAAACCCACGGTCTCCAGCAACTCCATGGAACGCTGGCGTGCCTGTGCCCGCGGGACCTTGTTGAGGCGCAGCACGGTTGCAACGTTGTCCACTACCGTGCGGTGCGGCAGCAATCCGGCCTGCTGCATGACGTAGCCCATGGAACGGCGCAGCTCAGGGGCGGGAATATCACCAACATTGCGCCCGCCCACGGTGATGCTCCCTGATGTGGGCTCCACCATGCGGTTGATCATGCGCAGGGACGTGGTCTTGCCGCAGCCCGACGGCCCGACAAACACGGTGATTTTTCCGCTCTCAACGCTGAGGTTGAGGTTGTCCACGGCTGGTGGCTGGCCCGGGTAGATCTTGCTGACGCCTTGGAATTCCACCATGGCAGTGCCGGCGTCGTGGATGGTTTTTTGCGCAGAATTAGTGCTGCCTTGCTCTGCGGCGATGGTTTCTCGGGCCGCCATGGAAGGTCCTCACTGTGGGTCGCGTTCTTGCGGATCGTTCACCTGGTGCTAGTCGATCATAGGCCGCGAGTTTTTGTTGAGTAAAGCCGGTGACGTTATTGGGCCTAGCTGCTGGCGGGCCTCACGGGCCCGGCATAGGCTGGCGGTATGGACACTCAGGGCAGGGATTTCAGCACACAGGACTTCAGTACCAAAGGCGCATATGTCACGGGATCCGAGTACACCCGCGATACAAACTACATTGAAACCCGCATCACCCGAGATGGGGCGGATGGCTTTCCGGTAGAGGCAGGCCGCTACCGGCTCATAGTTGCCAGGGCATGTCCGTGGGCGCACAGATCTACCATTGTGCGCCGACTATTGGGCCTTGAGGATGCCATTTCGATTGGAGTGTGCGGGCCCACACACGACGTGCGTTCCTGGACCTTCGACTTGGACCCCGGTGGGGTTGATCCTGTACTGGGAATTGAACGGATCCAGGAGGCATACTTCAAGCGCACACCAGACTATCCACGCGGGATCACCGTTCCAGCCATCGTGGATGTGCCCAGCGGGGCTGTTGTGACAAACAACTTCCCGCAAATTACCCTTGACCTCTCCACTGAATGGAAGGAATTTCAGCGAGAAGGAGCCCCTGAGCTGTATCCGGAAGAGTTGCGGGAGGAAATGGCGGACGTGAACCAGCGTGTCTTTACAGAGGTCAACAACGGTGTGTACAGATGTGGCTTTGCCGGCAGCCAGGAAGCATATGAGTCTGCCTATTTGCGGCTCTTTGCAGGTCTGGATTGGCTGGAAGCACGCCTCGCCAGCCAGCGCTATCTGATGGGGCAAAACATCACCGAGGCGGATGTGCGGCTGTTCACCACACTTGTCCGCTTTGATGCCGTCTACCACGGCCACTTCAAGTGCAACCGCAATAAGCTCACCGAGATGCCCGTCCTGTGGGCCTATGCGCGTGACTTGTTCCAAACGCCCGGTTTTGGCGACACCGTGGACTTTGAGCAGATCAAGGCGCACTATTACATCGTTCATACGGACCTGAACCCCACCCACATTGTGCCGTTGGGTCCAGACCCGTCAGGTTGGGCTGCACCCCACGGCCGCGAAGCTCTTGGAGGGAGTCCTTTTGGGGCGGGGACTGCACCAACGCACGCCGTGGACGCCTAGGTGCTGGCAGGCGCCGCCACTGACAAAACTCGTTACTGACAAATGCCCGGTACGGGGGAATAATTTCCTGCAACCGCTTCGTGCACGCAATCAAGGAGATCCGTTATGGCCACTCACCTGAATCCATACTTGAGCTTTCGTGACAATGCCAGGGAAGCCATGGAGTTCTACCAAACGGTCTTTGGCGGCACGCTTGAGGTGACCACTTTCGGCGAATTCAACATGGCCCAGGACCCGGCCGACACCGACAAGGTCATGCACTCCATGCTCACGAGCAACGGCGGACTCGTACTGATGGGCTCCGATGCACCCTCCTCCATGGACTCGAGGGAACTCTCCCACGGCACGGACCACACTGTGTCCCTCAGTGGTGAGGACGAGACGGAGCTGCGCGGCTACTGGGACAAGCTTTCCGACGGCGGCCAAGTCGCCATGCCGTTCGAGAAAGCTCCCTGGGGCGACACTTTTGGCATGTGCACGGACAAGTTTGGTGTGCCATGGATGATCAACGTCGCCGGGACGCCAGCGCAGTAGGCAGAAACCACCGCAAAGCCAGACAGGCTGAAAACGGGTAGGCGCTGCAGTTAGTCGTGTAGTAAACGGAGTATCCGGGCCAATTCGGCGCGATCATGCTGATTGAGCCGGGAAAAGTACTCCATGGACTTATCGCGACGCTCGGCCTGAATATTGGCGAAGAGTTTTTGCCCGGCGTTGGTTGCCACGATGAGCGTTGCCCGCCTGTCGGTGGGGTCCGGATCACGGCGTACCAGATCCTTCGCTTCCAGCTGGTCTACTACCTCCGTGGCTGAGCGCGGCGCAATGCGAAGCCGCCCGGCCAGGTCCTTGAGCCGGACGTCGCCCTGACTGCAATCGATGTTGGCATGATCGACCCCGGCTCTACCGGCGGGTTCAGCAGCTATATCAGGGCGGCGGCGCATCAACGTCAACAGCGCCCGCCACTGGTGCGGAGTCAGCTCCCAGGGGGCCAATTGCTCTGACCACGTGCGTCGCAGGCCGCGGAATGCCGCGTGAAACAGTTCGCCAAGATCAGGCGCATCATCAGGGGGGACCATGCACACAAGCATACTAAACTTGACGATGAACCACATAGTGAGGTAACCTCGCTAATGAATGGTGCGAGTCCCGCACCTCGCGCACCATATGGAGGTGGCGCCCTTGACGGAGAATATCCTCAAACAAAAACCCGGCCGTGCACAACCCGGCCCCACACATCCTTTCGAAGGCGGACCAGGTGGCCCGGTCCGTGGCCCGGCCCGCGCCAACCCCGCTGACAAGGCCCAAATCAAGCGCCATCCCGTGAGTTTGAAGCGCGTGGTGGCGTTGTTCGCCCCGCATAAGGGGACCATCGCCGTCGTCGTGCTGTTGATTAGCGCATCGAGCCTCATCAGCCTTGCCCAGCCGTTCCTTGTCAGGGGCGTCATCGACACCGCATTGCCCCACAAGGACCTGCCGATGCTCGGGCGGCTCGCCGGTGCCATGATTGCCGTGGCCGCATCGACAGCCCTGATCGGCGTGGTGCAGACGTGGATGACAACGTCCATGGGGCAGAAAATCATGCACACGCTGCGCACCAGGCTGTTCACGCACCTGCAAAAGCAATCACTCGGGTTCTTCACCAAGACCCGCAGCGGAGAAGTGCAGTCGCGGCTCAACAACGACATTTCCGGTATGCAGTCAGTCATCACCTCCACCGCCACCGGCGTCGCCGCGAATGTGACAATCGCTGTGGGCACGGCAATCGCCATGGTGGTCCTGTCCCCACAGCTGGCCCTGCTCTCACTGATCGTCATCCCGCCGGCCGTATGGTTCTCCCGCCGTGTGGCCCTGCTGCGCCGCGACATCACCAGCACCATGCAGGCTGAGCTGGCCACGATGAACACCTATGTGGAGGAAGGGCTGAGCATCTCCGGCGTGCGGCTGGCCAAAACCCTGGGCACCACCGGACGTGACGCCACACGCTACACCGAAAGCTCCGAACGCCTGATCTCGCTGGAACTGCGCTCGCAGCTGGCCGGACGCTGGCGGATGGCCACCATGGGCATCATTTTCTCCGCCATCCCGGCACTCATCTACTTTGCCGGAGGACTGCCCGGGAACACCATGAGCATCGGCACCATCGTCGCGTTCACGGCGCTGCAGGCCACCATTTTCCGCCCCATCATGGGCCTGCTGAACCTTGGCGTCCAGTGGGTCACGGCCATGGCGCTCTTCAGCCGCATCTTCGAATACCTCGATATGGTGCCGGAAATCACTGCGCCCGCCCATCCTGTTGCGCTGGATCCGGCACTGGTGCGCGGTGAGGTCTGCTTTGAAAACGTGCATTTCGCGTACGACGGCGGCCCGGATGTTTTGCGCGGAATCAGCCTGTCGCTTCCTGCAGGAACCACCACGGCGGTGGTTGGTCCCACCGGTTCAGGCAAGTCGACGCTGGGGGCACTTGTGCCCCGGTTGCACGATGTCACCAGGGGGCGCGTCACCATTGACGGTGTCGACGTGCGTGATATTGCCCCGGACGTACTTGCCCGAATAGTCGGCGTCGTCTCGCAGGAGACGTATCTGATCCACGCTTCAATCAGGGATAACCTGCTGCTCGCTGCGCCGGAAGCCGATGATGCCACTTTGTGGAAGGCGCTGGCTTCGGCCCAGATTGCGGACCACGTTGCAGCGCTGCCCGAAGGCCTTGACACCCTTGTTGGCGCTCGAGGCCACCGTTTCTCCGGTGGGGAACAGCAGCGACTTGCCATTGCCCGGACCATCCTGCGCAATCCGCGGGTGCTGGTTCTGGACGAAGCCACCTCCGCCCTGGACAACACCACCGAGGCAGCCGTCCAAGTGGCTCTTGACAGGCTGGCCGTCGGCCGGACGACGCTGACCATCGCACACCGGCTCTCCACCGTCGACGATGCGCAACAGCTGGCAGTGCTCTCCGATGGGCTGCTGGTTGAGGTAGGGGTGCCAAAGGAGCTTCGCGAAGCAGGGGGCGCCTACGCGGCGCTCATCGCTGCTGGCGAGGAGCTGGAACTGGTTTCCTAGCTGGTGGAGTTGTGGGCCGTAGGATGAGCGTAGTAAAAACGTCGGTAGCCGCCGCGCCAGCCGGCACCTGCTCCGAATACTTGAGATCGAGGAACGCACATGGAATTATCGGCACGGTATGTCGCGTTGGGAGACTCTTTCACTGAAGGTCTGGGCGACACCGACCCCATGCTTCCCAATCAGGTTCGCGGGTGGGCGGACAGGCTCGCTGAGCAGTTGGCGGTGGCGCACCCGGATGGCCCCCAGACGTTCGGCTATGCCAACTTGGCTGTCCGGGGCAAGAAAATGCGCCAGATCCTCAGCGAACAAATAGATGTCGCAGTGGGCATGAATCCCACACTTGTCACTATTTACGCGGGGATCAATGACATCCTGCGTCCGAAAGTGGACATTGACGCCCTCGTTGCGGGCTACGCCGAAGGTATCGCCAAACTGGCGGGGACGGGCGCCCGCGTCCTAGTCTTCACCGGATTCGATGCCAGCACGTCCAAGGTCTTCGCAACCATTCGTGGACGAACGGCCATCTATAACGAGTTGCTGCGCGAAGTTGCCCAAGACCATGGCGCTGACCTCGTTGACTACTGGCGTTTCCGTGAATACAACGACTGGCGGCTGTGGGACATCGACCGTATGCACATGTCCACACCCGGCCACATCAATATGGCCAACCGAGTACTTGGGCAGCTGGGCGAAGCTGCCCGCATCCCCATGCCAGGGTTACCTCCTGTCCTTGCTAAAACTGCCACTGAAACGTTTCGGGACAACGCCGCCTGGACCAAGGAGTACGTGGGTCCTTGGGTCAGCCGGCGCCTCCGGGGAGTGTCATCCGGAGACGCGCTGAGCGCACGCTGGCCAGTCCTGCGTCCGCCGCTTGGCTAACTCTCAAGCCCATGCACGGCGCCCGCTGGCGGACCCAAAGGGTATCGGCATCAGAGGCATGCGGCTAGTAATCGAACGAGTATGATTTGTCGATTAGCCATAATCGCTTCCCAGCAACTAGACTGGGCAGGCGCTAGGTAGCGCGGAGCGTGTGCAATTGCTCCGGTTTGCGGTGATTATCCTCCCGCTGGCCGGTAGTTAGGGGCTCAAGTTGCGTGCATTCGGGTATTCGTCGGAGAGCCGCGTTCTCATCCTCATGAAAAATGAAGACTGGGAATCATGCTGTCCAAGGGCGGACGCTGCCTACTCGCACGGTTTACACCAGTGAACCGTTTCCATTCATTTTTATAGGAGTGATCATGGCAGCTCATTGCCAGGTGACCGGAGCCGAGCCGGGCTTTGGACATAGCATTTCGCACTCGCACCGCCGCAACAAGCGTCGGTTCGATCCGAATATCCAGAAGAAGCGCTACTGGGTACCGTCCTTGCGCCGCAACGTCACGTTGCAGCTGTCCGTCAAGGGCATCAAGACCATCGACGTTCGCGGTATTGACGCCGTCGTCGCCGAAATTCTCGCTCGTGGGGTGAAGCTCTAGTGGCAAAAGACAAGGACGTACGTCCGATCATCAAGCTGAAGAGCACCGCGGGCACCGGTTTCACGTACGTAACCCGCAAGAACCGTCGTAACACTCCGGACCGTTTGGTTCTGAAGAAGTACGATCCCAAGATCCGTCAGCACGTCGAATTCCGAGAGGAGCGCTAAGACTATGGCTAAGAAGTCCATGATCGCGAAGAACGAGCAGCGCAAGGTCATCGTAGAGCGTTACGCCGAGAAGCGTCTCGCCCTGAAGAAGGCCCTCGTCAGCCCGACCTCCACCGACGAAGAGCGCGAAGCGGCCCGCCTGGGCCTGCAGAAGCTCCCCCGCAACGCATCGCCGGTACGTGTTCGTAACCGCGACGCCATTGACGGCCGTCCCCGTGGAACGCTCCAGAAGTTCGGCATCTCCCGTGTACGCTTCCGCAAGATGGCGCACGCTGGCGAACTGCCCGGCATCAAGAAGTCCAGCTGGTAATACCGGCTTGAGCCGATAAATTCGGTTTGAATAAGGGCGGCAACCTTCGGGTTGCCGCCCTTTTTGCTGCCCTCCAACAAGTGGGAAAAGCCAGTCCCGGCACTGGTTTTAGGCAGCCAAGATGTTGGCTGTGAGCGGAATATCCCTAGAATCCGGGGAATTTGCCTTGAAAAACGCCTGAAATGACCGAAATTTGCCGGAATCTCGCGGAATAACTGGTAAGTTCGCTAGCAGTGGTTGACACGCAACCGCGTGGAATTAGATCTACTTGACGTCCAGGAGGACAAACATGGCTAAGAATCGTAGCGAATTGGTTGCTGAAGTTGCTGCAAAGGCTGAGACCAGCCAGACCGCAGTGAACGGCGTTTTGGATGCACTCTTCGCCGTCTTCGAGAGCTCAGTTGCAGCTGGCGAAAAGATCACCATCCCGGGCTGGCTCTCCGTTGAGCGCACCGACCGTGCAGCTCGCACCGGCCGCAACCCGCAGACCGGTGAGACCATTCAGATCGCAGCAGGCCACAGCGTGAAGCTCTCCGCTGGCTCCAAGCTGAAGGCTGCCGTCAAGAAGTAGTTTCTTCTGCGCACCAGAGGAAGACGGCCGGCTGCTGCTGGCCGTCTTCAGGTGTTTAACGCGTGAGTCGGCATTGCGGGCCGTGCGAACACCGGGCCCGGTACTTTCCTGTGAGCTCCCTGATTCGCCCGAAGCTTGCCTGGTGCAGGACAATGGAAGGGTGCCACCCGTAGATACTTCTCCCGCGACCACCCTCAGACCTGCGCCTACTTCCCGCGGAGGTAATTTTGCCAACGGGATTCGCAGCCGGTGGTGGTGGCTTGGGCTGGTCGCTGCGGTGGTCGCCGTCGTGGCGGCCCTTGTATTTACCGGAGCAGCAGCCGTTGAGCAGCTGGCCGATCCCGGTGCAGTGACACGCTGGGGGCTGCCGCTGGCAACAACGATCCACAACCTGGCCCTGTCCGCAGTGATCGGTGCGCTGGTGTTCGCCGTCGTCATCTTGCCCAAGGATCTTAGGACTCATCGCCCACACTCCGGCAGCACCAAAGTGGATTCCGCGAAGCGGGAGAACATGCCGGAACATCCCGCCTTTGCCCGGGCTCTGACACTTGCCATGGTGGCCGGTGGGGTATGGACTCTGTCCGCGATCGCCGTCCTGATCCTGACGTACTCCAACATTTCCGGCCTGGCCCTGGCTGGCACTACTGACTACACCAATATGCTGGTGTTCTTCATGACCGAGCTCGCCGTGGGGCAAGCCTGGCTGACGGTCGTCATCATTGCCGCTGTGGTCACCACCTTGGTCATTGGTCTGCGCAGCGTCAGTGGCTTGGCTGTGCCGCTGGTGCTTGCCTTGATTTCCTTTGTCCCGCAGGCACTGATTGGTCACTCTGCCTCCAGCGCAGACCATAAGGGTGCCGTCAACTCCCTGTTCCTGCACATTACCGGCGCCTCCCTGTGGGTGGGCGGCATCATTGTCCTGGTGGTGGTTTCCGGTGTCTTGGGTGGCATTACCGCAAAGGTACTCAAACGCTTCTCCGGCTTGGCCATCTTTGCTTTCGCCGGTGTGGCAGCCTCCGGCGTGATCAACGCCTCCATCCGCATCACGAACTGGCATGACCTCTTCTACTCCTCCTACGGGCAGCTGATCCTCGCCAAAGCGGGGGCAACCATTGTGTTGGGTGTCATTGGGTACATGCACCGCGAATGGATCATTCCGAAGCTGGCCGGGGGAGACAAACACAACGGTACGGAAAATACGCGCCGACTGTTGTGGCAGCTGATTTTTATTGAGCTGTTAATCATGGGCATTGTCAGCGGCCTCGCTGTAGGGCTGAGCCGTTCCGCACCGCCGCAGTCGCGTGAGCTCTCGGTGCAGGCACTCACCCCGGCCCAGATCCTCACCGGCTACCCGTTGCCGCCTGAACTTGATTTTGCGCGTTGGTTCAGCGAATGGCGCATGGACTGGCTGTGGGTGGCGTTTGCCGCCTTGGCCGGAGCGGCCTACCTTGCCGGGTTGGTGAAGCTGCACAAACGTGGCGACAAGTGGCCTGTGCTACGCAGTGTTTCCTGGTTCGTAGGGCTCCTGGCCCTTGTCTACATCACCTCGGGCGGCCCTGCGGTCTACGGCGCCGTGATGTTCAGTGCGCACATGGTGGAGCATATGGCCCTGATGGCCATTGCCCCACTGTTCATGGCGCTGGGCTCACCGATCTCGCTGGCATTGCAGGCGCTGACTCCGCGCCGGGACGGCTCACGCGGCATCCGTGAGTGGATCTTGGTGCTTGTGCACTCAAAGTACTCAAAGGTTGTCACGCACCCGCTCTTTGCCGCGGCAAACTTCTCCGGCAGCTTGTTCCTTTTCTACTATTCACCAGCCTTCAATTTCGCCATGGTCTACCACGTGGGTCATGAGCTCATGATTATTCACTTCACCCTGGCTGGCTACGTCTTTATCCAGAGCATGATCGGCGCCGACCCGCTTCCCACCCGCGCCCCCTACCCGCTGCGGTTGCTGCTGCTGTTGGCGACCATGGCATTCCACGCGTTCTTCGGGGTCTCGCTGATGATGGCCACCGGCCTTCTCTCGGGAGAATATTTTGGCAACATGGGCCGCCCGTGGGGCGATGCAGCACTCATTGACCAGCAGACGGCCGGCGGGATTGCCTGGGGCATCGGCGAAATTCCCACTCTCGCCATCGCCATGGGCGTCGCCTACATGTGGTCCAAGTCCGACGCGCGGGAAACGAAGCGCCGGGACAGGGCTGCGGACAGGAATAAGGAAGCAGAGCTCGGCGCTTACAATGACATGTTCGCCCAGTTGGCAGCGCGCGACGCCGTCATGGCTGAGTCGAACCGTGGACCCAGCCTGCCGCACCTTCACCAACAAGGTGGCAGCGCGGGACGCGGCACTGGCAAAGCTGCCGAAAAGCCCTTCGACAACAATGAGCCGGGAACCCCGGCAAGCACGCAAGGAGAAACGCACTAGTGGATTCCGCAACGAAAACCAGCACCGTCCGCATCCGGGCATCCGAACTCGTGGGCCGCGGTTGGTTGAACACCGGCGGCGCAGAACTTAACCTGGAAATGCTGCGCGGCAAGATCGTCATTTTGGATTTTTGGACGTTCTGTTGCATCAACTGCCTGCACGTTTTGGACGAGCTGCGCCCGCTTGAGGAAAAGTACAAGGATGTGCTGGTCACGGTGGGCGTGCACTCACCCAAGTTTGAGCATGAAGCCGATCCCGTGGCACTGGCTGCCGCAGTGGAGCGCTACGAAATTCACCACCCCGTGCTGGATGACCCGGAGCTGGTGACATGGCAGGCCTACTCGGCCCGCGCCTGGCCAACCCTGGTGGTGGTGGACCCGGAAGGCTATATCGTGGCGCACCTGTCCGGTGAGGGCCACGCCGCCGGACTGGAATCCTTCATCCCTGAACTCATTGCCGAACACGAGGCCAAAGGCACGCTGCATCGCGGCGACGGCCCGTACGTTGCCCCGGAGCCTGTCTCCCGAGACCTGCGCTTCCCCGGAAAAGTGCTGCCGCTGGCGAATGGGAACTTCCTGGTCTCCGATACTGGGCACCACCGCCTCGTCGAAACCGGCTCGGACCTTTCCACAGTGGTCCGCACGATTGGCTCCGGAACCAAGGGGCATGTGGATGGGTCCAGTGCGGAGGCGCAATTCAACGAGCCGCAGGGCTTGGCCCTGCTCCCGGATGCGCTGGCTGCGGACGTCGGGTACGACGTCGTCGTGGCTGACTCGGTCAACCACCGACTGCGCGGCATCACGCTGGCCACCGGCGATGTGCGGACGCTGGCCGGCAATGGTGTCCAGCGCCTGCTCGAGGCTGGCCCGGCTCGGGTGAACGACGACGGCGCCAGCACCTCCGCAGCCAACCTCGGCACAGCACCACTTGAGGTTGCCCTGTCTTCACCCTGGGATGTGGCGTACTCGTCCACTTTGAATGCCGTGGTTATTGCCATGGCCGGAACCCACCAGATCTTCGGTTTCGACCCGGGCAGCGGGGCCGTGACCATCGTGGCAGGCAATGGCTTGGAAGGCCTGCTTGACGGACCGGCAGAGCAGGCATGGTTTGCCCAGCCCTCAGGTCTCACCGAGGACGCCAAGGGCAACATTTGGGTGGCGGACTCGGAAACCTCCGCCTTGCGCGTGCTGAAATTTGGCGACGACGGGGCCGTGAGGGTGGAAACCGCCATTGGTGAAGGCCTCTTTGACTTCGGCTTCCGCGATGGGGAAGCAGTTCAGGCCCGGTTGCAGCACCCGCTGGGTGTGGCCGTACTGCCGGATGGGTCAGTGGCAGTGGCCGACACCTACAATGGTGCAGTGCGCCGTTACGACCCAGCCACGAAGACCGTCAGCACGCTGGCCCGCGGCCTGGCCGAGCCCAGCGATGTGCTGCTTGATGAATCCGGCGACGTGCCGCTGCTGATCGTGGTTGAGGCGAACAAGCACCAGCTAATCCGCCTGCCGCTGCCCAAGAACGCGCTGCAGGTCGATGAAGGGGCCGCTCAGACGCAACGCCCCAAGACCCCGGTATCCCCGGGTGAGCTGGCGCTGACCATCCGCTTCTCCGCGCCCACCGGGCAAAAGCTTGACGACAGGTGGGGGGATCCCACGCAGCTGAAAGTGTCCTCCACTCCGCCGGAGCTGCTGCTCAGTGGAGAAGGAACCTCGGTGGGCCTGTCCAGGACGCTGGTGCTCAGCGCTGACGTGCCCGACGGCGTACTCCACTTCACTGCCCGGGCGGCAGCCTGCGACGGTCCCGAGGACGCAAACGGGGAGATCCCCGACCATGCAGCCTGCCACCTGTACCAACAGGACTGGGGCATCCCCGTGCTCATGCAGGCCGACGGCACCTCCGAACTCGCACTGGACCTGCGCGGGCTCTAAGCTGCCCAGCTGCTGGCCTGCTGCGCAGCTGTTAGGAAGGGCCGGCGTCGTAGGTGACCACGGGGGTCACGCCAACAGTGCTTCCACTGATCGAGAGTTTGGCTGAGAAGCCAAACTCGCTGGTGTTCTTGAATTCTGAGATCAGTCCTGTGAACAGATCCTGCTGTTTGTAGGAAACCTGTGCTTTGACGCTCAACGGCGCCATGATCCACTTCCCGCCATAGGGGGAGATGGTGGTGGACGGGTATTCGACAACGGTCCAGGTCACTGGTGAAAGCACGCGGTTGGTGGTCTCTGCACTCATGGGGCATCCGGTGGGCAGGAGGACTGCCTGCTTGGCGCATGCATCCAAGTATTTTCGAATGGTCCCATCGACTTGGCTCAGCAGGTCGCTGGTGGGCCCGGTGGCAAGTGCCACAGCCGGCACTGCCTGCTTCGCCCCGCTCACCGTGCGGGTGATGGGGGGAGCGGCAAAAAGTTCAGAGCGGTATTCAAGCTCATAGCTGCCGGGGTAGAACACGGCAAAGGAGTTCCTGCCGTCAGGCATGTTGGCAGGGGCACCGTTGATGCTCGCTTGGTTTGCGTTCGCCACTGAAGCCGGGATAACGGGCAGAGTGGAGGGCGCCATCTCCCAGCTGTCAAAGAACAGCCAATGCTTGGGGCCTTGTTGCAGAATGAAATCCGTCGACAAGGCGGTGCCTTCAACCGTGTAGTTGACGGTGACGCTTTCAGTGTTGTTCGAGGCTGCGACCGCGGCGGCGATGCTGAGGTTTTGCAGCGCTTTCTGCGACAGTGCAAGTGCTTCGCCGTCCAAGGCCGCCGCGTTGGCACCAGGAACCTTGGCGTTTAGCAAGCCCAGGGCTTTGGGCCCGTTGCCGTCCTTGAGTGCACCCAGGTAGTTGGCGACAGTCCGCTCCGGACCAAAACCCTTCGTGTTCACTACCGCAATGGTCACGATGGACGCGGCCAGGGCAATCATCAGGACCAACAGCCACAGGGTGACAATTTTATTCAGCGGGGTCCCAGTCTTCACGCCGTCCACTGTACCTTCAAGGTGCGTGCTGGATTGAATCAGGGCGTCGTTGCCCTCGATCATGGCCGTGGTGCTCGTCGAACTGTCCGGGGGCACGGGCTAACGTCGACGTTTTCGCGGAGCCGTGCCGAACATGTCCCGCATGAGGTTTCGGCCCAGTGAAGTGCCCATGGAGCGGACCATGCTTTTCAGTCCGCCACCCAACGCCCCGCCCAGGGCGCCGATGACCACGTTCGCCATGCCGCCGTCG
The DNA here is from genome assembly GCF_030540645.1 of Arthrobacter sp. Taxonomy (GTDB): domain Bacteria; phylum Actinomycetota; class Actinomycetes; order Actinomycetales; family Micrococcaceae; genus Specibacter. The sequence goes on from NZ_JAUNVV010000024.1 coordinate 27,518, forward strand.
TCCGTGTTGTTGGGAATCGCCACCGGCGGCGGGGGAGGAGGCAGCGGTGAACCAACCGCTGGCCCGGTGCTCGGCACGGGGGCAGCCTTTGCCGGGGCCTGCAGCTTTTCGTATGCGGAGACGGGGTCGATGGCGGTGCCATAGGTGGGCAGCAGGGCGGACGCTGCGATGACGGCCTTGACGGCATCCTCGCTGCTGGGTCCCATGATCGAACCAGGGGCCCGAAGGCGGGTCAGCGCCACAGGGGTCGGGGCGCCGTTTTCATTCATGACAGTGACCACGGCCTCGCCAATACCGGCGCTTGTGAGGACCTCAGCCAGATCATAGTCGTTGATGGGGAAGGTTGAGACGGTCGCTTTGAGCGCCTTGGCGTCCTCCGGGGTGAACGCCCGCAGGGCATGCTGGACGCGGTTGGCCAGCTGCGCCAAGACATCCGCGGGCACGTCCTTGGGGGTCTGGGTGACGAAGAAGATCCCCACGCCCTTGGAACGGATCAGCCGGACTGTCTGGGTGATGGCGTTCAGGAAGGCCTTGCTGGCACCGTTGAACAGCAGGTGGGCCTCATCAAAGAAGAACACCAGTTTTGGCTTGTCGGCGTCGCCCACCTCGGGAAGTTCGCGGAACAAGTCGGCCAGCATCCACATGAGGAAGGTGGAAAACAGGAGGGGCTTGTCTTGGATGCTGGGCAGTTCCAAGCAGGAGATGACGCCGCGGCCATCCGGGGCTGTGCGCAGCAGCTCGGCCGTGTCGAATTCCGGCATGCCAAAGAACTCACTCATGCCCTGGGCGTCAAGGGTGATGAGATTGCGCAGGATGACGCCCGCCGTGGCCTTGGACAGGCCGCCCAGTTCCTTCAGGTCCTCCTTGCCCTCGTCGGACGTGAGGAACGTGATGACGGCGCGCAGGTCCTTCAGGTCGTACAGTTCAAGGCCCTTGGTGTCGGCGTAGTGGAACACCAGTTGCAGGCTGGATTCCTGCGTCTCATTCAAGTCCAGGATGCGGGCCAGCAGGATCGGACCAAAGGAAGTGATGGTGGCACGCACCGGGACACCGTTTCCATTGCCGCCCAGCGCCAGGAACTCGACGGGGAATGCCTTGGATTCCCATGGCTGGCCCAGTGCCTGGGTGCGGGTGGTGAGCTTCTCACTGCCTGTTGCCGCGGTGGCAAGACCGGTGAGGTCGCCCTTGATGTCTGCCATGAACACGGGCACGCCGGCGCTGGACAGCTGTTCGGCCATCATGTGCAAGGTGACGGTTTTTCCCGTTCCGGTGGCACCGGCTACCAGCCCATGACGGTTCATCATGGCCAGCGGCAGGGAAACCTGGGCCTCGGGATGGATTTCACCATCCACCATGGCCGCACCGAGAGCAATTGTGGAGCCGCTGAACGTGTAGCCGGCCTGAAGTTCTGCGATCAATTCTGCTGGGGTTTTGGTAGCCATGCCAACAGCGTACAGTGCCTCAGCCCAAGAGGAAGGCAATGACGAACATGGCAGGGATGGCCAGCACGGTTGTCGCCAGCACGGTGTCCTTGGCCACCGTGACACCGACTTGGTAGCGCTGGGCGCTCACATACACGTTCTGGGCTGTGGGCAGGGCAGCGGCAACCACGACGGCGAACAGTGCGGCCCCGCCCAGCCCCAAGACAAAGTGCCCCAGCAGGAAGGCGACAAGCGGATGGACAACAAGTTTGAACCCCGTGGCCAGCAGAATATCGCTGCGCCGCCCCTCAACGGCTGAGAGGGGTTTGCTGGCACTCAAGGACATGCCAAACGCGATCAGGATGGACGGAATGGCGGCGCCGGCGATCAGGTGGAGGGGTTCGGCCAGTAGTGCTGGCAGTTGCCATCGTGTGGCTGCGAGTACAAGGCCCACCACGGTTCCCAAAATCATGGGATTGGTGATGATTTGCAACAGGATTCGCCCGGGCGTTGGGCGGTGCCCGCTCGTGAGTGAGTCAAGGAGCATCAGGTACATGGGGGTGTAGAACGCGAGTTGAAACACCAGTACGGGGGCGATCAACGCAGCGTCGCCGAGCACGTAGGCCGCAATGGGGATGCCCAGGTTTGCCGCGTTGGCCGTGGAGGAGGACATTGCGGATAACACCGCTTCGCTGAGCGAACGGTTCAAGATATATTTCACGAGCAGGAAGAAGACGCCGCCGGTAATGACGGCACTGACCGCGGCAACAAGGAGCGGCTCGGCCAAAACGCTCCGCAGTTCAGCCTTGGACAGGGTCTCCAGCAAAAGTGCGGGGCTGGCTACGAAGAATGAGAGCCTGCTGAGCACAATGGGGGCGTTCTCGCCCAGCACGTTCTTCCGGCCTACGAACCAGCCCACCAGGATAATGAGCCACACCACCGAGAAGCCCTCAAGTACCCCTAACATGGCACTGCGTGGCGGGTACCGCGGCAGGCGGGGATCTTCTCAAGCGACACCTCACAAGCTTAAGCTGAGAAGGCACCTTCCAAGTGCATTCAACCCCTGCTGTACCCCAACCCTGCTGTACCCAAAGATTCTGAAGGAGCGCACCGTGGCCGAGGCCCGCATTGA
>NZ_JAUNVV010000024.1:30170-38487 GCF_030540645.1 Arthrobacter sp.
CCCTGCTGTACCCAAAGATTCTGAAGGAGCGCACCGTGGCCGAGGCCCGCATTGAGACTGTTGCCGTCACCGGAGCCCATGGCAAGGCGGGGCGGGCGGCGGTGGCGGAGTTGCTGGCCCACGGGTACCGCGTCCTGGCCTGCGACCTGGCCGGGCCTGTGGGCCGAAACTCGGACCTTGGCGCCCCCACCATGCGCGTGGACTTGACCGACTACGGACAGGCGCTGCAGGCACTGGCCGGGGTGGACGCCGTGGTGCACATGGCCAATATTCCAGAGCCTGGCATGTTCCCGCCGGCGCAGACACTGAACCGCAACACGGCCATGAACCACAACGTGTTTCTGGCCGCGCAGGCACTGGGCCTGTCGCGTGTGGTGTGGGCGTCCAGCGAGACCACGCTGGGCCTGCCGTTTGCGGCCGACGGCGGGACCTTGCGTTACGCGCCGGTAGATGAAGCCCACTTCCCCCACCCTTCCTCAACGTATGCGCTGTCCAAGGTGTTGGGGGAAGTTGCAGCCGCTCAGTTTGCGGCATGGTCGGGGATCCCGTTCGTGGGGCTGCGGCTGACCAACATCTTTACCGAGGACGAATACGCGAAGGTGCCCGGATTCTGGGCCGAGCCCATGTCACGGGCATGGAACCTGTGGGGATATGTGGACGCCCGCGACGTCGGCGCGGCCTGCCGCAACGCCGTGGAGTCCACCAGTACGGGCAGTGAGAACCTGATCATTGCGGCAGCTGACACCATCATGGACACGCCGTCGGCGGAGCTCTTGGGGAAGTACTTCCCGGAACTGGAACTGCGCCAGGGCGTCAGCGGGAATGAGACGCTGCTGTCGATCGACGCGGCTCGCAGGGTCATCGGCTATGAGCCTGCCCACTCGTGGCGGGACAGTGTGGTCCAGTGACGGTTAGGCGATCGAGGGTCCCGTTTAGAGGGCGAAGGCCGGGCGCAGAAGACCTTCTGTGATGGCCTCGGCCGGGTCGGTGCCCAGGTGCAGGATCGCATTGTCGGCGTCGACGTGAACCACTGTGGGCACGTACTCCACAGCCTCGGCCCTCGTCATTTGGGCATAGGTCATCAAAATGACAAGGTCGCCAACGTTCACCAGGTGGGCGGCGGCACCGTTGATGCCAATGACACCCGATCCGCGCTCGCCGGCAATGGTGTAGGTTTCCAGCCGGGAGCCGTTGGTGATGTCCACAATGGACACCATTTCGCCGGGCAGAATATCGGCAGCGTCGAGCAGGTCCGCGTCGACGGTCACGGAGCCCACGTAGTGCAAATCTGCGTGGGTGACGGTGGCGCGATGGATTTTTGACTTGAATATTGTTCGCATCATAACGGCACAAGTCTAGCGTGCTTGGGCTGAGCGTGCCTGTGACTTGTGTTACTGTGACAAGTTACCGTCTGCCCACGGGAGTGAGCTTGCGGCCCATGATGGCCTGGGTTAGGGCGTCCACAACCTCGGTGTTGGCCAGTGGATTGCGTATCAGCGTGAAGTCCACGTCTCCCACCGGCGGCAGGTCAAAACGCCTAGTGATGATTTTCAAGTCTTCCGGAACTAGCGAGGTCGGCATGACGGCAATCCCGATCCCAGCTCGCAGCGCTGCCAGGACTCCGCTGATCTGTTTCGTGGTGCAGGTGACCCGCCACGTGCGGCCGGCGTCCTCTAATGCGTCAAGAGCCAGTTTGCGGCTCAGGCTCGGGGCCGGGTAGACAATGACGGGCACCGGTGCGCCGGGTTCCAACACGGTCTGCTCCAGCCCCACCCAAGCAAACGTATCCTGCTTCACGACTTCGCCCTCCTGGGCGCCGGACACCCATTTCACGAACACCAGGTCCAACGCTCCGGCTTTGAGCCTGCGGTGGAGCTGATCGCTCTGGCTGACTGTCAGCTCGAGGTTAATCTGCGGGTACAGCTGGCGGAATTCACGCAGAATCCGCGGCAGGCCCGTGATGGCCAGATCATCTGCCGTGCCAAAGCGCAGCCGCCCCCGCATGGCGGCGCCGGAGAAATAGCGGGTCGCCAGGTCGTTGGCTGCCAGTATGGTGCGGGCAAAACCGGCCATGGCATCCCCGTTGTCCGTCAGGCGCACTTCTCTGGTGTCGCGGGTGACAAGCACGCGTCCAGCTGCCTGCTCCAGCTTGCGCACGTGCTGACTGACGGTGGGCTGACTGATGCCCAGGCGCTCGGCAGCACGGGTGAAATTGCGTGTTTCAGCCAGTGTTAGAAAACTTTTCAGCTGGATAGGGTCAAAAACAGGGGCGTCGGACACCGCTGATCCTCCTCGTAGCTATTACGAATCACAATAGTATTTATAGTCACCATATCCTTTCGATATAAATCACGGCGGTCTAGAGTTGTAGGAGCACCCTTCCATCCTTCTTCGATTTCCAGGACCAAAGCGTTGACGCCCCCACCAGCACGTTCGAATGCTGCCTTGACCGCCCCCCTCAATCTAGTGACTACGCGCCCGCCGTGGAGTCAGACATTTTCCTCGCTGAAGATCCGCAACTACCGGATCTTTGCCTCCGCGAATCTTTTGGCCGTGACTGCCATCTGGATGCAGCGGGTGGCGCAGGACTGGATGGTGCTTGAGCTCTCAGGCTCAGTCACCGCCGTAGGAATTACCACCTTCATGCAATTCGTCCCCTCCCTCTTGCTGATGCCGTTGGGTGGAATCCTGGCCGACAGGTATTCCAAGCGCCTGATTTTGATGATCACCCAAGGCTCCGCCGGTGTCCTGGCAGCCCTGCTGGCTGTGCTTGCGCTGACAGGGCACCTCGAGGTGTGGCACATCTACGTCATTGCGTTCTTCCTGGGTCTGGTGGTGGTGGCCGACCAGCCCGCCCGCCAAGTTTTCGTCAATGAGCTGGTGGGGCCGTCCCAGCTGCGCAATGCCATCAGCCTGAACTCCTCCATCTTTCAAATGGGAGGCATGATCGGTCCCGCTGTCAGCGGCGTGCTGATCAGCGCCGTTGGCGGAGGATGGGCCTTTGCCGGCAATGCCTTGGCCTGCACCATCACAGTCATTTCGCTGTGCCTGATCCGCAGCGCCGACCTGGTGAAAATGCCCCCGGTGAAACGTGCCAAGGGGCAGCTGGCGGAAGGCGTCCGCTACGCCCTGGGCAAGCCCACCATCTTCTGGCCAGCCGTCATGGCCGCCGTCTTCGCAGTGTTTGGCTTGAGCTTGGCGGTGTTGATGGCAGCCTATGCCAACAACGTGTTCGACGCCGGGGCCAAGGGCTACGGCCTGCTCAACACGCTCGTTGCGCTGGGTGCACTGGGCGGGGCATTGGCCTCCACCCGCTTTGCAACCTTGCGCCTGCGCGGGGTCATGACAGCTGCCGGTTCCTATGGTGTGGTGCTCATGATCGCCTCTTTGGCGCCCAACATGTTCAACTTTGGTGCCGTCATGGTGGTGGCCGGCTTTGCTTCGCTGCTATTTTTGACCAGCGCAAATCAACTTGTGCAAATGTCCACAAACGTCACCATTCGCGGCCGGGTCATGAGCTTGTACATCATGGTTCTCATCGGTGGTCAGGCGCTGGGTGGCCCGCTCATGGGTTGGTTGGCTGAACACTGGGGCGTGCAATGGGCCACCGTCGTAGCCGGGGCCATGCCGGCGTTGGCGGCAGTAATTATTGGGCTGGTGCTTGCCAAACGCGGCCAGCTGACCGTACGGCTGAACCTGCGCAACGTCCGAAGCCCCGTATTTATCGTGCCGAGGGCCGACCGTCCCATTGCGACGGATGTGGTGGAGGCGCCAGAAGGCGCTGCTGCGACCCCGCCACCGATTCACGATCCCGCAGCTCACATTCCCAAACCGTAAGCGTGCTCCAGCCAAGATCAAGGGCGCCGTCAGGCCGAGGCCAGCGGCAGGTGAGGGTAGCTTTCCTGGCGGTGCTGGAACTCGAGGATCGCAGGATTGATGATGACGCCTTCGGAGATTTCAATGGCGCGGGTAATGGTGTCACTGTCAGCCCATACCGCACGTCCTGCCATCAACGGCTCAACGAAAGGCATCAAGGCCTCGCTGATTTCCCACGTGGCGGAATTCCACAGGTAGCTGGGGCTGTGGTCCACTGCGTAGTAATTGACGTTGTCCCCGACGGTAAACATGGGCTCGGTGAAGGTCGTGTTGCGGGCCCAGCTGAAGCCCATCCCCTCGTCACAGGAAACGTCAACGATCAGGCTGTTGGGCCGGAACGCGGAAAGGTCCGCCTCCGTCAGGTAAGTCATGGGCGCATTGGGGTCCTGCAAGGTGCAGTTCACCACAATGTCGGACTCGGCTAGGAAGTCGGCCAACGGAACGTCGCCATCGTCGAGCATCACGAAACCCTTGTACGGCGCCGTTTCCTCGAAATCGAACTGCACCATTTCAGCGGAGTGAATCGGAGAGGCCACTGCCGCCACGTTGCGGCTGGTCAACACCTGCACCTCGGGAACGCCCAACGCCTTCAACGCGGTCACTGCGCCGCGGGCTGTGGCACCAAAACCAATGACTACTGCCTTTAACCGGCGCCCGTAATGTCCCGTGGAACCGGTGAGGCCCAGCGAGTGCAGCACCGAGGAGTAACCGGCCATTTCATTATTCATGTGGAAAACGTGCAGTGAGTACCAGCCGTCGGATGTCCAGTGGTTCATCGCCTCGAAGGCAATCAACGTCAGTTTCTTGTCAATGGCAATTTGAGTGATGGCCCGGTCCTGGACGCAGTGCGGCCAGCCCCACAGGATTTGACCGTCCTTCAGCTCGGCGAGATCTTCCGCCTGCGGCTTGGGTAAAAGAACAACGTCGGCCTGCGCAATGACCTGTTCGCGGGTGGCTACTGTGCCCACCAACGTGGCAAGGACATCGTCGGACATGCCAAAACGCTCCCCGTACCCTTCTTCGAATACCATTTGGGCACGAAGCTCCGGTTCAATCCGGGAAAGGTGCTCAGGGTGGATGGGGGCGCGGCGCTCATCAGGCTTACGGGATTTTCCCAGCACACCGAGCCGCAGCGTCGGTGCCGCCGTGCTCGTTTCCGGGGTGGATGCCGCTTGCTGTGTTGATACGTTTTCCATGTCAGCTCCCTCATGCGAGGGCCCAATACCCCACATGGCCTGACCTTACACGCCTTGGCAGCCCAGCCGCTGCATTTAAAAAGCTGTTGCCCCCGAAAAATTCCGGGGGCACAGCTTTTGATCTGCGCTGAGGCGGATCCACACTGAGCGGGCGACGGGAATCGAACCCGCGTATCGAGCTTGGGAAGCTAGCGCTCTACCATTGAGCTACGCCCGCATTGCAACATTCTCAGCAGCCTCATTAGCTTACTTGGTTTGTTCCGTAATGAGTCTAGCCGGTGCACGGGTGTGCTTTGCACCAGTGACACGCCCAAGCTGCCTGGCCGGCATCAGGGAGCGGCGGGCAGTCTGGGGATGAAAAGCCGCTAACCAATAATGGAGGCTTTCACCGCTGCAAACTCTTCATCACTGAGGGCGCCGGAGGCATGCAGTGCAGCCAGTCGTTCGAGCTTGCTCAGCAAGTCCTCAACCGCAGGGGCTGCAGGGGCAGGTGCAACGGCTGGCGCGGGCACGGGGACCGGCAGCATCTGTGCCTGCTGAGCCAGCTGCTGCTGTTCGGCTGCCTGCTGCGCAGCCGCCTGTTTATTGGCGGCGCTGGCGTTGACAGCGTTGCTGGCTGCCGTTGCCGTGCCAACAACAACTGCTGTCCGGGCAGCGGTTCCCACAAGGGAAGGTCGATTGCGTCTTCCAAAAGCCATTTCGATCTCCTCGGATCTGTGCTGTTGGGTCCTATTGACCACTGATGCCTTCATCATACGGCCGCACAGCGGTACGGGAGCCAACAACGAAGCATTCGTTACGCCGTCGTGCCTTCAACGTTTTCAAGCTATAGGATCGGCTCAGGCCTTCTGCCACGGACCAGGGCCATGAGCGGCTCCACGACGCGGGCTGCAATAGGCCCGCTGACGGCCATGATGAGGACATATGTGGTGGCCAGTGCAGCAAGTTCCACAGGGACGGCTCCGGATGCCACGGCGAGCCCGGCAATGACTATGGAAAACTCGCCACGGGCAATGAGTGCAGCACCGGCGCGGGCACGGCCCGGCACCCCTATGCCTTGCTGGCGGGCTGCCCACCAACCCGTGGCCACTTTGGTTAGCGCTGTAACAAGCGCCAACAGCAGTGCAGCGCCAAGCACCGGTGGGATGGTGCGGGGGTCGGTGTTCAGTCCGAACAGCACAAAGAACATCGCGGCAAACAAGTCCCGCAGGGGTTCCAGCACCCGAACCGCGTTCTCGGCCGTACCGCCGGAAATGGCGATGCCGAGCAGGAACGCGCCCACGGCGGCCGAAACCTGCATTGCGGAGGCAACGCCCGCCACGAGTAATGCAGCGCCAAGCAGCTTCAGCAGGAACGACTCGCGGTCCGGGCTGTCCAGAACGGTGGAGACCATGTGCCCGTACCGCAGCGCACCCAGCAGCACCAAGGTCACAACGGCCAGCGAAATTCCGACGGCGGTGAATCCGCCCAGGAGCGAAACCCCCGCCAAAACGGCGGTCAGGATCGGCAGGTAGGCGGCCATGGCGAGGTCTTCAATGACCAAAATGGCCAGAATGACCGGTGTTTCACGGTTGCCGAGCCGGCCCAAGTCACCGAGCACCTTGGCGATAATCCCGGAGGAGGAACTGTAGGTAATTCCAGCCATGACCAGCGCGCCTACGGGCCCCCAGCCAAGGATCAAGGCCACGGCAACCCCAGGGAGCATGTTCAGTACCAGGTCAAGTAGCCCGGCTACCCACGCCTGCTTCAAACCAGTGACAAGCTCAGTGGCCGAATATTCCAAACCAAGCATAAGCAGCAGCAGGATGACGCCAATTTCACTGGCAATGTGGGCGAAACCGTCGATTCCGGCGAGATTGACCAAGCCGCCTTCACCGAAGGCCAAACCACCCAGAAGATAGAGCGGTACCGGCGACATGCCGATGCGTCCTGCCAGACGACCCAAAAAACCGAGCCCAAAAAAGACTATTCCGAGCTGGATGATGGAGAGCGTCAATGGATCCATGTGGATTTACAATCGTGACTGCAAAATGCGTGCTGCATCCGCCAAGCCGTCGTCGGTGCCAACAATGACCACCATGTCGCCAACGCGCAGGATCTCATCCGGGCGCGGTGAACCCACTACGGCACCATCACGCAGCAGCGCCACAATGGAGGCGCCGGTGAGCGTCCGCATCTGCGTGTCGCCGAGAGGGCGGCCGGCGTACATGCTGCCGGCCCGGATCATGATTTGGTGAGTGCTGACACCGGCAACACTCTCCTGCTCGGAGCTGAGTTGGGCAATGAGCTGGGCGGACCCGAGTAACTGCCCCAGCGCGGCTGCTTCTTCGGCGCTGAGAGGGATGGAGGCGGCACAAGCATCAGGGTCATCCACGCGGGAGAGGATCAGCTCAGTGTGGCCGTCTCGGTGGGTCACAACACCTACGCGGCGACCGGTGGCGAGGCGCAGTTCCCTGCGCACCCCTATGCCTGGAAGAGGCGTCTCTTCAATATTCATGCTTACAACCATAGTGCGCATACGCTCCCACTGCGCCGGGCATAGCGAACGAAAATCCCAATTCAGTCCGTGGCGGCCCATGCATACCCATACAAGCCTTCCAGCGAGGACCTTTCTGTAGGTTTAGGCCGTGAATGCGCTAGTTTTAGAGGGTGCTGATCTCTGACCGCGACATACGTGCCGAAATTGCTGCCAAGCGCATTGTCTTGGATCCCTATGACCCTGCCATGGTGCAGCCTTCAAGCGTTGACGTGCGCATTGACAGGTTCTTCCGGCTCTTCGACAACCACCGCTACGCCCACATTGACCCGGCGGAGGAACAGCCGGACTTGACCCGCATGGTGGAAGTTGATCCGGATGAGCCGTTCATCCTGCACCCGGGTGAGTTCGCGCTGAGCTCCACCTATGAAACCGTGACGCTGCCGGACGACGTTGCGGCCCGTCTGGAAGGCAAGTCCTCCTTGGGGCGCCTGGGGCTGCTCACACACTCCACCGCCGGCTTCATCGATCCGGGATTCTCCGGCCACATCACCCTTGAACTTTCCAATGTGGCAACGCTGCCCATCAAGTTGTGGCCCGGCATGAAGATTGGCCAGCTGTGCTTCTTCCAGCTCTCCTCCCCGGCGGAGAACCCCTACGGCACCGGCCCCTACCAGAACCGCTACCAGGGCCAGCGCGGCCCGACAGCCTCACGGTCCTTCCAGAACTTCCACCGCACAAAAATCTAGTTCCCTTCCAGGGGCCCACA
>NZ_JAUNVV010000025.1:0-2864 GCF_030540645.1 Arthrobacter sp.
CGCGGGTTGCAGCGGTGATGAAGTACCGAAGAGATTGTGGCACAGCTGTGCTGCAATGGTGGTGTAAAAAATCGAGGATTGCGTGTTCATCCAGGCCTGCACGGACGGCGCTCTCCAACGAGTCCTGGCTGAAACGGTAAATGCCGGCCGTGCCATGACCCTCAGGGGTTGCCATGAGTTTGAGTTGTGCGGCCACGGCCGGTACCAGGAACCCTGGGGCAACTGCTGTCAGGTCGCCCTGGATGAGGAAATGCTCGATCGGCGCTGGCAGCAGCCCGCCCACGCAGGCGGCGGCAGCGCCCCAATCTGCATTGGCTGCTGCAAGCCCCGCGTTGGAGAGCGCACCTGCGCCCGTGACTCCCAACAATTCAAGCTCGGCCAGGATGCCCGGCAACTGCAGGGCCATCTGCTCGCTTTGGCGCGGATGCAACCACGTTAAGAAGGAGAGCAGACTCGCTTCGGTCGGGGCGGTGATGGTGTGAGTGCTTGTGCCGGGGGCAGCTGCCGCTTGGCCGTTCAGTTGGGCCAGTGCTGAAACAACGTTGCGGCGCCACGTTGCCCCATGCCGGTGCGGCGTGGCCGGAGCTAATGGCCTTGTGATGCTTGGGGGCTGTGTGGTTGGCATGGCTTGCCGATCGTTGTTCAGCCAGGCCTGCACCAGCACGATCCATTGCCCTGGGCGGGCCGCCGCGTTCTCGGGCGTTGCGGTGACCTGCCACTGCCGGGCGGTGCTGTCCAGAGTGAGCAGCCCTGCCGAGGCAGCCAGTTCAAGGTAAAAGCACACCTGCGCTTCGTCCGTCAATGTGGATTTGGCCAGCATTCGCAAGGTGCGCAGGCCAACGGCCCCACCGCGCAACGAGTCAATACCAGTGGTTGAGACTGCATCGAGCAGTGTGTCCATGCCGCGCAGGAGCGAATCGATGGCCCCGGCTGAGGCGTTGTCCCTCATTCTGGCCCGGACCGGGACGGATTCTGAAGGTGGCGGCAGGGGGCGAAGCGGCACTTCTACAGCGAACTTGCCGCCCAAGGCGTGTGCCACGGTGGCGAGGGAAAGGAAGTGGCGGGTGCCGGCGTCGTACTCCAACTGCTTTTGCTCGGGAGGACCTTGAAGCACAAGAGCCAACTCATGCAGCCCGGGCAGGAATGGGTCATGGAGGACGGATGGGGTGCCGGCGTGAAGCGCGGCCAGAGTCTGCAGTTGCGGGACGTTGAGCCCGTCCAGGGCCAGCTCGATGCTCGCCCACGTGGAAAGCCGTGCGGCCAGGGCGGCGAAGTCGGGCACGGGTGGGGCCATGGCATCAGGGCGCAGAAGCAACAGCCGCAGCAGCCCCGCGTCGGAACGGGCAGCCAGTTCTGCGGCAAATGCGGCCAATGTGCCCATGGGTGCGGTGGGAAAAGTTAGAGCCGGCGTCGGATGGACACCGACCGCAGGATGCTGGCGCCCATCATCAAGAATGCTGCCGGAAGGGCGATCATGGCGATCCAGTTGAACCCGGGCCACGGGGTGCCGCCGGCCCATTTGCTCAGCAATACCACGATCAGGGCGACAAGCGCGGCAAGGGCCAAGGCCATTGCCGTGTAGTTGAAGATCTGCCATCCACGGTTCACGGTTTGCGGGGCAGAAAAAAGTTGGCTCATGAACATAACGCTAACAGCGGACAGGTTCGGCACAAAGCCGCGGCAGTTTGCCCGACACGGTAACCTAGAAGCGAGTAGGGCTGCACAATCCGTGACTGAAGGCACCGGCCGAACAATTCACGGCCCCGTCCAGAGCGAACATGTTTCGCATAGGCACAGGACACGGCTCGCCGCAACATGATTCTTAAGGGGTAAAGCAAGTGCCTATCGGCAAAGTGAAGTGGTACGACAACGAAAAAGGCTTCGGCATCATCGCTGCCGACGACGGCCGTGAAGTTTTCCTGCGCGCAAACGCCTTGCCTGCGAACGCGGGCGACATCAAGCCCGGCATGCGCATGGAATTTGGTGTCGCCGATGGACGCAAGGGCGCCCAAGCCATGGCTGCAAAAATCCTTGATCGCAGCGCTTCCGTTGCCAAGGCGAAGCGGATGCCCGCTCGCGACCTGGCCCCGATTGTGCAGGACGTGGTTTCCTTGCTGGAAAGCTCCATTGGATCCCTGACCAACGGCAAGTATCCTGACGGCGACGCGAGCAAGATTGCCGCAGCGCTGCGCAAGGTTGCCGACAACTTCGACGCATAACGGTGCCCAACATGACCGAACTTCCCGACGAACCCTCTACTCCTAGCGAAATTCCGCGCCCCGGTGTTCCGGTTTGGCGACTGGGAAAGCCGGATGCCTTCCTGGCTGCAGACGTGGCCACTGCGCGCACCGCCGTGCAGGAGATTGCAGGTCCAGATGACGTCGGGGAGCATCTCGGTGCCCGCAGTGAGGGCATCCGTTGCGTGAGCCACTTGTTTGAGTCAAAGAAGCCCGGATATCAGGGTTGGGTGTGGTTCGCCACGCTCTCCAGAGTGGCACGGGACAAGGGTGCCACCGTCAATGAGGTCGGGATGCTGCCCACGAACGACTCCGTGCTGGCTCCGGCCTGGGTGCCTTGGTCTGAGCGCGTGCGGCCTGAAGACACGGAACACGAAGCGCCTCAGCGTGTTGTAGCAGCGGAGAATTCGGTTGCTGCAGACGAAGCTGAAGCTGGTGCTGATGGGGTTGACGAGGCACGCCCTGCCGAAACTGCTGGCCAGGACGACGGCGACAGCGGACGCGCATAAGTAAAAGACATATATAAGGGAGTGGGGCCCCCCCGCAACCGGCGGGGCCCCCACCCCTTGAATGTGGCCGTGGGGGGTAGATGGTTTGGCTCAACGAGTCGTAGCCCCTTGTGACCGC
>NZ_JAUNVV010000025.1:2874-17910 GCF_030540645.1 Arthrobacter sp.
CGGACGACAGCCCCGCGCTGACCAAGTGCATCGACTCCGTGATCGACAACCTCTCAGCGCTAAAGACACGTATAAATGAGTAGGCCCCGCCGGATCCCGGCGGGGCCTACTCATTTATACGTGTCTTTAGCGCTTAGAGGTTTTCGATCACGTAGTCGATGCACTTGGTCAGCGCGGTGATGTCGTCCGGCTCGATGGCCACGAACGTGGCGATGCGCAGTTGGTTGCGGCCGAGCTTGCGGTACGGCTCGGTGTCCACGATGCCGTTGGCACGCAGGACCTTGGCAATGGCGCCAGCGTCAACGGACTCGTCAAAGTCGATCGTGACAATGACGTTTGAGCGGTCCTCGGGCTTGACCACGAACGGGGTGGCCACCTTGGAGGCTTCAGCCCAGGAGTACAGCCGCCCCGCCGAGTCAGCTGTGCGTGCTGAGGCGAAATCAAGACCGCCGTTGGCGTTGAGCCACTGAACCTGGTTGTTGAGCGTGACCAGAGTGGAGAGCGCAGGGGTGTTGTACGTCTGGTTCTTCAAGGAGTTGTCAATGGCGGTGGTGAGGTTCAGGAAGTCCGGAACCCAGCGGTTGGAGGCACCAATGCGGGCTGCCCGCTCCAGCGCGGCGGGAGAGAACAGACCAAGCCACAGTCCGCCGTCGGACGCAAAGTTCTTCTGCGGGGCGAAGTAGTAAACGTCGCTCTCACGCACATCCACGGCCAGGCCGCCAGCTGCTGAGGTTGCATCGATCAGCACCAGTGCACCGTCGTCTGCTCCAGCAACACGCTGGACGGGGGCGGCAACACCGGTGGAGGTCTCGTTCTGCGGCCAGGCGTAGGCATCCACGCCGGACTCGGCCACTGCCACGGGACGGGTGCCCGGCTCGGCCTTGAGGATGGAGGAGGCCTCCAGGAAGGGGGCGTTGTTGGTGGCGGAGGCAAACTTCGAACCGAACTCACCAAAGGAAAGGTGCTGGGCCTTGTTTTCAACCAGTCCAAACGACGCTATGTCCCAGAACGCCGTGGAGCCGCCAACGCCCAGAATTACCTCGTAGTCATCAGGGGCGCCAAAGAAGTCCTTGAGGCCGCTGCGCACTTCACCCACGAGGTTCTTCACGGGAGCCTGGCGGTGGGAGGTACCCAAGAGCGAGGAGCCCGCCTCGGAGAGCGCCGCGATCTGCTCGGCTCGAACTTTGGAGGGGCCGGCGCCAAAACGACCGTCGGCCGGGCGCAAGTTGGCAGGGATGGTGAGAGGCGTGGGTTCGCTCACGAGTTGCTCCAAAAATTATGTGTTGGAAGGTGTTTAGCCCCAAGGGCTGTGGTCAATTCTGCCGCAGAACCGGCCTCAAGAGAAAAATGAGCCAGGTGGAGGAAATCTCATGACATGCAATGAGTTCCGCAGAGTGGAGTTGTTTCCTCGTATCGCGGCGATCAGGATAACGTAGACAGCAATGAGGTTGCTCTAAAATCTTGCCCAATTACCGGAGGTTGCTGACATGGCTGATCTGATTGACACGACAGAAATGTACCTGCGCACCATCTTGGAGCTGGAAGAAGAGAACATTGTGGCGTTGCGGGCCCGCATCGCAGAGCGCTTGCACCACTCAGGCCCCACCGTCTCCCAAACCATCGGACGGATGGAACGAGACGGACTTGTCATAGTTTCCGGTGACAGGCATCTTGAACTGACGCCGGAAGGCAGGAGCAAGGCCACCCGCGTCATGCGCAAGCACCGCCTTGCTGAACGGCTGCTCGCCGATGTGATCGGCTTGGACTGGGCCTATGTGCATGAAGAAGCGTGCCGCTGGGAACACGTCATGAGCGAACGCGTCGAGCAACGCCTGTTTGAACTGTTGGGCAAACCAGAGGAATCCCCCTACGGCAACCCGATTCCTGGGCTTGAAGAGCTGGGCGGCAAAGTTGCTCCCCTCTTCTCCGCAGGGCTGCAAACCCTTGTCAATGCCATGACAACGTACTCAGCTGGGCAGGAAGTGGTCATTCATCGCCTGTCCGAGCGCATTCAAGTGGAGCCGGAACTGCTGGCCCAGCTCGATGAGGGCGGGTTGCGCCCGGGAGCCAGGATCTCCCTGGAAAGGGTAGGGGAGTACATCTCGGTTCGCGTGCCCGGTATAGAAGGTGCGCTGGAGCTGCCCCCTGAAGTAGCCTCCCACATCTTCGTTTCCATGAGTTAGCTCACAATATTCCTCTTTCCTGTGAATTAAAACACAGGGCAAGGTCCCGGATGCCTGCGGAATCCGCCCTAACCTTGGCAGGCGGTTATTGACAATTCAGATAACGAAATTGTTACGATTACCATTTTTACCGTATAGTAGCGAACTGGCGCCGTAATCAAAGCGTTACCATCCTGCGACACCGAACCTTGCCTTCGCAGGCTGGTCATTCATCACTGAGGCAAGGACGGAGGAACCACATTCGGCAGACAAATAAGTCTGCCTTGGGGTGAAGTCCTCGCTTGCAACCACACCAGCTTTCGACGCAGTCCATCTGACTGCTCCATGGCTACTCGTGTGCCAAAAGCGTGGGCCGGAGAACAGAAACACTCTCAGATCCGAATCCGACAGCTAACTTCGCAGGTGCTTTACAGAGAGGCAATTTGTGTCAGACGTTAAACTGCGAGGCCGCCGTCGTGCGTCGTCGCCGGCATCCCACGCGACTGTGACAGCTCCCGGCGGTCGCCGTGAAGCTTTGGCCATGGAGCGCGCAAACTCCATATCAACCATTTCGGTGGCTGCACGCTTGCGCACCGGCGCCGCCAGCGGAGCAGGCCAAAAAGTCGGTGTCGCGATGGCTGCAACAGGCTTGCTCCTTGCAGTCACCCTGCCCACCGCACAGGGTGTAAACACCGCAAACATGGAGCCCGTGGCCGCTACTTCCGTGGAAACCGTTGTATCGGCGGGGGCTGAGATTCCCATTACTTTCGCTACGCCCGAGGTTGCCAGTCATTTGAACCCGGACGGGCATCTCAAGGAAACCCTGAAGGTCAAGGCGGCCAATGTCACGCGGCAGGCAGCCAAGGGAACCCTCTCTGCGCCATTGAAGACGATGGAGATGAGCTCACCCTTCGGCGGCCGCATCAACCCGCTCACCGGACAAATGGGTGAACAGCACACGGGCCAGGACTTTGCCATTGCCTGTGGCAACCAAGTGCTTGCAGCTGCCGGCGGCGTCGTCACGTTCGCAGGCTGGCACAGCTACGGTGGAGGCAACCGCGTGGTCGTGGACCATGGCAACGGCCTCTCAACGTCCTATAACCACATGAGTGAGATCAGCGTCAAGGTCGGCCAGACGGTCGCTCGCGCCGCTCAGGTGGGCGTTAGCGGCACCACTGGCGCCTCCACCGGCTGCCACCTGCACTTCGAAGTGATCGTGGACGACGCAACCGTCGATCCGATCGACTGGCTTTAATTCCTTCACAAGCCGAGTTAAGTTGCGACTTAGTCACATGACCGTGACCTGAACGTGACATTAGAAAAAAACTGTTGTACCGTCGTAACCGCGTCTACTTCCAATAAAAGTAAGCGCCCATGAATAGATTGCCTAGCTCTGCCACTGTTCATGGTCCGTTCGTATCAATTCGTCTGGCAGGGGCGGGGGAACCAAAAATCGGACTTCGCACTTAGCTGAAGTCCTTGGGGTGAAGCCGCGAAACGTTCAACACAAAAAAAGATCACATGATCTTTTGTGTGTCCAAACGTGGAGCGGCCGGGTGACTCCCATCCGAATCCGACAGCTTACCTCGCAGGCATTGGGAGAGGAAACCTTCTTGGCTTCAAATACTGCCCTTGGGCGCCACCGCGCCCAGGTTACTAAGACCACTTCGATGTCAACCCTCAAGAAAGCCGTTAGCTCAAACGCTGGCGGGGTTGGCCGTCAAGCAGCCGTTATCGTTGCGGCCTCAGGTCTTGTACTGACTTCCGGCATCGCAGCAAACGCAGCTACTCCCACCGTGGAGCGCGCTTCTGACGGTGCAACTACGCTGAACCTGAACACGGGACTTGCTTCCGCGATCACGGCAGCATCCACGGTGAAGATTTCCTTCGCCGCACCCAGCATCACCTCCACCCCTGCCCCGGCTCCTGTCGTTGAAGAGCCGGTAGTTGTAGCGGCCCAGAGCAACGAAGTTGTTGCAGCGCCCGCAGCAGAAGTTGCAGCGGCACCCGTTGCAGCAGCACCTGCAGTAGCAGCAGCGGCCCCCGCAGCAGAAGTAACCGTCAACACGCCAGCTCCCCAGCAGGCTGCTCCGCCCGTCACTCAGAGCGGCATCGGTGCCACCATCGCCAGCGCGGCACTGTCCCAGCTCGGCGTTGCCCAGGACTGCACGGCGCTTGCCAGCAACTCACTGGCTGCCGCTGGAATCAACTTCCACGACTGGCCGGCAGGCTACCTGAGCTTGGGTCGCACGGTTTCGGCCGCTGAAGCCCAGCCCGGTGACCTCATTTACTACGCGGACGGCGGCATGGGCATGGCTCACATCGCTGTTTACATTGGCAACGGCCAGGCCGTGCACGGTGGATGGAATGGCGGCACGACCGCAATCTTCTCCGCCAACGTTGGCTCGGGCCCCGTCTTCATTGCGATGGGTCACTAAGAACGTCTTACGCCAATGAACCCCGTCTTCGGACGGGGTTCATTTATTTAACCTGCTTGTACTTGCCAGTGGCCGAATTGTACAGCCCTGCACACGTGCATCGGAGAGGGAGTAGTTGGCAATGTTTTCGGGCAAGGTCGTCAACAACTGCTCGAATGCTGAGATGAGTCTGCCCACCACCATGGACGGTGGTGGGCAGACTCATCCAGACCCAACATGCACTGCCTGGCTCAAGGAGTATGGCCTGGCTCGAAACAGTGCCGGAACCGGGCAGCTTCAGCTGCTGACGTTGCCGACTTCCTGCCGTGTGGAGGCAACGTGCCTGGCTGCCGCATGTCTGCCTTGCGCATGCACAGTCTTTGCATCAGCACCTTCTACCGCAGCGACCCCGGCATGAGCGCCCTGGGCATTTTCAAGGTGAGGAGCAACAACGGCAGGATCAGCGTCCACCATCTTCACGGGCTCGTGATCAATGCTGGTGGCCAGGGGGATCTCCTTAATGAACAGCAGTAGGATGCCCGCCAGAAGCAGCAGCGGAACCATATAGACGAAAATGGGTGCCAGCGCGTCGTTATAGGAGCCGATCACAATGGAGCGCACCTGATCAGGGAGCTTGCGCACAATTTGAGGAGTCAGCGAGTTCAAGCTGCCTGCACCCTGGCCTGCATCGCCTCCGCTGCCAGCCATGCGCTCGGTCAGGATTTGCGTCAGCCGGTGGGCGAACAGGCTGCCCACAACTGCCGACCCCAGCGATGCACCGATTTGGCGGAAGTAGTTATTGGAAGCAGTGGCCATGCCGACTTGGGAATTCGGGAACTGGTTTTGCACAATCAACACCAGGATCTGCATGCTCGTGCCCAAACCAATACCCATGATGGCCAGGTATACGCAAATGATCCATACGGGCATAGTCACCGTCATACTGGACAGCAGCACCAGTGCGAACGCCACGATGAACATTCCGGTGATGGGCAGCCACTTGTAACGGCCGGTCTTGCTGACCAGCTGTCCGGACACGATGGAAGTGACCAGCAGCCCAGCCATCATGGGGATCATGAGGAACCCGGCTTGGGTTGCATTGGCCCCGGTGACCATCTGCAGGTAAGTAGGCAGGTACGCGAGCGTGCCGAACATGGCGATGCCTGTGATCAGCCCCGCTGCTGTGGTCAGGTTGAAGTTGCGGTCCTTGAACAGGTGCAGCGACATGATGGGGTGGTCGGCCCTGTGCTCGACCCACACAAACAAGGCTGCAGCGGCGATGGTACCAGCACCCATGCCAATGATCTGCGGGGAATTCCAGTCGAATTTGGTGCCGCCCCACGTGCTCACCAGCACCAGCAAAGTCGAAGTGATGCCCAGCAGCGCCATGCCAGCAACGTCAATGCGGGCCTTGTTGCGCGGGTGCTTGGGCAAACGCAGGAAGAGCACTGCGGAAATAATGGCCATGATGCCCAGCGGAATATTCATCCACAAGCCCCACCGCCAACCGATCCCATCGGTGAACCAGCCGCCCAGCAAAGGTCCGGCCACGGATGACAGTGCAAAGACCCCGCCCATCACACCCATGTACCGACCACGCTCACGCGCCGGGACGACGTCGGCAATAATCGCCTGTGACAGCAGCATCAAGCCACCGCCACCGAGGCCCTGAACGCCACGGCCAATGATCAGCCACGTCATGTCCTGGGCAAATCCACCCACAATGGAGCCGAAGATAAACACCGAAATGGCGCCGATGAACAAGCCCTTGCGGCCAATCAAGTCGCCAAGCTTCCCGTAAATCGGCAGCATGATGGTCGAGGCCAGAATATAAATGGTGATGACCCAGAGCATTTCGTCGACGCCATTGAGCTCGCCAACAATGGTGGGCAGGGCCGTACTGAAAATAGTCTGGTCCAGGGATGCAAGCAGCATCGTGAGCATGAGCCCGGCAAAAACAAGCAGGATGCTGCGACGATCACTCGTAACGGGCGGATGCGCCGTTTGGGTCAGTGTAGTCATTGAGAGTTCCTCGTGGCCGGATGTGTGTAGGCGGCTTTGGTGGGGTTGATGAAAGTGGAAGCACGACGGCGTGCTGGCGCAGTCGGGTGAGGGCGGCGTTGCTCAGCCGCGGGTACAGCCGGTGACGGCTGGTGGCGTCGGTTTACGGCCAGTGTTCGTTGCTGGCAATGCGGTGCACAAGGGTCGAGGTGTTCCGGACCAGTTCCTCGGGTGTGGTGGAGAAGTTGCCGGCCACCCACTTCTGCATGGCATAGCGCATGGCGCCTGAGACCAGGGCAACCACCAAGTGTGCTTCATCGGCCAGGTCAGCGGTTTTGGCCTCGTTGCGTCCTTGGAAGCGATACCGTTCCAACACATAGCCCACGTAGGTTTCTTCCAGCTCGCTGATGCGCGACTTTTCCTTGTGCAGCAGTTCGGCTGTTTCGTGGATGAGCTGACGCCTGGCCTGAAATAGCTCCAAGTTGGAATCCACCTCGACAAGGGAATCCGCGATCAAGGTGAAAAGGTCGTCAAACACTCCTGAATTATTGCTTTCCACAAACGTACGCCGCCGTTGTTCACTGGGCAAGGCCCTGTTGGGGCTCGCGTACACACCCTCTTTGCTGCCGAAGTAGTTGAAGAAGGTCCGGGGTGAGATTTTGCTGGCCGAGCAGATCATGTCCACTGTGACATGTTCGTAGCCGTGTTCAAGACCGAGTTCAATGGCAGCGCGCCGGATGGACAGCCGTGTGTCGGCGCGTTTTCTGTTGCGCAGCGAGTCGGAGGATGTCGTTGCGCCAAGATGTTGAATGCTCATCATGACTCCAGTGGTATGCAGGATGTGCCTTGTGTCACTTATTGGCACGAAATAAGCATAAGTGCAGTTCCTGCAAATATGCAGTGAATGCACGCTACAACTTCAGCCCCATGGATGGCCCCATTAATTAGGGAAGTCTGGCGCGTGCGGCTTGGGCGGATAATATTGCAGCATGTGGACTGTGAGGGGCTTGCCGTGATGGCCGTGATTCTGGCCGGTGGGATGTCCCGGCGGCTGGGGGGAGTGCCCAAAGCGGGGCTGCTGCTCGAGGGCCAAACATTGCTAGCCCGGACGGTGGACGGAGCAATGGCGGCAATTGGGCAAGGATTCACCCAGCCAACCACAGCAGGTGGGGGAGTACGCGCTGGAGCGCGAATCGCCGTCGTCGGTCCTGTGGACAAGACCCGGGACTGGATCCGCGGTGCCCGAAGCCATGGTCAAGTGATGTTCGTGCAGGAAGATCCGCCCTACTCGGGTCCTGCAGCAGGGATCGCCGCGGGTTTGGCCGCTCTGGCTGCACAGGCCCTGCCTGCATTGGACGCGGATACGGATGCCGGGCCCGTGCTTGTGCTCGCTTGCGACATGCCCCGCGCCTCGGAGATAGCCGCACTGCTCGTGGATGCGCTGGCTGATTGCGAGGTGGGAAGCGGCATCATGGCCGTGGACAACGGACGGAAACAGCCGCTCGCCGGGATCTATCCGCTTGCGGCGCTGAACGCTGCGGTGGATGCGGCACGGCAGGCGGGCAAGCTGCAGGATGCCTCGGTTTTCTCCTTGCTTGCTAGTGTGTTCATCAAGGAATGCGTAGTCCCCGTTGGGCTGAGCACGGACATCGACACTTGGCAGGACGCCCGCGCTCAGGGTATTGACGCGTGGCCTGCCGAGGCGGAAGGGCAGTAAGTGGAGAATCACGACGAGCTTTTGCAGGAATGGACAAACAAGCTGCTGGCGGCCTTTGAAATAGCCGACATCACCGTGGACGTCCACGCAGTGTTGAACGTGGCAGGAGTTGCAGCACATTCGATCGTGCGCCCCGCCGCGCCATTGACAACTTTTATCGCCGGACTGGCTGCCGGCCTTGCTGCTGGATCCGGCCAGGCGGACGAAGCCACGGCCATGAAGGCCGCCCTCGGCATGGCCAAGCAGCTCGCCGCGGCTGAAGCACCCGTTACGGCTCCGGCCGCAGCACAGGCTGGCGCCGCCGACGCAACTTCCGGGAAATAGCATTTCCATGGGGGAGCACGCCGACAACAGCAGCCCCGGCCCGGTCGCTGCAGTAGCAGCAGGCGCAGAGGTAGCAGAGGCGACGGCGGAACCAGCCCGCATTCTGCCGCACACATGGGAAGAAGCAAGGGCGCTGGCTTGGAGCGCGGCCGAACCACTGCCGGCCCACACGGTTCCGCTGGCCTCCGCACTTGGGCGAATTCTGGCGCAAGACGTGTTCTCCCGGCACGCCATGCCGCACTATGCATCCTCGGCCATGGACGGCTGGGCCGTTGCGGGCAGCCCGCCGTGGATCCTGGCCGACAAGGGGGCCCGGCTTACCGCCGGCCAAGCGGTCCCCATCGTCACCGGTGGACTCATTCCGCGCGGTGCCAAGTCCGTCCTGCGCAGCGAGTCCGGTGAACTGTCCACCGACGACGACGGCCTGCCGGTGCTGGTGCGGGGTGACGCCGCCCGACCGGGAGAGCCAAAGAACGGGCAGCACATCCGTCCCACCGGCCAAGAGGCGGAGGCTGGCGAACTGCTGATCAAGGCTGGCACCACCCTCAACCCCGCACACCTTTCCTTGGCGGCGCTCGGTGGCATGGACGAACTGTCCGTTTTGGGCAGGGCCGCCGTGAAGATCGTGCTGACGGGAGATGAAGTGGTGCAGGCGGGAATCCCGGATCCGGGATTTGTCCGTGACGCGTTCTCTCCCCAACTCGGTGCCGTTGTCACGATGCTCGGTGGCGCCGTCGTCGGCCTGCAGCGGGCAGCGGATAACCTGGCATCCATGCTCGATGCGCTCGTTGACGACGAAGACGACCCCGCCGACGTCATCATCACCACAGGTGCCACGGGACATTCCGCCGCTGACTTCTTGCGCGAAGCCATCACGGCAATGGGCGGAACCTTCCACGTCCCGCACATTGCCATGCGTCCGGGGCACCCCACACTGCTGGCGGAACTGCCCGACGGTCGCTTTATTGTGGGCCTGCCCGGAAACCCGCTGGCTGCCATGGTGGGATTGCTGACCCTCGGCGCGCCGCTGCTGGCAAAACTTGGCAGCCTGCCTGAACCGGCCACTACGGAGGTGGCATGCGGCTCGCCCATCAAGGACTACCAGGGCCCGACCCGGCTCATGCCCTACAGACTCGTGTACGGATTGGCCTCCCCGTGCGCCAACACCGACTCCGCCATGATGCGCGGACTGGCTGCAGCCGACGGGCTCATGGTCGTCCCGCCGCACGGAGCCAAGATGGGGGAGACGCTCACAGCCATACCCCTGCCCTGGAAGTAGCCGATGCAGTGCTCAGGCGCGGCTCATGTCCCACGATGGCGCCTGCGCACCGTTATGCACGAATGTGCCGCCACTCCCGAAGTGGCGCACGGTATCGAATTAACGGTGCGCAGGCGTTCACGTGTTCCAAGGGTCAGGCGACGGGTTCCAGCCTGATGACGACGGATTTCGAGGTGGGCGTGCCGCTGACGTCCGCCTTGGAATCGAGCGGGACCAGCACGTTCGTTTCAGGGTAGTACGCGGCTGCGCAGCCTACGGGCGTGGAGTACGCCACGACCCGGAAATCAGGTGCGCGCCGGTCAACCCCGTCCTTCCATTCGGAGACTAGGTCCACCATGGTTCCGTCGGCAATGCCGAAGGAGTCAAGGTCCTTCTGATTCACGAAAACCACGCGGCGGCCGTTCTTGATGCCCCGGTAGCGGTCATCCTTGCCGTAGATGGTGGTGTTGTACTGGTCGTGGGAGCGCAGCGTCTGCAACAGCAGGCGGCCCTCGGGCACGCGCGGATATTCCAGCTCATTGGCCGTGAAGTGTGCCAGTCCGGATTCTGTGGTGAAGGAACGCGAATCGCGCGGACCGTGCGGCAGAATGAAGCCGCCGGGCTTGTTGATCTTGGCCTCGAAGTCCTCAAAGCCGGGAACGACGGCGGCAATGTGTGCCCGAATGAGGCTGTAGTCAGCGGCCATGGCGGACCAGTCGGCGACGGGCGCACCGGGGCGAGTAGCGCCGTCGTCCGTCTCAAAAAGGAGCTTGGCCAACCGGCACACAATGGCTACTTCGGAAAGCAGATTGCTCGACGCCGGTGCAAGCCTCCCGCGTGAAGCGTGCACGGCGCTCATGGAGTCCTCGACGGTGACGCGCTGGTCGCCGCCTGCCTGGGTGTCACGCTCGGTACGGCCCAGGGTGGGCAGGATCAGCGCCTGACGGCCGGTGACAAGGTGGGACTTGTTCAGCTTGGTGGAGATCTGCACTGTCAGGGACAGCTTTTTCAGCGCAGCTTCGGTGACATCGGAATCAGGAGTTGCGCGAACAAAGTTCCCGCCCATGCCCATGAATACTGAGGCCTTGCCATCCCGCATGGCCTCGATGGCCGCGACTGTGTCAAAACCGTCCGGACGCGGGGATGCGAAGGAGAATTCGCGGTCCAGGGCATCGTGGAACTCGGCCGGCATGCGCTCGAAAATGCCCATGGTCCGGTCGCCCTGGACGTTGGAGTGGCCGCGGACGGGGCACACACCGGCGCCGGGTTTGCCAATGTTGCCCTGCAAAAGCAGCACGTTGACCACATCGCGCAGCATGGCCACGGAGTGCTTGTGCTGGGTCAGGCCCATCGCCCAGCAGACCACGGTGGCCTTGGACGCCAGCAGCCGCTCGCCCGTGGCACGAATTTGGGCTTCGCTGAGCCCTGTCGCCGTGACGATTTCCGCCCACGTGACGGTTTCGAGCTGGGTCAGGTATTCGCCCAGGCCCGTGGTGTGCGCCTCGATGAAGTCCGTGTCGAACACCCGCCCGGCCTGCAGTGATCCGGGGCGACGTTGTTCCTCGAGCAGGAACTTGCCCAGGCCCTGGAACAGTGCCTGGTCTCCGCCGAGTTTAATTTGCAGGAAGTCATCCGCCAGCGCTGTGCCGCCGCCCACCAGCCCCTTGACCGTCTGCGGGTTCTCAAAGCGCATCAGGCCGGCTTCCGGCAGCGGGTTCACGGCCACAATGACGGCGCCGTTCTGCTTCGCCTTTTCCAGCGCGGAGAGCATGCGCGGGTGGTTCGTACCGGGGTTTTGGCCGGCGATGATGATCAGCTCGGCCTTGTACATGTCCTCCAGCGACACCGAGCCCTTGCCGATGCCAATGGTCTCCGTCAGCGCTGAACCGCTGGATTCGTGGCACATGTTCGAGCAGTCCGGCAGGTTGTTAGTGCCCAGCCCGCGCACCATCAGCTGGTACAGGAACGCCGCTTCATTGGACGTGCGGCCCGAGGTGTAGAAGATCGACTCGTCGGGATGGCCCAGCGCCTTGAGCTCGTCCGCGAGCAGCCCCAGCGCGCGCTCCCAAGAGACCGGAACGTAGTGTTCGGCACCTTCAGCCAGGAACATTGGGTCTGTCAGCCTGCCTTGCTGGCCCAGCCGAAAATCGTCCCACTCGAGGAGTTCGGCCACCGTGTGTTCGGCAAAGAACGACGGCGGCACGCGCCTTTTCGTGGCTTCCTCGGCGACCGCTTTGGCCCCGTTTTCACAAAACTCCGCCGCGTGGCGCTTGTCGCCTTCCGGCCATGCGCAACCGGGGCAGTCGAAACCGTCTTTTTGGTTGATCCGCAGCAAGGTCCGGGCCGCACGGACAGGGCCCATCTCATCCAGTGCGGCTTCCATGGAGTGCAATATGCCGGGGATACCGACGGCCGTCTTCTTCACGCTGCCTACGGAGAGCCGTGCTTCGTCAATATTCTCGCGTGGCGCTTTGCCAGCCATGATGGGTCCCTTCGGCGTTGAGCATCTACTGTAGACCTTAGACGATATTTTTTTTTGGAGGATGACAATGGGACGACTGATCCATCGGGTCAAGGCCACCAGAATTGATCTGGCCGGTGGTCGCCGTGTGCTGCGCGAAGAAGCGCTGGCAGTGGAAGAGCCCTTGGAAATCCGGTTGGGCCATGAATCCTTTAGCGTCACCATGAGAACGCCCGGCGATGATTTTGACCTGGTGGCCGGATTCCTGCTCTCGGAAGGCATCATCCATGAGCCGGAACAACTGATTTCCTTGCGCTTTTGCGCTGGTGAGGACGAAAACGGCCAGCAAACGTTCAATGTACTGGAAGCCCAGCTGCGCCCCGATGTTGCCCTGCCACTGCCGGCTGCGCAGCGGCATGTGACCACCTCCAGCGCCTGCGGGATCTGCGGCACGGCCTCCATTGATGCAGTACATAAGTCATCACATTTTCCCATGAGGGCTGGTTTGGATGAGCCTTTGATTGCCGCGACGGTGCTGGCAGGGCTGCCAGACTCTTTGCGCGAGCAGCAGAAACTGTTTGAAAAAACAGGCGGCGTGCATGCTGCCGGACTATTTTCTGCGGATGGGGAACTGCTGAGCGTGCGCGAGGACGTAGGCCGGCACAACGCCGTGGACAAAGTGCTGGGGGCTGCTTTTCGGGAACGGATGCTGCCACTTTCCAGCAGCATCCTGCAGGTGTCGGGGCGTGCGTCCTTTGAACTCGTTCAAAAGGCTGCGATGGCAGGGGTGCCGATGCTCGCGGCCGTGAGTGCGCCGTCGTCCCTGGCTGTTGAGCTGGCCCGCAGCACTGGGTTGACGCTGGTGGGGTTCAGCCGCGGGGAGACATTGAACGTGTACACGCATCCGGGTCGCGTGGGCTGATTGCGGCGCCGCCGTTCAGCCGGCGGCCGCGTAGCTGCGCAACTCATCCACTGTGGTGGACTGCGACAAGCCCAGCACGTCGGGGCGGATGCCGTTGGCCTCGTCGCCTTCGGCAAACACCTAAAACCGGACCCTTGTCACAGGGTTCAGCGACCCCGCGGCGGAGGACACGGCACGCAGGGAATCCGCCAAGACGCTTTCAAGGCTGGCCGTTGCAGCGGCGGTTGCCTTGGCCACAAACTGGTCCCCGGAGGTGGTCGCACCTCCGGCACCGCACGCTGTGATGAGCACGGCCAGCAATCCCACGGCGGGCAGCACGCTGAGCTTTCGGAAGAACTGATCGCTGCGCCTCATGCCTAGATACCCCCTGGCTGTAGTGCGTAGCGGCGATGCCACCCAAACGGTGAAACGGACGCTCAATACGGGCTCGGGCTAACCAGAGATGCAGAGTCCGTAAATGGCAACCCAACGGCACCCTCATTTTCCGCCACCCTCACGTGCCGGGCCCCCGGCGGTGTTCGCGGCAACGGGCAGCGCGGCATGGGCGACGACGACGGCGGCCACCAGCTCATGGGCGATGTGCCCGGACGGCACCGGCGTCACATGCGCTGGGCTGGCATCGCCGTCCGTGGGGACCGAGTACAGCTGCCCGCCGCGGACGCTCCATTTGCCTGCCCAGACACGGCTGGGCCGGCCTTCCGCGGCAGTGACGACGCTGAGTGCGACGTTGGCGTCCTCGGCAGGCCCGTAGCTGGAAAGCCCGGGGCTTGTCGCCGCACCGGCAGGAAGCGGCGCGGCCAGGGACGCAGCTTGGACAACATCCAGGGGCGGCAGCAGCCGGGCCGTGGCGCCCCACACGTTGTCCATGTCAAAAAGCGTCACCTCCATGCTGTCCTCGCTGCCCACAACAACCGAGTCCTGGCCGTGGACTTCAGAGATGTGCCGCTGGTGCACCGCCAGCCCGCGGCCCGCACGCAGCCCCAGCACACTGGTGGTGCTGACACCGTTGTACGTTGCGCGCGCCGTCACCGTGATGGGGGCCGTGAGCAAAATGGAGACGGCGCCCATCCACTGCAGCGCCACCTCACAGGCGGCCGGGGACATGCCCAGCTCCTTCAGTTCACTCCAGGCCGCTGCCTCGGCATCCCCGCTCAAGGGGGCCGGCTGCGCTGAACCCAGCTGCAGGAATTCCGTCCCGGGTGCGGCAGCCTGACCGGCGGAATTAGTCGCTGGGAGGTCCAAGATGGTGCTTGTCGCTTCACACAACAACTGCCAGGCGGCGGTGCTGAGCTGGATGCGGCGCAAAACGACGGGGTGCTGTGTGTCTGAAGCAGTCATGGACTTCCCTGGGTGCTAGGTCGGAATGCCGTCAGGGCGGGCATTGGGAGCAACGTCGTACCAACATACGCCAAGGCTGTGATGTCCGCGAGGGGTCCGGCTGCCCTGCACGTGCCCCTGCCCCCGAGGGAGGGGGCTAGATTTCGTGCAGCAGCCGGCGCACAAACGCCTGTGTTCGCTCTTCCTTGGGGTTGCGCAGAACCTGGCTGGCCGGGCCGCGCTCCACCACCACGCCGTCGTCCATGAAGACTACCTCGTCTGCCGTTTGACGTGCGAAGGCCAGCTCGTGGGTGACGATGACCATGGTCCAGCCTTCCTCGGCCAGTTCCTTGATGACGGCCAAGACGTCGTCCACCAGCTCGGGGTCAAGGGCCGATGTCGGCTCGTCAAAGAGCAGCAGCTGTGGTTTCAGCGCCAACGCTCGCACAATGCCCAC
>NZ_JAUNVV010000025.1:18010-38141 GCF_030540645.1 Arthrobacter sp.
CCCACCCGTGCCAGCAAAGCCTCCGCCTCTGCCACGGCCTCGGTGCGGGGCCGCTTTTGCACGTGGACGGGGCCTTCAATGACGTTTTCCAGCACGGACTTGTGCGGGAAAAGGTTGTAGTGCTGGAACACCATGGCGCTGCGGTCGCGAAGTGCGGCAAGCTGCCTGGCCCGCTCCTTTTTGGACGGGCTGGCGGCGCCAAAGTCAACCGACAAGGGTTTTTCTGCGCCTTTGCGGCCCGAAGGTGCAGCGTCGCGGGCACCCATGGTGACGGATCCGGCGTCGGGCGTTTCAAGGCCGTTGAGGGAACGCAAAATGGTGGTCTTGCCCGAGCCGGACGGGCCGATGAGCGCCACCACTTTTCCGCGTGGGACCTCGAGGTCAATGCCGCGCAGCACTTGGTTGCTGCCGAAGGACTTGCTCAGTCCGCGAACCTGCAGGACGGGCTCAACTGGCAACTTGTCAGTGGGCAACATAGCGGTCCAACCTCTTTTCCACACGTGTCTGGGCCGTTGACAGCACAAGGCAGATGACCCAATAAATGGCGGCCGCTTCAAGGTAGAGCAGCATGAATTCCTGGCTGAAGGCCGCCACCTGCTGGGCTACCCGGAACATCTCGGTGACAAGAATCAAGGACGCCAGGGAGGTGTCCTTCACGAGCGAAATGAACGTGTTGGATAGCGGCGGGACGGAAACGCGGGCAGCCTGGGGCAAGATGATGCGCAGCAGGGCCTGGTTGCGGGACATGCCGATCATGTGCCCGGCTTCCCACTGGCCGCGTGGCACCGAGAGGATGGCGGCCCGAATGACTTCCGCCGCATAGCCGCCCACGTTCAGGGAGAAGGCGATGATGGCGCTGGGCCAGGGATCGATCTTCACCCCGACGGCCGGGAGTCCGTAGAAGATCACGAACAGTTGGACCAGCAGTGGTGTTCCGCGGATCACGGAGACATATACCCTGCCTAGGCCGCTGGCCAGCTTGTTGGAGCTGATGCGCATGATCGCCACGACGAGGGCGATCAACAGCCCCAACGCGAAGGAGGCCAGCGCCAGCGGGATGGTGCCTTGGATGGCGCCCAGTAGCAGCGGGCCCAGGGAACTCCAAAAGAGGTTAAAGTCCATGGCTGAACCTTAGCCCGGTTGAGCAGGGTGCCGAGGGACAGTTGGTCTGATGCCCGGCGCGGCTACTTGCTGACATCCTGGCCAAAGTACTTTTCGCTCAGCGTTTTCAGCGTCCCGTCGGCCTTGAGGTCGGCAAGGGCCTTGTTTACCGCGTCGGTCAGCGCCGTTGAACCCTTGCGGAAGGCGAGGGCGGAATAGGAGGAGTCCTTGGTTGTTGCGGCAATCTTCAACCCGGAGTTGGGGGTGGTGTGTTCATAGTCAAGGAAGGTGAGCTTGTCATTGACGATCGCGTCAACGCGGCCGTCCTTCAACAGCGAGACGGCCTGCGCCCAGCCTTCGACGGCCTCCACCTTGGCGCCGCTGTCAGTGGCGAGCGTGTACCAGTTGCTTGTCAGCGACTGGGCGGTGGTCTTGCCCTTGAGATCGGCAAAGGAGGAGATCGCGGTGTTGCTGTCCTGGGTGACGATGACGCCCTGGGAGACCGTGTACGGGGTGGAAAGATCGTATTTTTCCTGGCGGGTGGGGTTGACCGTGACCTGGTTGGCGATGCCGTCAAAACGCTTCGCTTCAAGCCCCGCGAAGATGGAGTCGAATTGGGTTTCCTCAAACTTCACTTTCACGCCGAGCTTGCCGGCGACGGCCGTGGCCACATCGACGTCGTAGCCCGTCAGGGGGCCGGAACCGCCTTCATGGAAGCTGAACGGACGGTAGGTGCCTTCCGTGGCGAACACAATGGTCCCGGCGTCCTTGACGCTGCTCAGCGAAGTATCCCCGCCTGCCGATGTGGCGGGTGCGGTGGTGCCGCCGCAGGCAGCAAGCGCCAGCGATGCTGCTGCGAGGAGGCCAACGAGTCCAAGGCTGCGACGTTTCATGGTGTGTGTTCCTTTGCTGTGAAGGTGGGGCTGTGGTGCTGCTGTGGTTAGTGCGGCTGTGGTTCTTGGGCTGTCGCGAAAAGATGGGGACGCGCCAGGACCGGTAGTTGGACGTTATCACTGGAGCGCCGGAACACAAGAGGCAATATTTCATTGTGTTACGCACATGTTACCGGTGTGACTTGACGCACCTGTGGGACGTGGGCTATCACTGGGCGGCGGCAGCTCCGGCGTCGTTCCTGCTGGATTTGGCAATGCCAGCGGCCACCGGGAATTTTAGCGACGGGTCCTGGGCTTAAGCTTGTAGCTTGCCCCCTTAAAGATTGAAGGACCACACGCATGAGCATGGAAGGAGCAGCCTGGAGTTCACTTTGGAGTTCCATGCGCTCGGACAAAAGCAATGGCGGCATCTCCAAGGACACCCTGCGCCGGACCGTCCTGTTCGCCAAACCGTACGGTCGCAAGCTGCTGATTTTCGTTGTGCTGTCGGTGATTTCGGCGGCGCTGGCAGTGGCCACCCCCGTACTCGCAGGGCAGGTAGTGGACGCCATTGTCGCCAAAACTGCCGTAGACGTGGTGGTGCGGCTGGCCGTGCTGATCGCCATCGTGGCTGTTCTGGATGCCGGCCTTTCCCTGGTGATTCGCTGGATTTCGGCGAACTTGGGCGAAGGCGTCATTCTGGATCTGCGCACGGCGGTCTTTGACCACGTCCAGCGCATGCCCATCGCGTTCTTCACCCGCACCCGCACCGGTGCGCTGGTGAGCCGGCTCAACAGTGATGTCATTGGCGCCCAGCAGGCCTTCAGCGGCACGCTCTCCGGAATTGTTTCCAACTCAGTACAGCTGATTTTGACGCTTATTGTCATGCTGAACACGTCCTGGCTGGTGACCGTGCTGGCTTTGGTGCTGCTGCCGATCTTCCTCATGCCGGCACGCCGTTTCGGTGCCCGGCTGGCCGGTTTACGCCGTGAATCCGCCGACTTGAACGCGGACATGAGCACGCAGATGACCGAGCGTTTCTCCGCCCCCGGAGCCACGTTGGTCAAGCTGTTTGGCCGCCCCGCCGACGAGTCACACGAGTTCGCCTCCCGCGCCAACCGGGTCCGCGAAATCGGTGTGCGCACGGCGATCCTGCAGTTCGTGTTCTTCACGGCCCTGATGCTCGTCTCCGCCTTGGCGCTGGCACTCGTCTACGGACTCGGCGGCGCGCTGGCCATCGGCGGCTCACTCAACGCCGGCGACGTCGTCGTGCTGGCCCTGCTGCTGACCCGCCTGTACGCTCCGCTGACGGCACTGGCCAACGCCCGCGTTGACATCATGAGTGCCCTGGTGAGCTTTGACAGGGTATTTGAGATTCTCGATTTGAAGCCGCTCATCGCCGAAAAGGAGCACACCGTGGAGCTCCCTGCGGGCCCGCTCGGCATTGAATTCACCGATGTGCGCTTCGGCTACCCCTCCGCAGACAAGGTCTCCCTTGCCTCGCTGGAGGATGTAGCGGTGCTGGATACCCGTGGCGGCGAGGACGTGTTGCATGGGATTTCCTTCCGCGCCGAACCTGGCCAGACTATCGCGCTGGTGGGATCCTCGGGCGCCGGTAAGTCCACCATCGCGCAGCTGCTTTCGCGCCTGTACGACGTCGATTCCGGCACCGTGCGCCTCGGCGGTGTGGACGTGCGTGACCTCAGCTTCGACGGACTCCGGGCAGGGGTGGGCATGGTCACCCAGGACGGGCATCTGTTCCACGAAACCATCGGTTCCAATCTGCGCCTTGCCAAGCCCTCAGCCACCGACGCTGAAATTTGGGATGTGCTGCACCGGGCGCGGCTGGAGGACTTTGCCAGGGCGCTGCCTGACGGTCTTGAGACCGTAGTGGGGGAGCGCGGCTACCGGCTTTCCGGTGGCGAACGCCAGCGCTTGACCATTGCGCGGCTCCTGCTGGTCCAGCCCGCCGTCGTCATTTTGGACGAAGCCACGGCGGCCTTGGACTCCACGAACGAGGCCGCCGTTCAGGCGGCCTTGGGTGAGGCGCTTGAAGGTCGGACGGCCCTTGTCATTGCGCACAGGCTCTCCACCATCCGCTCCGCAGACCAGATCCTGGTGCTGGAAGCTGGCCGGATTGTGGAACGCGGCACCCATGAGCAACTTATTGGCCGCGGCGGCCGCTACGCTGAACTCCACGACACCCAGTTCTCCCAGGCTGTGGCTGCCGTTGCCGAGGCGGACAATACCTAACCGTGGAGCCTGCCCGGCACCATCGACGAAGAGGGGCCCACGCCATGTCATTCACCGAAGCCGGAGCAGCACTGCTTCCTGACCTGGTGGCTCTGCGCCGCCAGCTGCACGCCGACCCCGAAACAGGGCTTGACCTGCCCCGGACGCAGGCCCGCATTGTGGCAGCGTTGGAGGGTTTGGGCCTGGAAGTCACGTTGGGGAAGTCGACGATGTCGGTGGTGGCAGTGCTGCGTGGTTCCCAGCCCGGCCCCACGGTGCTGCTGCGCGGCGACATGGATGCGCTTCCCGTGGAGGAACTGACAGGGCTGGAGTACGCCTCAACGAACGGTGCCATGCACGCCTGCGGCCACGATCTTCACGTCGCCGGGCTGGTCGGAGCTGCGCGGCTGCTTGCTGCCCGG
Organism: Arthrobacter sp.; assembly: GCF_030540645.1. Classification (GTDB taxonomy): domain Bacteria; phylum Actinomycetota; class Actinomycetes; order Actinomycetales; family Micrococcaceae; genus Specibacter. The sequence goes on from NZ_JAUNVV010000025.1 coordinate 22,638, forward strand.
CGGGAGGAACTGGCCGGGGACGTCCTGTTCATGTTCCAGCCTGGGGAAGAAGGCCACGACGGTGCCCGCCGGATGCTGGCCGAGGGCCTGTTGGAAACCACGGGCCACAAGCCTGTGTCCGCCTATGCCGTCCATGTGCAGCCGGGACCCAAGGGCGTTTTTTCAAGCAGGCCCGGAGCCATGCTGGCCGGCGCCAACTGGCTCGGCGTCACCGTCAACGGTCTCGGCGGGCACGCCTCCCGGCCCCATGCTGCCATTGACCCGGTGCCTGCGCTGATGGAAATTGCCACCGCGCTGCAAACCATGGCCACTCGAAAATTCGACGCACTGGACCCTATCGTTCTCACCGTGACGATGCTCAAGGCGGGTGACGCCTTCAATGTCATCCCCGATAAGGCTGCGCTCGGTGCCACCGTCCGTACCCTGTCCAAGGCATCCACTGACAAATTGGCTGTCGAAACCAAACGACTGGCTGAGAACATTGCGCTGGCCCATGGTTGCACGGCGGATGTGGAGTTCTTTGTCGGGTGCCCCGTCACACTCAATGACCCAAGCACGACGGCGGCCGCACTGGACACGTTGCGCAGCCAGTTTGGTCCGGATCGGGTTGTGCTGGCGGAGAACCCCGCCATGGCCTCGGAGGACTTCTCGGTGGTGCTCGAAGAGGTCCCCGGCTCCTTCATTTTCCTGGCCTGCTCGCCGGATGGCTCGGACACGGAAGAGTTCAACCATTCGCCGAGGGTGGTCTTTGATGACGGCGTCCTCGGCGACCAGGCCGCTGCCTTGGCCCAGCTGGCCTTCAGCCACCTGGGCCCGACCGCCTAATCGCATCTTCCCCGCAAGACCGCACCTTCCCCGCATGATCGCTGGTAGGAAGCGGCGATTGTGCAGGGAAGGTGCGGTCATCCGGGTTGGGTGCGGTTTTAGGGGTGTTGTGGGTATCTGGTGAGCCGCGGAAGTACGTATTCGGTCAATAGTGGAGCTAGATCGCCAAAGTCGATGCCCCGGTCCACGGCCATCCAGCGCAACTCTGCGATTTCAGCAGCCGGCAGCACCGAATCGGCAGCCCAGCTGCCAGGGGCCGTGAAAACCGTGGCTTCAATGTCGGTGTTTGACTCATTCGCCGCCGTTCCCGTCCAAACTCCCATGAGTTCGAGCTCGGAAGCAGGAACGTGCACACCCACCTCTTCGGCCAGCTCGCGTGCACCGGCCTCGGCCGCGCTTTCGCCCACTTCCGGTTTGCCGCCGGGATGCATGAACTTCGAGGTGCCGGACTTGCGAACCGTGAGCAGCCGCCCGGCAGGATCGTAAACACAAACAGCCGAAACCTTGAGAACGTTTTTCACGTCTTCGATCCTAGTCTTTCCATGAACAGCGGCGTTGAACTTAGGCAGTGCGAGGAACGAACATGATGATGCTGACCCCGGCCAAGCAGACCAGGGCGCCGGTGATGTCCCACCGGTCAGGGGTGAATTTGTCAAAGATCATGCCCCACAGCAGCGAGCCGGCGATGAACACCCCTCCATAGGCGGCCAGTACACGGCCAAAGTTCGCATCGGATTGGAGTGCGGCGATGAATCCGTAGGCGCCTAGGGCAACAATGCCAAGGCCGGCCCACCACCAGGCTTTGTCCTCGCGCACCGCCTGCCACACAAGCCAGGCTCCACCGATTTCTGCAACTGCGGCCAGCACAAATAAGACCACGGTTTTTGTGATGTTCATTGCGCATTCTCCAGGGCACGCACCAGCAATTTGGGGTCCCGGCGTCGGCCATCGAGGGACAAGAACAGCAGCGCCAGCAGGATGGGGCCATAGGTCAGCAGCGCCGCCCAGCCAAGTGTTTCGCCCAGGATCCAGGAAACCACCACCAGCAGCACAGGTTCCACATAACCGAGCAGGCCAAAGAGCGATAGCGGCAGCCACTTGCTGGCCAGCAAATACGTGGCCATGGACACCCCGCCCAGCACGCCGATGGCCGCCACACCCCACGTCCCTTCGGGGATTCCCGCACCGCTGAGCATGCCTCCGTCGTCGGCACCCAGTCCGTGCGGGCCGGAAAGGATGAAGAACACGGCCGCGGGCAGCATTAACATCAGCTCTGCGGAAAAGGCGGCCAGGTTGTCGAAGCCGATCTTGCGGCGCAGCACAAAGTAGATGGGGTAGCCCAGGCACACCAGCAATGTGGGCCATTGCAATCCGCCGGCAGAGAAAGCCTCATGTGCCACGCCGAGAGCCGCAGCAGCCACGGCCAGTTTGCGCAGGTTGCTGAGCCTGTCCGCAAAGAACACGCGACCGGCCAGGACCATGGTCAGCGGCATGAGGAAGTAACCAAAGGATACTGCCATGGCCATGTCGTTCAGTGGCGCCCATAGGAACAGCCACAGTTGGACTCCAACCAGCATGGTGGCCAGGACCCCGAGCAAAATCAGGGTTGGACGACGTCGGACCCGTGTCACCAAGGCGCGCCACTCGGCACGCGCCGTGGCAAGAAATGGGAAGGTAGCGCCCAGCATGGACAGGGTCAGTACGATCCGCCAACCGAGTATTTCCTCCGCACCCCACCCGGGTAGCAAGCCGGCCAGCAGGAAGATGACGGCAAAGAGGACGGATGCCGTGATGGATGCCGCCACTCCGGATCCGGTGGTGCGAGTGCTCACCGAGTTCCCCACCATTCCCAGCTGCCGAGGGTCAGCTGCACTAAGAAGAGTTGACGCCGTGCCGCAACAACCGTTAGCGGCCACAAAAAAGTGCCCCCGCCGGGGATCGAACCCGGATTTGCCCTTTAGGAGAGGGCCGTCTTATCCATTGGACTACAGAGGCGCGTCACCCAGCCTAGCGGAACAGGCAGGCAAGCAAAAAACGGTGGCCGGATGCCCTACTTACAAAACGGCGGGTGCCTTGCGCTTCCGCCCAATGAACAACGCCACTCCGATTCCTGCCAATGACAGGATCAAAAGGAACCAGCTGGCCATGACCAGTGCCGAGGCCAGGGAAACAGCGGACGATGAAAGCTTTTCCGGGCCGAGCATGTTGTCGATGACCACATTGGCCGACAACTGGACGACGGCGAACAGCAAGGGCGGAATCCACAGCATCCACCGCACCGACTTCTTGGCCACATTGATGGCCACCATCGTCATGGCACTCAAGCCAAAGACCAGCGGGAACAGCGTCCCGGCCGTTTTGTGGACAAATTGCAGCTGACCCATCGCGTCCGGATCCATGGCCGCGCGCAGCGCCTCAACGTGGGCCACATCGAAGCCAAAAAACATGGAATCGGGCATGGACAATCCGCCGGAGAGTCCTGTCATCTGGTTCAGCGTCAACAGGTGGAAGTACCAGAACAAGAACAAACTGGCCACGGAGCCGGCGATCAGGAGCAAGTTCGCGTTGCCCTGAGCCTTTTGCGGGGACCGCTGGGTGCTTGTATTGACTGCTGGGACGCTTGCCGGAGTGGCAGCCTGACCGTGTTTTGCTGCACGTTGGGCGGGAGTTTTAGCCATGGAACCATTATCGCTCACATAGGCTGGTGCCATGGCAACAGAAACCATCCCCGCGCCCAGTGACAGTGAATTGGCGGCGAAGCTGCTGCGAGCGGCCGGCGCACTGGCTGTATCCATCCGCGCCAAAGGGCTCCAGGAATTACAGGCCGGACGGCAGATCAAGGCCAACGCCGCTGACTTCGCCACGGCGGCCGACCTTGCTGCCGAAAAGTTCTTGTACGAACAGTTGCGCCTGGCCCGCCCAGAGGATTCGATCCTGGGGGAGGAGGGAGCAGGTTTCGAGGGCAGCTCCGGGAGGGTTTGGGTCGTGGACCCCGTCGACGGGACGTTCAACTTCGCCAGCGGCTCAACCTATTGGTGTTCCGCCCTGGCGCTTGTCACCGGAGTGTCCGGTGTTGATTTAAGGTCGACGGCGGTGAACTTCGCTCACGCTGAGGTGCTGCTCGGGGCCATCTACCAGCCAGAAGAAGAGAAGATGTGGATGGGGGGCTCCCAACATCAGGCCACGTGCAACGGCCAGCTGATCAGCGTGGACTCGCGGCAGCAGGTGGGGGAGCTTGCCGCCGGCTCCTATATCCACCCCGGCTGGTTGGCCGATCCCCGCGCCGCAGTGCCGTGGCAGCGGGCGGCCGTGCTGCCGGCCACCCTGCGCATGTTGGGATCAGGCTCGTGTGACTTGGCCCGGGTGGGACAGGGCGAACTGGGCGTGTGGTTCCAGCACAGTTGCCCGTCCTGGGACTGGCTCCCCGGAAAAGGCGTCGTGGAGGCCGCCGGCGGGGACACCGCCGTCGTGCCTGTCAACGGGCTCGAATGGTTTGTGGCCGGGCCCGCCGGGGCTGTGGCGGAACTGAAGGCGGCCCTTGAGCAAGGGGCCGTACCCGCGTAAACCCCTGTTCGCGTTCTGATGTGTGAGAACAACGCCTCAGCGCGGCTTGGGGTGTGGATAATCTCTGACTATGGCTTTTGTGATCAGGCGGAACATGTTTTGGGTGGATCGGCCGTGCCATTCCACCCGTTGTACTGGCCAGAGTCTCGTATTCGTCCAGCGTGGCGGGCGCCTGTGGCCAAAATGACTACTTGCTGTCCGATTACGCCATTTGCATGGCTGTTCACTGTCTTCAGAGGCCGTTCTGGGCTGTCTCACAACTAACGATGGGTGCACGGATTCTGGTTGAAGGTTACAAGACGTAGTTACGAGAATCGCTAGCCAAAGACGTGAATCGCATGACTCCGCGGTAATTGGTATTTTGCCACCACAGCCGCGAGCCTGCCGGTGAGATGTCTCGTATGCCTAGGGTTTCGAGACGTTAGGGCTGTTGCAGTTGGCGCACCTTCACCGGGCATTAAGTCGGGCGGGGTATACGGGAATGTGTTGTCTGCTGAGCCATGCGGTTTCGCAAATTTTCGATTTCGTCAACGCACACTTCGGTGAACGACCGGCTAACGAGACAGCTCGCCAATTTCTATACGGGACACCCGGCGCGGGACGCACTTCGCTGCTACCCAAATTCTTGCTGCCGTTCTAGGGTGGGGTCATGGTGGATTGGGAAGCAGCCAGCCGACAAAGCGACTTGCGATTGTGGCGAGCCATGTTCTGGATTCACATCGTACTTTTAGTGCTCGGAGTCGTTAGCCTGCTTCTCGTTATTTTTGGGTCCGAGGGCAATCCCGACCCGTGGGCACTTGTGCCGGGCATCGCCATAGTGGTCATGGTGGCAATCATGCTGCCCAACTCTTACAAGAAGTGGCAATCAAACAGATAGGCCAGAAACTCCATACGATCTGCGAAGGCGTGACCATGGGCAAATGTTGTCCTGCGGACTAGGCGCCGGTCGGTCAAGGTTCCCCTCTGGACACCAGTGCCCAGTACGATCGGATCTAGGACTTCCTTGAGCAACCCCCGTGTATTTTTCTTACGGAAGACTTGGTGCTGATGTCAGTTTTAGCGGTACGACGTGTTCATTGGTTCTATCCCTGCCTTTGGAAAAAGGACAACATAGACGCTGGCTGCAACGATGAAGAGGAATATGAAGCCAAGCAGTCCCATGCCCACAGAATTACCGGATATCGCTTCCGGGTCGACATTTAGGTTGCTGAGGATAGTTGCCAAGGCCACGCCGATCACGCCATATCCTAGAGCCATGACCCCGACGGCAATGGATTTCTGAGTCTGAAACCAGTGGCCGTCTTTGAAGAATTCCCTGGTGGTCGCTCCTCCAATCGCGAAGACCACGGCAGCAATGCCGGAAGCAACCGCAATCAGGAGCAAAGGCGAGCCGTAGCCCACACCATCGGGACCCACATGAATAGCTATGCTGTTCGGAATTAGCGGGCGAAGTAACAAGTACAGCACCGCGACAATCAGGATCGAACATGCGGGGGCGACAACCATCAAGGCAACTATCCTGCTCTTGATATCTGCTCGTACTGAATCGGGCACATCGGGAATGTTAGACAACCGGTCCTCTTCGCTTCCACGCACAACCGTGAAGACGGGCCAGCCGGTACTCAGTGTCCAGCCGACCAATGTCCCCCAGGCCTGCTTCGCTCGCGGAACCAAACACCTGGCCCGCCTGATCCATTATGCCAAGACGTAAACACGAATCACCAAACGCTGCCGCTCCCCAACAGATCATTCCCGTAGAGGGTTCCTCTTACGGGCACCTATCGCCGATGAATCAGGCCGCTGTGAGTCTGTCCTGCGGATTTGAACAGAAAGTCTCCCCCTTAGCCAGTTGCCGCTCGGATAGAGCAAAAATGGCCCTGGGCTGTCTCATAACCTAAGTGCCTCAAAACCCATGCCTTGCAAGACGGTTCAAAGGCCGGGTAAGTGACGGCGAGATTACAGAACGACGCCAAGTGATGATGACTCCAATTCCAGTTCGAGGCGCCTTTGTCGCACATCTCGGTGGTGTTGGCGGGGCTGGAGGTCATTGTCAGCGGGGCGAACTACACTGGATGCCACCATGGATATGTTGTTTGACCCTTACCCCCAGAAGCCCAAAACCACGCACAGCCCCGGCGCCGGATTGCCGCAGTGGCAGCCCTTCGACGCGGAGGATCCGGGAGCAGATGCGCCCGAATTTGGTGCAGGTGCGTCCAGCCCGGGCTATCCGGGGCACGACGGCGCCCCGGACTTTGGAAGCGTGGCAGGCTCCTTCGGTGGTGCTGAATCGATTGCCTCTGCACGGCGTTGGCCGGATCCTGCCGAGCTCCTTGAAGGCATGAACCCGCAGCAGGAAGCCGCCGTGGTGCACTCCGGCGGGCCGCTGCTGATTGTGGCAGGTGCCGGCTCGGGCAAGACCCGGGTGCTGAGCCACCGGATCGCCTACCTGCTGGCCACCGGGCAGGCCCACCCCGGCCAAATTCTGGCCATCACGTTCACGAACAAGGCCGCCGCTGAAATGCGTGAACGCATCGAGGCCTTGATTGGCGATGCTGCCAAGAGCATGTGGATTTCCACCTTCCACTCCTCATGCGTGCGGATTCTGCGCCGCGAGGCAAAGACCATCGGGCTGAACTCGAATTTCTCCATCTACGATTCGGCCGACTCGCTGCGGCTCATCACGCTGGTGTCCAAGGGCCTGGACTTGGATCCTAAGAAGTTCGCGCCCAAGGCGATCATGCACAAGATCTCGGCGTTGAAGAATGAGCTCATCGATGAAGATGAGAACTCCATGAACACGAACTTCAACGAACCCTTCGCCGCTGCCGTGGCCGAGGTATACAAGGGGTACACGCAGCGCCTGCGCCAGGCCAACGCCATGGACTTTGATGACCTCATCGCCCAGACCGTGTACATGTTCCGGGCGTTCCCGGGCGTTGCCGACTACTACCGGCGCCGCTTCCGCCACGTGTTGGTGGACGAGTACCAGGACACCAACCACGCCCAATACGCGCTGGTGAAGGAAATCGTCGGCACGGACGACGGCGGCACGGGAGTCCCTGCGGAGCTGACGGTGGTGGGTGACTCGGATCAGTCCATCTATGCGTTCCGCGGCGCTGACATCCGCAACATTGTCGAATTCGAGCAGGACTATCCCAACGCTGACACGATCAAGCTGGAGCAGAACTACCGCTCCACGCAAAACATCCTCAGCGCCGCCAACGCCGTGATCTCCCGCAACCCCAACCGTCGGGAAAAGCGGCTATGGACAGCCGAGGGCGACGGCGAAAAGATCATTGGCTACGTGGCAGAGTCCGAGCACGACGAGGCCAGATTCATCGCCAAGGAAATTGACCGGCTTCAGGACGAGACGGATGTCCGGCCGGGAGATGTGGCCATTTTCTACCGCACCAACGCCCAATCCCGCGCCATAGAAGACATCCTGGTCCGCGTGGGTCTGCCCTACCGCGTGGTGGGCGGCACCCGTTTCTACGAGCGCAAGGAAATCAAGGATGCGCTCGCCTACCTGCGTGCCTTGGTCAACCCGGACGACGACGTCAACCTCCGCAGGATCCTCAACGAACCTAAGCGCGGGATTGGCGACCGCGCCGAGGGGGCTGTAGCGGCGTTGGCTGAGCGGGAACGTATTTCCTTCTCCGCAGCATTGGCCCGTGCTGAAGAAGCTCCCGGCATTGCCTCGCGATCCCTGAACGCCGTGAACACGTTCGCGAAAATGATGGCGGACTTGGGCGAGGTGGCAGCAACTGCCAGCCCCGCAACGGCGTTGGAAGCCGTGCTGGAGCAGACCGGCTACCTTGCCGCTTTGCGCAACAGTACCGATCCGCAGGATGAGTCGCGCGTGGAAAACCTGGCCGAACTTCTCGCCGTCGTGCGTGAATTTGGGCAGGAAAATCCGGAAGGGACGCTGGGGGAGTTCCTCGAGCAGGTCTCGTTGGTGGCGGACGCGGACCAGATCCCCGACGCCCCGGGCGGATCTGAAGCGGAGGCTGCCGCCGCCGTGGCCGAGGCCAAACGGCTGGGCGTGGTGACGTTGATGACGCTGCACACGGCCAAGGGGCTGGAATTTCCCGTCGTGTTCCTGACCGGCATGGAACACGGATTGTTCCCGCATTCGCGCTCGGCTACGGACCCGAAGGAGTTGGCGGAGGAACGGCGGTTGGCGTACGTGGGGCTGACCCGTGCCCGGCAGCGGCTGTACCTGACGCGTTCGGAAGTGCGCAGCCTGTGGGGCCAGAGCCAGTACAACCCGGCCAGCCAGTTCATTGAGGAGGTGCCGGCGGAGCTTATTGAGTGGAAGCGTGAAGGCACCGCGCGGACGGCTCCGGTGGCCGGAAACTTCGGATCCAGCCGTTATTCCGGATCCTCGTGGGGTGCTGGTTCATCCGTAGGTGGACGCGATTCCGGTGTGCTGCCACCCAGCATTTCAGCCCGGACAGCCGCCGGCCGCGTGCAGCCGCAAAAGGAAGTGGTGTCAGTCAGTGTGGGGGACAAGGTCAACCACACGGCGTTTGGCAACGGCACCGTGCTGGAAATCCAAGGCGTTGGCGACAAAACCGTGGCCAAGGTGCGCTTCGAAATTGGTGAAAAGCGCCTGCTCCTGCGCTACGCGCCGTTGACGAAGGAAGAGTAGCGGAAGTCCGCCACCGCGCTGCAGGGGTTCAGGCCCAGGGCCAGGTTGCCAGCACTGAGGCGGCCAGGTCGTCGCGGTCTGTTTCCGAGACGGTGGGACTGAACGAGAACGTCACAATGTATGTCTGATTCTCGTGGCTGACGTAGTACTGTTCGATTTGGTAGTCACCGGAGTCGCTGACGAACAGTGCCGACAAATGCACCGCTTCCGAGCCGCCGATGGTGACACGATCACGTAGCTTTGCGTCCTTGGCTCCGGATTTCTCCAGTTTCTCCACACCTGTCGACTCGGCCTGCTCAGGCGTGACTTCCTTCGCTGGCGAGAGGGCGACGGTGACGTTGTCGGCGAAACCATCCTTGTCGGTCATATCCGCAACGACCTTGTCCACCCCCGCCTGCGCTTCGCTCCCAGCGGGAACGGCCCAACCTTCGGGGACCACAAAGCTGTAGCCGCTGCCTTCGATCGTCTTGCCGGTGGCCGGCTCAGCGCCCGCCTGCGGCGACGGAGTCCCCGCCTCCGACGAGGGAGCTGCCGCAGGTTCAGAGGCCTGCGTGGCGGCAGGGGAGGAATTCGGTGATTCCATGGGAGAGGAGGCGGAGCAACCGACCAAGGCAAGGGAAGCAGCTAGCGTGAGACCAGAAACCTTCGTGAGTTGATTCATATTCTCAGCCTAGGCAGGACTGCCAGGGGACTGCAAGCGCCGTCTCCGGGAAAAATCTGGCACATCAATTCCAGGTGGCAAAGGCTGCGGAGTGGTCCTCATGCTCTGGTTGCGCAGGGACTGGACGCACTTCGAAGACCTTGTCAGCGACGATGCGCACGCTCAGAATAGTCAGCATGACTAGTCAATTCGCGGCTCTGGCCATCGATTGTGCAAACCCGGGGCTCCTGACCAACTTCTGGTGTGAAGTGCTCGGCTGGGTTGTCATCGACAGCGACGAAACGGACTTCTCCATCGGATCGCCGGATGGTTTGGGTCTGACCATTGATCTCATTGCGGTTCCCGAGCCAAAAACAGTGAAGAACCGGCTCCATATCGACTTGCGTGCAGATGGTTGCACCACTGCCGAGGAACTGGACAGGTTGATGGCTCTGGGCGCACAACGTGTAGACGTCGGTCAGACTCCCGATGTGAGCTGGGTTGTCCTCGCGGATCCCGAAGGCAACGAGTTCTGCCTGCTGTCCCGGCCGGTGCAAGAAGTCGCAGGCTAAAAACCGCAACAATGGCTACGCTCGTTGGGCCGTTGGAGCCTGATACGGCAAGCTTGTTCCATGGTCTTTCCCCTTCATCCTGCCTCGGCCAAGCGTGCGGCGGCAGGAATCATAATGGCGGCAGCAGCATTAGCGCTCTCCGGCTGCATCACGGTGCCCACCGGCCCGGCACAGCCCACCGCCACGCTGGGCACAGCCGCTCCGCTGAGCTATGCGGACCGGCTCAAGGCCACCAATGTTGTGCAGCCAACCGAAGACGCCGGCATCCAGGAACTGCCGCAGTTCGTCACCGATTCACGCAACATTGCCTGTGTTTTCACGTCCTCCCGGGCAGGGAACCTCAACCAGCCGTGGGAACCGAACAACTTTGCCGACGGTAACAATGCCGCCGCTCCCAGCATCCCTGTGGTGAACTGCCAAATGGTCAGATACCCGCAGCCGTTGGATGCAGATCAAAGCGATAACTGCTCCGGGACCAACGTGGGTTATTTGGGAGGGGTGGCTACGCTGTTCCCCGACAAGGCCACGTATGGCGGATGCCGCGCTGGAGTCACTGCCGTGGAGGCGGCCTTTGGGACCGGCGGAAACGTCAACCAGGTGATGGCCAGTATTCCCGTCCTCGCTCCGGGGCAGGCCATGGAAGCTCAAGGCTACCGCTGCGCACCAATGGACGACGGCGTTGCCTGCGCCAACCTGGCCAGCGGCACCGGCTTCTTCATCGCCGCAGAAACGTACAAAATCCTTGGCCCGGAGTCTCCGTGAGCGCACTCAGAGAAGTGACTGCCCTCATGGCCCACGCCCCAGGTGACCTCCCCGCGCAAGGAGGCTCCGCCGTCGTGCGCTCAAAGTGGGATATTCTGCGACGAATAACCGGAAAACACTGTGGTGGATTGGGCAAATATGTGCTTTAGCGCTGAGCAGGTAATGTGTTGAAGGGGTCAAGACCCCTTCACATCACTACTTCGACGTAGAAGGACACAAACCCGTGGACCTGTTTGAATACCAGGCGCGCGACATGTTTGAGGCTCACGGCGTTCCCGTGTTGGCCGGCATCGTGGCGCACACCCCTGAAGAAGCAAAGGCAGCAGCCGAGAAGATTGGCGGCGTAACCGTCGTCAAGGCACAGGTAAAGGTCGGTGGCCGCGGCAAGGCCGGCGGCGTAAAGGTGGCAAAAACCGCCGATGAAGCGTTTGAGCACGCTTCCGCCATTCTCGGCATGGACATCAAGGGCCACACCGTTAACACGGTCATGATCGCCCAGGGTGCAGACATTGCCGAGGAGTTCTACTTCTCCGTGCTGTTGGACCGCGCAAACCGCAACTACCTGGCCATGTGCTCGGTGGAAGGCGGCGTGGAGATCGAAGTCCTGGCCGTTGAACGCCCCGAGGCACTGGCACGCGTTGCCGTTGACCCCGCCGTCGGCATCGATCAGGCCAAGGCCGATGAGATCGTCGCGGCAGCAGGCTTCAATGCCGAGCTGGCCCCGAAGGTGGCCGCCGTGATCATCAAGCTGTGGGACGTCTTCAAGAAGGAAGATGCCACCCTCGTAGAGGTGAACCCGCTGGTTCGCACCGGCGCCGGCGACATTGTTGCCTTGGACGGCAAGGTCTCCATCGATGAGAACGCCGAATTCCGCAACCCCCACCACGCCGAGCTCGAGGACGCAGCTTCAGCTGATCCGCTGGAAGCCAAGGCCAAGGCTGCAGACCTGAACTACGTCAAACTCGACGGCGAAGTGGGAGTCATCGGAAACGGTGCCGGCCTCGTCATGTCAACACTGGACGTTGTTGCCTACGCCGGTGAAAAGCACGGCGGCGTCAAGCCCGCCAACTTCCTGGACATTGGTGGTGGAGCATCCGCAGAGGTCATGGCCGCAGGCCTTGACGTCATCCTCAACGACCCCCAGGTCAAGAGCGTATTCGTGAACGTCTTCGGCGGCATCACCGCTTGTGACGCCGTTGCCAAGGGCATCGTCGGTGCACTGGAAGAGCTCGGCTCAGCTGCCAACAAGCCGCTGGTTGTGCGCCTGGACGGCAATAACGTTGAAGAAGGCCGCCGCATCCTCAACGCCGCCAACCACCCGTTGGTTACCCTGGCCGCCACGATGGACGAGGGCGCCGACAAGGCTGCCGAGCTCGCCCACGCTTCGAAGTAGAGGTTCAAAACTATGTCTATCTTCTTGAACAAAGATTCAAAGGTCATTGTCCAGGGCATCACCGGCGGCGAAGGCACCAAGCACACCGCCCTGATGCTCAAGGCCGGCACCCAGGTTGTTGGCGGCGTGAACGCACGCAAGGCCGGCACCAAGGTCACCCACGGTGACGTTGTCCTGCCCGTTTTCGGCACGGTCAAGGAAGCTGTTGCCGAGACCGGCGCAGACGTCTCCATCGTGTTCGTCCCCCCGGCATTCACCAAGGACGCAGTGGTTGAGGCCATTGAGGCTGGCGTTCCGCTGGTTGTTGTCATCACCGAAGGCGTGCCGGTTCAGGACTCCGCTGAGTTCTGGGCACTGGCACAGTCCAAGGTCGACGCCGACGGCAAGCAGGTCACCCGCATCATCGGGCCGAACTGCCCCGGCATCATCACCCCCGGTGAAGCACTGGTTGGCATCACGCCGAACAACATCACGCAGAAGGGCCCCATCGGCCTCGTCTCCAAGTCAGGCACCCTGACCTACCAGATGATGTACGAACTGCGCGACCTGGGCTTCTCCTCAGCAATCGGGATCGGCGGCGACCCCGTCATCGGCACCACCCACATCGACGCCCTGGCTGCGTTCGAAGCTGACCCGGAGACCAAGGCCATCGTCATGATTGGTGAAATTGGTGGCGACGCTGAAGAGCGCGCAGCCGAGTACATCAAGGCCCACGTCACGAAGCCCGTTGTTGGCTACGTTGCCGGCTTCACCGCTCCCGAGGGCAAGACCATGGGCCACGCAGGCGCCATCGTCTCCGGCTCCGCGGGCACGGCCCAGGCCAAGAAGGAAGCCCTCGAGGCTGCCGGTGTCAAGGTTGGCAAGACGCCTTCAGAAACCGCAACACTGCTGCGCGAAGTTTACGCCGCACTGTAATTCTTCTGCACCGCAAAAAAAGGCGCGGCTGCTCCCCTGAAAAGGTGGGGCGGCCGCGCTTTTTGCGTTTCCCACGGCCGGCACGAAGAGGCACGCGTCGGGTGGGCCGTTAGGCTGTGGGAGTGAACACTCCGCTTGCGCCCCACGCCCGGGAAATCGAAATTGAGCACCTGCCACATTTTGATGCGCTGGTGGCCGGCGGCGCCACCTCCATGCATCACTGGCATTTCCAATCCGTGGACCTGCGCGGGCGGTCCGCCGAGTTGGTGCAATTGCATGTTGCGGGAGCCATTTTCATGGGCTGTACCTTCGATCCGGGCGTTGAGGCTTTGCTGCGCGGCCGCGGCGCCCTCATTTTCCCGGCCCTGCCGCACATCCCCTTCAACGCGTATCGGGGGGAACTCTACACCGGAGCCGAGTTATTTTTCGGCATCGACGACAGTGAATACGAACACGTGCCGGATGCCTGCATCTACCAGTGGAGCATGCAGGCCGGGCACAATCCGGCACTCCACTCCAGCTTGGCCATCGCCATGCACGACCACGCCATTTCCGACGCCCTCGATGACTTCCTCTCCCAGCTGTCCACACCGGTTGTCGGCGTCATGGGCGGCCACGCAGCGCAGCGGGGGAGTGCACAGTACACTCAGGCCGCAGAGTTGGGCCGTGCCCTGAGCCGTGCCGGATTCCTGGTGGCGACCGGTGGCGGTCCGGGTGCCATGGAGGCTGCCAACCTCGGTGCCTACCTGTCCACGTACGACGCCGGAGCCTTGGAAAGTGCGTTGGGCACCTTGGCTGCCGTCCCCGGCTTCCGCCCCTCGGTCACCGAGTGGGCCAGGGCAGCCTTCACAGTGGCGCGAGCGTATCCCGATGGGGCAGACACCTTGGGCATTCCCACCTGGTTCTACGGGCATGAGCCGCCGAACATCTTTGCCACGAAGATTGCCAAGTTCTTTACCAACGCCTTGCGGGAGGCGATTCTGCTGGACCGCTCACGTGGCGGGACTGTTTTTCTAGCCGGGGCCGCAGGAACTGTGCAGGAGATCTTTCAGGACGCCTGCGAGAACTATTATGCGGCCGAGGGAGCTCTTGCTCCGATGGTGCTGGTGGGGCGCCATTACTGGGAAGTTGAAGTGCCCGTGCTGCCGCTGCTGACAACACTGGCTCAGGGGCGACCCATGGCCGATTTTGTCCATGTGGTGGATTCGGTGGATGATGCCTGCCAGATACTGGCCCGCGGCCACAGCTGAGCGCAGTTACCCAACCACGGTTACCCAACCACTTTTATCCGACGACGGTACCGAACAGCAGGCCCAGTAAGTACGTTGCAGCGGCCGCACCCATGCCGATGCCCAATTGCCGCACTCCTCGCCAGAACGGTGAGGCGCCGGAGAGCAGGCCCACCACGCCACCGGTGCCCAGCAGCGCCAACCCGACTAGGACACAGGCCAGGGCCAGCGCACCTGCACCCGTCATGCCGAAAAGGAACGGCAGGATCGGGATAATGGCGCCCGAGGAAAAGAAGCAAAAGCTGGACAATGCCGCGCCCCATGCGGTGCCCAGGGTTTCATGGTCGTCGACGGGCTGGGATTCTTCAGGGGGTACTGACAAGCTCGGGTCGCAGTCGCAGCTGAACTTGCCCAATCGCTCGGCAGCACGGTGCTCTGCCACTTCGCGGGTCATGCCGCGCGCCAAGTACACCAACACCAGCTCATTGTTTTCAAGGTCAAGCGAGGGAGCCGCGGACAACGTCACCTGGGTTGGCTGCGAGGCGTCAAGCAGTTCACGTTGCGAGCGGACGGAAACAAATTCTCCGGCCCCCATGGAGAGTGCGCCTGCGAGCAGTCCGGCGATGCCGGCAAAGAGCACCACGGTGCTCCCCACACCGGTGGCGGCCATGCCCATGACGAGCGAAAGGTTGCTGACAAGGCCATCATTGGCCCCAAATACCGCAGCACGGAAAGATCCGGAAAGCCTGTTGCGCCCTCTGGCGGAGAGGCCTCGAATGACTTCCTCGTGAATTGATTCATCGGCGGCCATGGCGAGAGTGGCATCAGCATCAGTTGCGTAGGGCGACCGGGACTCCGAGCGCTGGGCCAGGGCAAGTACAAACACGGAGCCAAAGCGGCGGGCCAGCAAACCCAAAACCTGGTTGCGTATGGAAGGGCGCACGGGGGGCGTG
>NZ_JAUNVV010000026.1:0-16439 GCF_030540645.1 Arthrobacter sp.
GCCACCTTAAGTCCGTTGGACTTAAGCGCGTTGGAGGTTTCACGCAGCTTGGCCGCCACCTGCTCGGGGGTGGTGTCATTGATAAACGCACCCATGGCAGCTTCGGAGCCAGCGAGGAACTTCAACTTATCTGCCGCACGCCGCGGAGATGTCAGCTCAAGGTGGAAGCGGCCCGCAGGACGCAACACAGCATCCAGCGGAGCCTGGTGCCAAGCGGCAATGTACGGTGTGGGCGAGTCGTAGAGGTTGTCCAGGGTGCGCAGGACATCCAGGTACATGGCCGCCAACTCATCACGTTCTTCATCGTTGAGTGCAGCAAAGTCGGGCACGTGACGGTGTGGGGTGAGATGTACTTCAATGGGCATATGAGCAGCAAAGGGAACATATGCGCTGAAGTGCTTGCCCTGGGCGATCATGCGCTCACCGGACTCGGACTCCTTGGCGACGATGTCACCGAGCAAGGTGGCACCGCCGTCGTGCTTGTCAAAGAATGCACGTGCAGCATTGGCCATGACCTGGCTGCGCGGGGGTACATAGGAGTAGGCATAAATCTGGCCGTGCGGGTGGTGCAAAGTGACGCCAATGTCCTGGCCGCGGTTCTCAAACGGGAACACCTGCTTGATGCCCGGCAGTGCGCTGAGCGCCTCCGTGCGGTGCGCCCAGGCATCAATGACGGTGCGAGCACGCTCCGTGGAAAGCCCACCAAAGGAACCGGTGTGCTCGGGCGTGAACGCAACCACTTCACAACGGCCAAAGGCACGGCCCATCGTTCCCCACTCAGGGATTTCCGGAACCAGTCCCACTGCCGGGCCCAGCGACGGGAAACGGTTTTCAAACACGGCCACGTCGTAGCCGGAGTCGGGAATTTCAGAGAGATTGGCGCCCGTGGTGGGACACAGCGGGCACTGATCGGCCGGGGGCAGGTATGTGCGCGACTGGCGGTGCGCGGCAACAGCAACCCAGTCACCGGTCAATGCGTCAAAGCGCAATTCCCCGGTGTTCGCTTCCGAACGGGGGTCAAGCGGGCGGGTGTCACGGGCCGTGTGGGCGTGGCCCGTGTTCCCGTCATCAAAGTAAATAAGCTCGCGGCCATCGGCCAGGGAAGTGGTGGTGGCGATGGTCATGATGACTTTCTGTTTGATGGGCTCATGGCATCCATGGGCGCCGGGGCCTTGATGAAGTGGGGCACGCGGGAAGCGAACAATTCGGTGGTGGTGGTGCTGGTGGCGTCGTCGGTAATGATGGTGTCCACCGCGGACAATGCTGCGATGGCTGCCAGGGAGCGGACATGGAACTTGGTGCTGTCCGCCAGGATCACCAGGCGCGACGTGGCTTCAATGAAGGCGGCGTTGGTCTCGGCCTCCAGCCAGTTGGGGCTTGTCAGCCCGCGCTGTGCATCCAAGCCGTGGACGCCCATGAAGCAGATATCGGTGTTCAGGTGGGTCAACGCCATGCGTGCCACCGGGCCCACAAGGGCCTCTGAGGGTGTGCGCTCCCCACCCGTGACAATGACCTTCAAATCGGAGTTACCTTGTTGGCGGTACAGCAATTCGGACACTTTAAGCGAGTTGGTGACAACCGTCAGCCCTTGCAGACGATCAAGTTCGCCAGCCAGTGCGATGGCAAGCTGATAGGTGGTGGTCCCGCCCGTCAGCGCAAGCGTCATCCCGGGATGGACAAGCGCCAGGGCCTGCTGCGCGATGGCGCCCTTTCCCGCAGTTTCCTTGTCCACATTGAGCAGGAAGCCGGGTTCCAAGGCGCTGAGCCGGGCCAGCCGCATGGCCCCACCATGGATCTTCCGAGCCAACCCGCTCTGATCCAGGGCTTCAATGTCCCGGCGAATGGTCATCTCACTGACATTGAGGGTCGTGGCAACATCTGCCACGCGTACTGCTTCATGGAGTTGGAGCTCCTTGAGGATGCGTGCTTGACGCTCTGGTGCCAGCATGAGAGGTCCCCTAATCTCGACGTGTCAAGTAAACAGTTTCAAACAAAAGTTTACATTACGAACTGAATTTTCGCAGCAGTTGACGAGAAACCACTGCGATTGCGACTCACTTTGAAGGTAGCCTAGTGCCTATGACTAATCCCACAGACACGGCAGGATCCCGGGCCGCCACCGGCGCGCAGTTCACTTTGCGACGCGGGGATGCCACCGCCATTGTTACGTCCCTTGCCGCCGGGCTCCGGCACTATGACAAGGCAGGGACGGCGTTGGTGGAGACGTATCCGCTGGATGTCATAGCACCCGGTGCTGCCGGAATCACCCTGGCGCCCTTCGCCAACCGTGTGGACGGTGGACTGTGGACCTTGGACGGGGCAGACCAGCAGCTGGACATCACCGAGGTTGCGCGCCACAACGCCATCCACGGATTGTTGCGGAATACCGGCTACTCCGCGTTGGAGAGCTCCGAGACGCATGTGCTCCTTGAAGCCGTGATCCACCCTCAGCATGGTTATCCGTTCCTGGCCCGCCACCAGGTCCGTTACGAGATCGACGAAGCAGGGCATTTGCGCGTCGCGCAGACTCTTGTCAATGACTCTTCCCATCCGGCACCGTTCGTGCTGGGTGCGCACCCGTATTTCACGGTGGGAGACGTCGCCGCCGAGCAGTTGCGGATACAGGTCCATGCCGACACCTACCTGAGTGCCGATGACCGCATGATTCCCACGGGCGCCGTCGCGGTGTCAGGGCGGTACGACCTCCGCCAGGGCAAACCCGTGGCTGAATCCATCATGGACACCGCATTCACCAACTTGTGCACGCACGACGGCGTAGCTCGGCACACGCTGACCGCCCCGGACGGGCGCAGCGTGAGTTTGTGGCACGACGGGAGCGTGAGCTACGTCCACGTGTTCGTCACCAACGAGTTCCCCGGCCGTCCTTTGGCGGTTGCCATGGAACCGATGAGCGGACCGGCGAATGCGTTCAACTCCGGAGATGGGTTGCGTTGGTTGGCCGCGGGAGAGTCCTACACCATGAATTGGGGCATCGAATCGAGTGTATGAGTGCAGGCACCAGCGCTGGCGCCACACTGAATAGGGTCGACGGTTTACGAATTTTTGCTCTATAGGGAATTATTGCTGTATGACGCCAATACAGCAGGAGCCAAAGAGCTCCGCAAAGTACGACTCATCCGTGGTGCCATTTGGAATCCATGTGGCCGGTGCCTGGGCCTGGCGGGTTGGCTTGATCCTTGTCGTGGGCGCCATGCTCGTATGGATCTTGGGCCAAATCAGCATCCTGATCATCCCGGTCATGGTGGCGGCCCTGCTGGCTGCGTTGCTACTGCCGTTTGTGAAGTTGTTCTCGAAGGCTGGCCTGCCTCGCGGACTCAGCGTGGCCATTGCCGAGGTTGGGCTCATTGTGGCCGTCGTCGGTGGTTTGTTTCTTGTGGGCCGCCAATTGGTTGCCGGGTTCGCTGAGCTGAGCCAGCAAGCCATCACCGGGTTGATCAAGATCCAGGACTGGCTGCAATCCGGACCACTGGGTTTGAGCAACGACCAGATCAGTGTGTACCTCAACGAGGCACTCGATGCCGTGCAGGGCAACACTGACGTGATCCTGTCCAAGGCCTTGGGGGTGGGCAGCAGCTTTGGCCATTTTTCCGCCGGCCTCCTGCTGACCTTGTTCATCCTGATCTTCTTCTTGCTGGAAGGCGAAAAGATCTGGGAGTTCCTGGTACGGTTCTTCCCCCGCCGTGCCCGGCCCGCTATTGACGGTGCCGGGCGCCGCAGCTGGGTGTCGCTGGGTAACTACGTGCGCATCCAGGTCTTGGTGGCCGCCGTGGATGCCGTGGGCATCGGCGCAGGTGCCGCCATCATCCAGGTGCCCCTGGCCCTGCCGCTGGGTGTGTTGGTGTTCGTTGGCTCCTTCATCCCCGTGGTGGGAGCGCTGGTCACAGGGGCTGTGGCCGTGCTGCTCGCCCTGGTGGCCAACGGGTGGGTCAATGCGCTGATCATGCTGGCCATCGTCTTGGCAGTGCAGCAGCTGGAAAGCCATTTGCTGCAGCCGTTCATCATGGGACGTGCAGTATCACTGCACCCCGTGGCCGTGATTCTGGCCGTGGCCGCAGGGTCCAGTGTGGCCGGCATCCTGGGCGCCTTGTTTGCCGTTCCATTCCTGGCTGTGGCGAATTCCGCTGTGCGTTACATTGCCGGGCGACAATGGCGCAACGACCCGGCCCTGCCGGACATTTACGGGCTGCCGCAACCTGTTCCCGACAGCGGCACCAACGGCGGCACCAGCCTCGATGCCGAGTCCGACGTCGAAGGGGCACCACAAGTGCCCTAGGCACGCCCCGCTTTACATTTCAGTCCTTGAAGTTCCGTAGAGAAAGAGTAAGTACCGTGAACGCAAATAGCGATCTCCCCGTCACCCTTGCAGATGTAGAACATGCTCGGGAGTTGCTGACGGAGATTATTGCAGTCACGCCAATTGAGAGTTCACGTGCTTTGGGGCGGATGACCGGTTCCGACGTCTATTTCAAGTGCGAGAACCTGCAGCGTGCCGGCTCGTTCAAGGTGCGCGGCGCGTATGTACGCATGGCCCGCCTGTCGCCGGAGGAACGTGCCCGCGGCGTGGTGGCGGCATCAGCCGGGAACCATGCGCAGGGGGTGGCCGTTGCCGCCAAGGCGCTGGGTATCAAGGCTCGCATTTACATGCCCGTTGGTGTGGCACTGCCCAAATTGGCGGCAACCCGGGGCCACGGGGCAGAGGTAATTTTGCATGGTTACAACGTGGACGAGTCCTTGGCCGAGGCAGAGCGCTACGCCAACGAGACAGGCTGTGTGTTTGTCCATCCGTTCAACAACGTCGATGTGGTTTCCGGACAGGGAACCATCGGCTTGGAAATCCTGGACCAGGTGCCCAACGTGGACACGATCATCATGGGTGTTGGTGGTGGCGGACTTTTGGCCGGGGTTTCGGTGGCCGTGAAGGCTCGCGCCAAGGAATTGGGGCGCGAGATCCGGGTGATTGGTGTGCAGGCCGAAAATGCTGCAGCCTACCCTCCGTCACTGGCCGCCGATGCTTTGGTGCCGTTGACGAAGGTGTCCACCATGGCTGACGGGATTGCCGTGGGACGCCCGGGGCAACTGCCTTTCTCGATCATTCGTGAGTTGGTTGACGAGGTAGTTACAGTCAGCGAAGACGCGCTGGCCCGGGCCTTGATCTTCTTGCTGGAGCGCTCAAAGATGGTGGTGGAGCCTGCCGGTGCCGTGGGTGTTGCCGCACTCATGGAAGGCAAGATCGAGAACCCGGGAACCACCGTCGTCGTCCTCTCCGGCGGCAACATTGACCCAATGCTCATGCTCAAGGTCATCCAGCGTGGACTGGCCGCTGCCGGGCGGTTCCTGACGGTGCGCATGATGCTCAATGACCGTCCAGGCTCGCTGGCGACGATCTCACGCATCATTGCTGAGAATGACGCCAACGTGACCGGTGTGGATCATACAAGGGTGGGTGGTTCCATCTCCATGGGGGATGTCTCCATCACCGTCAATCTTGAAACCAAGGGCCATGAACACTGTGAGCTGGTACTGACTGCATTGCGTGCCGAAGGCTTCCAGCCGATTGTGGTGCACTAGGGTTTTACGCTTGCATTAGCGCCAACGAGAAAGGGCCACCCGGATTCCCGGGTGGCCCTTTTATACTTGTGCGAAGTCCGTATATTAGTTCTCGTACGGCTTGGCGGAGATGATCTCAACATCGATGGTGCGGCCATTGGGGGCCACATAGTCCAGCTTGTCGCCGATCTGTTTGCCCATGATGGCTGCGCCGAGGGCAGAGCGTTCGCTGAACACTTCCAGCTCGCCTGCTCCAACTTCGCGGCTGCCCAGCAAGAAAGTGGTTTCATCGCCAGCGATGTTGGCAACGACCACCATGCCCTGCTCCACAATGCCGTCGTCGGCGGGTGCTTCCCCGACACGGGCGTTGCGCAGCATTTCACTGAGCTGACGGATGCGGGCTTCGATCTTGCCCTGCTCGTCCTTGGCTGCGTGGTAGCCGCCGTTTTCCTTCAAGTCGCCTTCTTGGCGGGCCTGCTCGATCTTGCTGACAATTTCTGCTCGGCCGGGGCCTGAAAGCTGGGTCAGTTCAAGCTGCAGCCGGTCAAACGCTTCTTGCGTCAGCCATGCAGAAGGCGCACTGTTAGTGGTAGGCACGTAGTTCTCCTCGAATGTACAAATGCAAAGGCCCCGCTGCAGCTAATCCACTGAAGGCTCAGGCCGGTGCACCTTTATGGGCGCACAATCCACGCACTGATAATTCAAAGACTGACTAAGCGGGGCAGATGGTAATAGGGAACAGTTTAGTCAATAAGACGGATAAACCCAAGAATCGACGCGGGCAGTGTTACGTGGGGGTGACTATCCAGCAGTTTTCAACGACGCCGGTCACAGCCAATGAATCAGTTCGCAGTTCCCCGCGGACGATGGTGGTGCGGCCATTTTCAGAACCCACGTCCTTGCCGTTGGGCCCAATCGTGATGACATTCCAGCCGACCACGGCGTAGGAGGAGTTCATGGCCTTGATGGCACACTTGGCTGTGGCAGCTGGGGCCTTGGTCACCGCCAAGTCCACTGTGGTCATGGTGCTGTCAACCACGTTGTAGCTCAGGAGTTTGTTCGAAACACCCGTGTTTCCGCCAACAACCACCCACAGCACCCATGTCACTGACAGCACTGCTGCCACGATCAGCAGAATTTTTCGGGTCTTTTTGGACACTCCCCGCTTGGGTGTTCCGTATCGATTGGTTAGGCTGGTAGGTGCTGGAGAATCAGAAGTTGTCACTGCATCCACTTGTGTCTGTTCCGCGGCTGGCCGCGGTCTGGCCGCCCATTGAAGCGGGCGTTGGTACAAGGCAAGTTTAGCGTTCATTTGGTAGGAAGTTTTTTTGCCCGTGTTTCCCATGAATCGAAGGTAGCGTCCGTGAACAACAACAACGAGATCCCGGCAACCGAGCCGTTGCGGCTTTTGGCTGTTCATGCACATCCCGATGATGAAGCCAGCAAGGGTGCGGCCATGATGGCCTCCTATGTTGCGTCGGGGGCCGAGGTCATGGTGGTAACGTGCACCGGTGGTGAGCGTGGGGATATTCAAAACCCCGGCCTGGTGGGTGACGCCCATTCGGCCAGGGACATGGCAGGTGCGCGCAGGCTGGAAATGGCCAGGGCGGCCAAGATTCTCGGCATCCGCCACCAATGGTTGGGGTTCACCGACTCAGGACTGCCTGAGGGCAGTCCGCTGCCGGAACTGCCAGTCAACTGTTTTGCGCTGACCCCACTTGAAACTGCAGCCGCACCGCTGGTGCGCCTTGTACGCCGCTTCAGGCCGCACGTGATCGTCGCCTATGACGAGAACGGTGGCTACCCGCACCCCGACCACATCATGGCGCACAAAATTGCGGTTGAGGCGTTCAATGCTGCCGGGAACCCTGATCTATATCCCGGCACCGGTCCCGCTTGGGAGCCGCTGAAGTTGTACTACGACTTGGCGTTCAACCCGCACCGCTTCCGGGCCCTGCATTACGCGTTGGAGGAAGCCGGTCTCGCGTCGCCTTATGCCCAACGCCTCGCCGCCTGGCAGGAGGCGGACACTGAAGGGCACACTCCGCCCGCAAGCAAATACGCGGCCACCACCCAGATTGACTGTGGTGATTACTTTGAAACCCGTGATGCCGCTTTGCGGGCGCACGCCACCCAGGTGGACCCCGACGGGTTTTTCTTCGCTGTCAGCCCGCAAATGCAGCGAAGGGTGTGGCCATGGGAAGATTATGCTCTCATTGAATCTCGCGTTCCGGCCGCTACGCCCGAGCATGACCTGTTCGCTGGCCTACGATAGACAGTGGACGTTTCCCGCTGACACCTTGCCTGCCGGGGATGAAACGAAAGACGAATTGTGCACACACTGATTTTGCTTGCCACCGACCCTGCCATCCCCACCCAGCCCGGTTTGCGGCCGGGACTGACTGAAGATCAAATCACCCCGGGGTTTTTGGGCTTCGTGGTGACCTTCGGCATTGTGGTGATCATGTTCTTCCTGATTCGCGACATGGCCAGGCGCATTCGCCGCGTGCGCTACCGCGCTCTGGTTGAGGAGCAGCGCATTGGTGAAATGCATGACCCTGATGCCGAGTACATGGGGATCCCCATCATTACGAGCGACCCTGGGAAACCCGTGGACGGCCCGGCTTCCGTGCCGGAACAGAAGTAGACTTTCGTCATGAACCGGCTGGCTGGTGAACCAAGTGCCTACCTTCGCCAGCACGCCCAAAACCCGCTCGACTGGCAGCCATTCGATGACGCAGCCTTTGCCGAGTCCGTGGCACGTGATGTCCCCATTTTTCTCTCCGTGGGGTACGCGGCATGCCATTGGTGCCATGTCATGGCGGGGGAGTCCTTCGAGGATCCAGCGGTTGCCGCGTACTTGAACGAACGCTTTGTCGCCATCAAGGTGGACCGTGAGGAACGCCCTGATGTGGACGACGCCTACATGGCTGCGACCCAGGCCCTCAGCGGCCAGGGCGGCTGGCCCATGAGCGTTTTTCTGACCCCGGACGGCAAGGCTTTTTACGCTGGCACGTACTTCCCTCCAACGCCCGGCTCCGGGCGACCGTCCTTTCTGCAAGTGTTGAAAGCAGTCCATGAGGCTTGGACGCAGCGCCGCGACGAGGTGGAGAGGACCGCAGCTTCCCTCGCCGAAGCGTTGGCCCAGCCCATGTGGCAGGTGCGCACTGAGGCGCAGTCCGCCGTCGAGCTTGGCACAGGTGAACCGGACGCGGGGCAGGGGCCGGACTGGAAAACTGCGGCAGCCGCGGCTGTGGCTGCCATGTCCGCTGCCGAGGACCGCATCCACGGTGGATTTGGCCAAGCCCCAAAATTCCCGCCGACACCCGGGTTGGAATTCTTGCTGCGACAGGCTGCCAGCGGGGCTGGGGACACCAGCGATCAAGCGTTCGCACTGGCTGGACGGACGCTGGGCGCCATGGTGCATTCGGCGCTCTTTGACCAACTGGGCGGCGGATTTGCCCGGTACAGCGTCACCGTCGACTGGTCTGAACCGCACTACGAAAAAATGCTCTACGACAACGCTGGCCTGCTGCAGGCGTTGGTGCACTGGATACGGCTTGCCGAAGGCCGCCCGGAGGTACCTGGTGAAAATTCGCCAGAGGACAAGGCGCCGGTGTCTGGGGGTGTGGAGCAGCTCAGTGTTGCTGATGCCAAGGACGCGACGTCGGCACTGATCGGCTGGCTCATGACGGAGCTGCGTCTGCCCGGTGGTGCGTTCGCGTCGTCATTGGATGCGGACACTGTGATTGACGGAGTCCACCACGAGGGGGCCAGCTACCAGTGGAGTGAAGCCGAGATTCAGGCCGCAGCCCAACAGACTGTGGCAGCCGAAGCTGCAGTGGGTGAAGGTGCAGCGGGCGACGGCCAGCAGGCCGGGGAATTGGCGGCCGGGGTGACAGCGGCCATGGGGATCCCCGGCGCTGCCGGCCGGGGCGGTCCGTTGAACCCAGGCCGCGCGCTTTCTGCCACGGAACACATCCAATGGGCAAGGATTAAACCAGCGCTGCTGCAAGCCAGGGCGCTGCGGACCATGCCGGCGCGCGATGACAAGGTGGTGGCTTGCTGGAATGCCATGCTGATGGGCGCCCTGGCTGAAGCAGGCATGGTGCTTGAGGTGCCCGCTTACGTGGCGGCCGCCGTCGAACTTGGCGAATACCTGCGTGAGGTGCACTGGGACGGGGAACTGTCCCGGGTGTCCCATGACGGGCGCTCGCGTGGGATCAAGGGCCTGCTGGAGGACTACGGCGCCTGCGCAAACGCGTACTTGACGCTATACGCAGCCACCGGGGAACGCCGCTGGTTTGAGTTTGCCGGGGAACTGGTGGAGTCGCTGGAAAGAGATTTCATTGCCGACGGGGTCGTGTTCAACCACAGCGCCGGTGGTGTGCACGGGCCGTTGCAGGGCTCACGTTTTGCCGACCCCTTTGACAACGCAAGCATCAGCGGCGTGGCGTTGCTGGCCGGGGCGTTCATTTCCTGGTCGGCATACACGGGCTCAAACCGGCACCGGCAGATTGTCGAGAACATGCTCGCGACCGTGCCGGAGCTCGCGCAGCGGGCGCCACGGTCAGTGGGCGGTCTGCTGAGTGCGGCGTTGGCATTCGCAGCCGGGCCTCTTGAGGTAGCCGTCGTGGGGCCAGCTGGTGCCGTACGGGATTCCATGGTGTGCCAGGCGTGGCATTCGGGTTCCCCCGGCATGGTGATAGCCGTGTGGGACGGCATGGGGAGGCCCCCCGTCCCGTTACTGGAAGGGCGGGGCCTGGCGTCGTCGTCGAGTGAACTCGCGGGTGGAGAACTGCCAACACTGGCGCATGTATGCCAGGACATGGTGTGTGCCAGGCCGGTTTCAACCGTTGCGGACCTCGCGAAGCTGCTGTAGCTGAGTGCTACGGGAAAACGACCAGGACCACGGCGATGAAGTGTGTGGCGAAACCTGCCACGGTCAGTGCGTGGAACAGCTCGTGGAAGCCAAAATGCCGGAGGCTGAAGTTGGGCTTCTTGATCCCGTAGACAACTGCTCCAGCGATATACATGGCCCCACCAGCACAAATGAGCACTGTGGGGACCACTCCCGCCTCCCAAAATTCAGGCAGGAAGAACAATGCCGTAGTGCCCAGCAGCACGTAGATGGGAACGTACAGCCACCGCGGGGCCCCGGCCCATACGACGCGAAACAGTACACCGGCCACGGCACCAATCCAGATCATCCACAGCAGCAACGTCGCCGTGGAGCGCGGCAGCATCAAAGCGGACAGCGGCGTGTACGAACCAGCGATGACGATCATGATGTTGCTGTGGTCGATGCGCCTGAGCAGGGCCTTGGCCTTGGGTGACCAATTTCCTCGATGATATAGTGCACTAGTGCCAAATAAGAGCACGCCTGTGGCTGCGTAAATGGCGCAGGTGACTTTGGCCAACACGCCCGGAGCCAGTACAACCACAATGATGCCGGCGATCAAGACAACGGGTGTCATCCCAGCATGGAGCCAGCCGCGCCACGATGGTTTTTTCTCTATTGCGAGGAGGGCGCTCATGGATAAATCATATCTCGCCGTGTAGACCGGCTGCGGCCCGGTAACAAGCTGCACAGTCTGCCTTGGCCGCGAATCCTGCCCCGGGCAGGTAATCTAGTCCTAGCAAGATTCGAAGGCCGCAGGGCCGCTATTGGCAAAGGTTCGGTGTACTCTCATGCGACTGTCTACCGATTCTTTGCGCATGCCCAAGGTGTTGTACAACTACTACGAACGGCGTTTGGCGAAGGAAATTGAGCCGGGCAGCGTGCCGGCGCACATAGGCGTCATGGTTGACGGCAACCGGCGCTGGGCGAAACAGTTCAACGCGGCCACCATGCAGGGCCATCAGGCTGGTGCTGACAAAATCCTCGAATTCCTTGGCTGGTGCCAGGACTTGGGCGTCAAGGTCGTCACACTGTACATGCTCTCCACCGACAACCTGAGCCGCTCACCCGAAGAGCTTGATGAACTGATGAACATCATTGCGAACACTTTTGACGTACTCGACGCCGACGTCAACATCAGTGTCCACGCCATGGGTGCCCCCGAGATCTTGCCGGATTACTTGGCCGCACGGCTTTCCTCCCTGACGGCTCGTGTGCCGGCCACTGAACGCATCCACGTCAACATGGCCATTGGTTACGGGGGTCGGCGTGAGATTGTGGACGCCGTTCGCGAACTGCTGCAGGCAGCAGACGCCGACGGGCGCACCATGGCCGAGGTTGCCAGCACCCTGAGCGTCGATGACATTTCCAAGTTCCTGTACACGCGCGGGCAGCCGGACCCGGACCTTGTCATCCGCACATCAGGGGAGCAGCGCCTGTCCGGCTTCCTGATGTGGCAAAGCGCCTACAGCGAATTCTATTTTTGTGAAGCGCTGTGGCCGGCCTTTAGGAAGATCGACTTCCTGCGTGCCTTGCGCGACTACGCCGGGCGAAGCCGCCGTTTCGGCAGTTAGGCCAAGGACCACGTGCAAAGTCACCACCGCTCAGAAATGATCCTCGCGGTTGTCCTCGCCAGTGCGGCCGGATTTGTGGACGCCGTGGGCTTCATCCACCTGGGCGGATACTTCGTCTCCTTTATGAGCGGTAACTCCACACGCGGCGGAACGGCTCTGGCCGAGGGCAACTGGACCGGTTTTGCCATAGCCTTCGGTCTCGTCGCAGCGTTCCTGACGGGAGTTGTGAGCGCAGCCATCCTGCGCAGGTTCGTCCGCTCACGCAAGCGGATGGCCGTGTTGCTGTACGTGACGGCGGCGCTGACGTCAGCCGTCGTACTTTTTGATTTGGGGATTGGGGGCTGGCTGGCGCCGGCCATCATGGCCCTGGCGATGGGCGCTGAGAACGTCATTTTTGAGCGCGACGGCGAGGTCAGTATCGGTTTGACGTACATGACCGGCACGCTGGTGAAGATGGGTCAGCACATTGCCAACGCGTTGACCGGCGGCCAAAAGACGCTGTGGGTGCGCTACCTTGCGCTGTGGATTGCTTTGACGAGTGGTTCAATTATTGGCGGGTTCTCCTACTTTGCGTTTGATTTGAACGCGCTGTGGATTGCCGTGGGCGTGCTGGTGTTGTCCGTATTTTTCAACAGTTGGCTCCGCACCCGGCCCGCCCGGCGCGCGGCCATCAGGGTGGCACTGGAAGACACTTCGCGTTAACCCAACCGTTGCCCAACGTTCGTCGGTGCGGCATGGCGTGGCGTTGCCGCTCGGACCGATTGCCGCGTAGTTTGGCAGTACGGAGGGCAACTCCGCCCGCCGCACCGATGAGGAATCCGGACGCGTCACTGCTCCGGAAGGCTGGAGTCGACATGACACAGGTTGGCAACCGCGGGCAGCAGGAAAACAGCCCGCGCACAGGATCCAAATTACGCACGTACGTGCTTGACACTTCCGTCCTCTTGGCCGATCCTCGGGCGATCATGCGTTTTGCCGAACATCTGGTGATCCTGCCGATCGTGGTGATTTCCGAACTCGAAGGGAAGCGCAACGATCCCGAGTTGGGCTACTTTGCCCGTACCGCCCTGCGGCTCCTCGATGACCTGCGCATCCAGCACGGCGGGCTGGGCAAACCTGTTCCCCTCGGGGACGACGGCGGGAGCTTGTCTGTGGAGCTCAGCCACGTTTCGCTGGAGGTGCTTCCAGCGGGCATGCGCGGGACGGACAATGACTCCCGCATCCTGGCCGTTGCACGGAATCTGGCCAATGAAGGGCACAATGTCACCGTCGTGACGAAGGACGTGCCGCTGCGTGTGAAAGCGTCGGCGCTGGGTTTGGCTGCTGAGGAGTACCGCAACGAACTGGTCCCCGATTCGGGCTGGACCGGCGTGAGTGAAATTGCGGCGACGGAGGCGGAGATTGTGGCGTTGTACAACCACGAACCGGTGCCTATCCCGGATGCTGCCGTGCTGCCGGTGAACACCTCGCTGATCATCACGAGCAACCGCGGCTCCGCATTGGGCCGGGTGGGTGCTGATCAGCAGGTCCGGCTGGTTCGTGGTGACCGGGAAGTCTTTGGCCTGCACGGCCGCTCCGCCGAGCAGCGCCTGGCCTTGGATTTACTGCTGGACCCCGAAGTGGGCATCGTCTCGCTGGGCGGGCGTGCCGGCACCGGCAAGAGTGCCTTGGCCCTTTGCGCCGGACTCGAGGCAGTGCTGGAACGCAATGAACACCGCAAGGTGGTGGTGTTCCGCCCGTTGTTTGCGGTGGGCGGCCAAGAGTTGGGCTACCTGCCTGGTTCCGAGGGGGAGAAGATGAACCCGTGGGCGCAGGCCGTCTTTGACACCCTTGGCTCGGTTGTTTCACAAAATGTCATGGATGAGGTCATGGACCGTGGCATGTTGGAGGTGCTGCCGCTGACCCACATCAGGGGGCGTTCGCTGCATGACTCCTTCGTCATTGTGGATGAGGCGCAGTCCCTGGAGAAGAATGTGCTGCTGACGGTCATGAGCCGGATTGGCCAGCGCTCCAAGATCGTGTTGACGCACGACGTCGCTCAGCGTGACAACCTCCGCGTCGGCCGCCATGACGGAATCGTGGCGGTGGTTGAAACGCTCAAGGGTCATCCACTGTTCGGCCATGTCACCTTGACGCGTTCGGAACGTTCACCGATTGCCGCGCTGGTGACGGAAATGCTGGAGCGTGCTGAAATCTAGGGAGCTAGGGAGCTAAGAGTGCGTGGACGCAGTTCGGGTGCTTCCGCCTCATGGCTGCATGCTTTGACGAATGATTTCCACGTCGTGCCCGTCGAGCGGCACCAGACCGAGCCTGAGCTGGTAACCCCAGTTCGGCCCGGCTGTCAGGTGGAGCCTGTCACGCAGCGCAGCAAGCGGCACTGGCCGTAAAGGAAGGTAGTTGACACGGCGCCGGAATGGCTTGAACGTGCCCTCGTCCGCCTGCCAGATGTCGTCGTCGGCGATCACCCCGAAGGCAGTGAACTCACGCAGCGGGGCAGCGTCCCCCATCTGCTCGACCGGCGAGTAGTAGATGAGGGTGTCACCGGCCCGCATGCGGGCGAGCGGGGCGCGTTTGCCGTGGCCGATTTGCGCAATGCCGAGTTCAACCCCGCGGCGAACATGGTCGGCTGCGACGACGCCGAGCCAACCGTTCATGTCCTGCCTGCTCTCACTGTTGCTGGACGCGGGGGCGTCAATGGGATCCCAGGCCTGCTTGTTCGCAGGCGGCGGCTGCTCGCCAACTTGGCCGTCGATTGCCTCGTGCAGCAAGTCGGCGTGACCAGTGTGGCGTGCCGAACTCCACCCAGTCTTCCTCGACCAGAGCCAGATGATGGAGCAGTCCGGCGAGCATCAACTCGGCCTCAGTGCCAACAGGGTTGGGATCGTTTCGCATCTTTTCATTCTGCCAGTGCGCAGGGGCTGGCTAGGAGTCCGGACCCAGGTCCCAGGGGATGTGGGCACGCACATCCGTCAGGCCCATGCTGACTTCCTCAAAGAGGTCATCGAGCATGTATTCGTCGACGCCGTGCAGCAGGATCCAGTGACCGGCGCCGGCTGTGGGGCCGTCAAGGGACTGTGACGCCACGCAAATTCCTGTTTCCACGTCGATGCGGACGGCAGTGCGGCCTGGGAACAGCAAGGGCGCATCGGCAAAGAGTGGCCGGTAGCTTGAGTTGGGTGTCAGCACTGCCTCAACGGCGTCGCGTCCGTGGTGGGAGAGCACGGCAATGTCGTCGATCTCCGCCACATTGGCGAACGGTGCCTCCAACGGGACGGGCTTGTCCCCCGCCAATTCCACGGGGTCCAGCGCGGCAGCGGCCCGTCCCGTGCCATACGCCGGTTCACCGTACCGCGCCTCAGGGCGCCGCACCACAAAGCCGTTGCCGTCCTTGACGGGGTTCACCAGCGATGGCTGCAACAGCCACGGCTTGCGGTTTCCACTGATGAACAACGAATCCCGTGACTCGTTGATCTTGGTGGTACTTGCCAGCAACTTCCCATCCAAAGTCTCAACACGCAGGGCACCGGGACGGCGAACCCAACAGTTCATCTCCAGCACCGGGGCAACACCGCCAGAGCCGGCACCTCCCGGCATCCAACTGGTGCCGGCGGCGCCGTCGGCCGTGTTGGGAAACTTGCGGTGCAGCTCAAAGCGCACAGTCTGCCAGCGCCACGGGGAGGAGCGGCAAAGGTGCCGAAAAATATCGGCAGAGTAAACGGAGGCATTCATATCCACAGCTTAGCCCCGAGGGCGCAACAAGGGGCCCGAACGGTGTCGCCATGGCGTAGCATCGCGCTATGGTCACACGGCTGATGGACATGTGGGAAAGCAGCTTGTTTGCTGTCCTGTGTGTATTGATCGCCTGCCTGTACCTGCTCTGGCTGGCTGTGGTGCTAAGCATCGTCGACATCCGCACCCACACGCTTCCCAACCGCTACCTCCTGCCCGCCTATCCCATCGCCGGGGTGCTGCTGCTCGTGGCGGCGCTGGCCGCAGGAAACCCGCAGTACGTGCTCAGCGCGGTCGGTGGAGCTGCGGCATTGGCTGCCCTGTACTGGCTGTTGTGGTTCGCCTACCCCGCCGGGATGGGCTTTGGCGACGTGAAACTTGCAGGAGTGTTGGGTCTCTTCCTGGGCTTCCTGGGCTGGCAGCACGTGTTCCTCGGGGCGGCCGCAGGTTTCATCGTCGGAGGACTGTGGGGCTTGGCCCTGATTATGAGCGGCCGAGGCACCGCAAAATCGGCCATCCCGTTTGGACCGTCAATGCTGGCTGGGGCGCTTGCCACAATGCTCCTGCTACCCGGCTGACTCTACCCAGATCATGCCGCCCCGCTAGGCTGAAGTCATGGGATCACCAGACTTCATCATCAAGCTGCGCGAAAAAATTGGCCACGACCC
>NZ_JAUNVV010000026.1:16539-19944 GCF_030540645.1 Arthrobacter sp.
TCATGGGATCACCAGACTTCATCATCAAGCTGCGCGAAAAAATTGGCCACGACCCCCTGTGGCTGCCGGGCGTGCGCGGGGTGGTGTTTGA
Source organism: Arthrobacter sp. (assembly GCF_030540645.1). Taxonomy (GTDB): domain Bacteria; phylum Actinomycetota; class Actinomycetes; order Actinomycetales; family Micrococcaceae; genus Specibacter. The sequence goes on from NZ_JAUNVV010000026.1 coordinate 16,631, forward strand.
CGCGGAAGGCCGCGTGCTGCTCGGGGAACGCTCCGACACCGGCGGCTGGGCCCTGATCACAGGCATTCTGGACCCGGGAGAGGAGCCCGGCCCCGGCCTGCTGCGGGAGATCTTCGAGGAAACCGCTGTGGTTGCCGAGATCGAGCAGCTGCTGGGCGTAGCTGCCGTGGGGCCTGTGACGTTTCCCAATGGCGACGTCTGTGACTTCCTGAACATCGAGTTCATCGCCCGTTACGTCAGCGGCACCGCCCGCGTGAACGACGACGAGTCGCTAGCCGTCGGCTGGTTTGCCATCGAGGACCTGCCACCGTTGCGCGAGGGCCACCTGGCCTGCATCCAGCGGGCATTGGCGTTCGACGGCGTGCCCCACTTCCAGCGCTAGGCTGTCTTACGCGGAGAATGCTGCGGGTGCGGAGGCTGAGCTGCGGCTGTGCTGCGAGTGACGCTGGCGCCGCGAGTGTTTTGTGCAGCGCTCCGCTTTCGCCACAGGGGACGGGCCAGCGCCAGTACGCTCATCACCACTGTGGTGACCAGACCTGCTGCACAGCCAACCATGGCGCCGAAGGAAAGGATCAGGCCCCGCACATCCAATGCGTTTCCGTCTGCGTAGTAGGGGTCAAAGGGTGGAGGGACAACCCTGAACGCCAGTTGCGGGGCAACCCAGCCGTAGGCCAGTGACGCCAGCAGCCCGATGACGAAGTAGAGCGGTATGCGGATCCGGGGCTTCTTCATGCACCACAGGCCTGCAAGGACCAGCGCTATCACCGGGACAAACGCCAGGGCGCCTCCCACCAGCAGTTCAACTGTGTCGTAATCCATGATTTTCCTTTTTTCGGGCTGCAATGCCTTACGGCTTGTCTGCGGCGCGTTCTGCCTCGAGGCGGATGGCTTCCTCTCCGCCAATGGCCTCGCCGCGGGCCACCATGCCGGAGGTGTCCGAGAGCGGGATAACTTTCATGGTCAGCGCCAATATCAACGCCACCACCATGAAGGGGATCAGGTACCAGAATACAGGTGCCAGCGAATCCGCGTAGGCGTTGATGATGCCGTCCTGTATTGCCTGCGGCAACTGGTGGAGCGTTTGCGGGTCAAGGCTGGACATGGAGTTGCCGGCCTGCTCAGGGCTGGCACCGGCAGCAGTGAACACGTCCGTGAGCGAATTCGCCAGGCGGGTGGTGAACATTGCACCAAATACTGCCACACCAAGAGCCGATCCAACTTCCCGGAAGTAGTTGTTCGTACTGGTCGCCGTGCCCAGTTGTGCAGCGGGAACCGAGTTCTGCACCACAATGACCACAATCTGCATGATCAGACCCAAGCCGGCGCCGAACAGGAACAGTTGGGCACAAATGACCCAGATGGGCGTTTCTGCGGACAACGTGGTCATCCACAGCATGGCGAGGATTGTCAGCACCGAACCGGCAATGGGGAAGGCCTTGTACTTGCCAGTTTTCGTCATGCGGATACCGGACCAGATGGACGTGCCCATCAGGCCCACCATCATGGGCAGCATGAGCAGGCCGGATTCGGCGGCTGAGGTGCCGGAGGACATTTGCAAGAACGTGGGAACAAAAGCCAGGGCTGCGAACATGCCCATGCCCAGCACAAAGCCGATGGCCGTGGAGTTCAGGAAGATCGGGTTCTTGAACAGGGACAGCGGAATGATCGGATCTGCAGCGCGTGACTCGGTAAAGATGAACAGCGCAACCGCTGCGATCAAACCGGAACCCCACGCCCAAGTGTTCAGGGATGTCCAGCCTCCGGCCTTGCCGCCAAAGTCGGTGAAGAAGATCAGGCAGGTGGTGGCGATGGACAGGAACACCACACCCATGAAGTCAATTTTCTGACTGGCTTTCTTGGAGGGCAGGGTCAGCGTGAAGAAGGCCACGACGAAGGCGATGATGCCAACGGGGATGTTGATGTAGAACGCCCATTCCCACGTGAGGTGGTCCACGAAGTAGCCGCCCAGCAAAGGCCCGGCAACGGCGGCCAAACCAAATATTGCACCGAGCGGGCCCATGTACTTGCCGCGCTCATTGGCCGGGACAATGTCGGCGATGATGGCTTGTGAAAGGATCATCAGCCCTCCACCGCCCAGGCCCTGGATGGCGCGGAAGATGACAAAGCCCCAGAAGTCGGTGGCGAAGGCACAGCCGATCGAGGCGAGCGTGAAGATGGCAATGGCGGCCAGGAACAAGTTCCGCCGGCCCAGGATGTCACCAAATTTTCCGTAAACGGGCATCACGATGGTGGTGGCCAGTAGGTAGGCGGTGGTGATCCACGTCTGATGCTCCACACCGCCAAGCTTGCCCACAATGGTCGGCATGGCGGTGGAAACGATGGTCTGGTCGAGGCTGGAGAGCAGCATTCCCGCGATGAGCGCGGAAAAAATGATCCAGATCCTCTTTTGGGTCAGCAGGAGCGGTTCGCCTGCTTTGATGGCCGTGCTCATGGATTTCCTTCGATGGTCAGGTGGGAAGAGACAAAGAATTGTTGGGCGGCATGGACGTTGCCGCCCAGTATCTCGCGATAGGAACGCGTGTTGTGTTCGGAGAAGAAGGTCTGGCTGGAGCGTCGGGACAGCGCCCCGAAAATACCGGCGGCCATGATGGCGCCTGGATCATCCGGGGGAAGGTTCTCCCGTTCTGCGATGATGGCGGCAAATTCATGTTCGCGGGTTTCGGCACTGCCCAGCACTTTCAACATCAACTGTGGCTCTACCTTCATGGCTGCGATGAGATCCTGAATGTGTTCGCGGTTGAAGTTCATTTGCACCGCCATGGCGCAAGTCAGCTCGAACAGGTCCTGCAACAGTGAGGTGGACAAGCTCTGCGGCCCGCGTTCAGCACCGCACTCCGGGGCTCCGCCGGCCACGAAGGCCGCCATGTCTGCGGCCGGGAATTCATCCAACAGGTGCCCGACGATCGCGTCTTCCTTGGATGGGAAGTAGTTGAAGAATGTGCGGCGGGAGATGCCTACTTCCTCGCATAGTTGCTCGACGGTGAAGCCGTTGAGGCCTTTTTGCGCCGTGGAGAGCCGTGCCGCTGCGGTGATCGCCGAACGGGTTGCCTCGCGTTTGCGTGCCCGCAGGCCCGGCGCGGCACAGAAATTTGCACTTTCAGTCACGAAGTAAAAGTTTGCACTATTTCTATAGGAGTGCAAAATTGTCGGGATGTGTTTTTCGGCACAGCTCTTAAGGCGCAGCATTGAGCCAAACAGCATTTAAACAAACGAGCGGGAGGTCCCCTTTACATCAAAGGGGGACCTCCCGCCGTCGTCCAGCGATGCCGAAGGCGTGCCATGCCAGCGAGGGG
>NZ_JAUNVV010000026.1:20044-37780 GCF_030540645.1 Arthrobacter sp.
GGGGACCTCCCGCCGTCGTCCAGCGATGCCGAAGGCGTGCCATGCCAGCGAGGGGCCGTGAAATTATCACCGCCCCCGCCAGCCTGGCACGCCCTCGGCGCAGGCTGCTTACTGCGGCGCGCGGGTCATGGCGAGCACGTCCAGGCCGGCGTCGAGCTGCTCCATGGTCAGCTCGCCGCGGTCCACGAAGCCAAGGGCCAGGACGGCTTCGCGGATGGTCAGGCCCTCCTTGATGGCGTGCTTGGCGATCTTGGAGCCGTTTTCGTAGCCGATGTACTTGTTCAGCGGCGTCACAATGGACGGGGAGGCCTCGGCCAGGAAGCGGGCGCGCTCCACGTTGGCGGTGAGCCCGTCCACCATCTTGTCCGCCATGATGCGCGAGGTGTTGGTGAGCAGGCGGATCGATTGCAGCAGGTTGGCGGCCATGACCGGGATGCCCACGTTCAGCTCAAAGGCGCCGTTCGTGGAGGACAGGGCAATGGTGGTGTCGTTGCCGATGACCTGGGCGGCGACCATGATGGCGGCCTCGCAGATCACGGGGTTGACCTTGCCCGGCATGATGGAGGAGCCTGGCTGCAGGTCGGGGATGGAGATCTCGCCCAGGCCGGTGTTGGGGCCTGATCCCAACCAGCGCAGGTCGTTGCTGATCTTCATGATGGAGTAGGCGATGTTGCGCAGCTGTCCGGAGGCTTCAATGAGGCCGTCGCGGTTGGCCTGGGCTTCGAAGTGGTTGCGGGCCTCAGTGAGCGGCAGGCCCGTCTCCTGCGCCAGCAGCGCAATCACGCGCTGCGGGAAGCCGGCGGGGGTGTTGATGCCGGTGCCAACCGCAGTGCCACCGAGCGGGACTTCAGCCACGCGCGGCAGGGAGGACTCCACGCGCTCAATGGCGTAGCGGATCTGCGCTGCGTAGCCGCCAAATTCCTGGCCCAGGGTCACGGGGGTGGCATCCATCAAGTGGGTGCGGCCGGACTTGACGACGGTGGCGAACTCGGCTTCCTTGCGCTCCAAGGCCTCGGCCAAGTAGGCCAGGGCCGGGATCAGGCCGTTGATCAGGGCGGAGGTTGCCGCCACGTGCACGGACGTGGGGAACACGTCGTTGGAGGACTGTGACGCATTGACGTGGTCGTTGGGGTGGACGCTCTTCTCCGAGTTGGCAGCTGCCAGGGCCTTGTTGGCCAGCGTCGCCAGGACCTCGTTCATGTTCATGTTGGAGGAGGTGCCCGACCCGGTCTGGAACACGTCGATCGGGAAGTCGCCCTCGTAGCCGCCAGCAGCCACGAGATCGGCTGCTGCTTCAATGGCCCGCGCCAGTTCAGCATCAAGAACGCCCAGTTCGGCGTTGGTGGTGGCTGCGGCCTTTTTGATGAGGGCCAGAGCAGCGATGTGGGCCGGCTCCAGCGTCATGCCGGAGATGGGGAAGTTTTCCACGGCACGTTGCGTCTGGGCGCTGTACAGGGCGTTGGCCGGAACCCGGACCTCGCCCATGGTGTCATGTTCAATACGGAATTCTGGTGCGCTAGCGGCAGCTGTATCAGTCATGTCTTACACCATATCGCCGCCGTGGGCAGAGCCACAAAAGCAAGGGCCGCACCGGCTCGAGGTGCCCCGCGCTTTTCCACGCACGACGGCGGCAGCCAAGTGCCGCCGTCGGGCCCGGTATTGCCGTGCCTGCCTATGCTGTGCCTTGACAGGCAGGGCGCAGGCTAGAGGCCGATGGAACCGTTGCTGTAGACGAGGTCGGCGTGGCCGTCGTTGAGGCGGTACGTCAAACCGACCACTGCGGTCTTTTGCCGGGCCACGGCGCTGGCGATGATGGGGGAGTTCTCCACGAGGCGGAAGGCAGTCTGCTTGACGTGTTCCTCGACCATGTCGCCGATGGTGCTGTCCGGATCGTTGCGTAGCGAGGTCAGCACTGAAGGGGTGATGCGCTCGACGAGGTCGCGGATGAAACCGGCCGGCATCTGGCCTGTGGCAACGGCGCCCTTCGTGGCGGTGACGGCGCCGCAGCTGTCGTGGCCCAGGACCACGATCAGGGGCACGCCCAGGTATTCGACGCCATACTCGAGCGAGCCGAGAGCGGTGTTGTCGATGACGTGACCGGCGGTACGGACCACGAAGGCGTCGCCGAGCCCCAGGTCAAAGATGATCTCTGCGGCCAGGCGCGAGTCCGAGCAGCCAAAGATCATGACGAACGGGTGCTGGGTGGAGACGAGGGAGCTGCGGCGTGCCGCGTCCTGGTTGGGGTGGGAAGCGCTGGCCTCCACAAACCGGGCGTTTCCTGCCATGAGCGTCGCCCAGGCCTGTGCAGGCGTCTGGGGATGAGCCGAAATTGCGTTGATGTTTCCGTCTTCTCCACCGTGCATTATTTGCCGTCCTTCTGTGTTGGTGTGATGTTGGGATCAGGGCTGCCGGGGGCCGGGTTGGCATGGTCGGCCTCAAGCAGTTTAGTGGTGCCGGCAGCCAGTACATCGAAGTCCTTGAAGTCTGCTTCACCGGTCAACACGATGGTGGTTTCGCCGGTGGCCAACACCAGGCTGCGTTCACCTTTAGGTTTATCACGGAGTTCCCAATCGCTGCCGTCAACCGTGCGGGTTCCCGTAATAGGGGCATTTCCAGCTTGGGAGGCAGTCCATGTTGGGTTCGCGGTGCCGGATTGGCGCAGGGCAATAAAAGTGTTGCTCGCCGTGACGTAGCCAACGTCCCAAAAGGAGACACCGTCGGGCCCGGCCGGATTCCACCGTGCGTAGTTGGCAGACCAGCCCTCAGGCAGGACCGGCGCCACGGGGGTGAACCCCGCTGTTTCAGACGCGTGCGCTGAAACAGCGGCGACGTCGATGTGGGTGCGGTAATTCTCCGCCTTTTGCTGCGGATTGAGCCACACAATGGTTAGTACAATGGCCACAGTGGAGAGCATGGCCAACAGCATTCCGATCACGGACGCGTTGGCCCGTTTGGCGGCACCGGCTGCAATGACTGGCTTGACGGGTGGGGTGGGGCTGGAATCACTCACCCCACCATCTTCCCAGAAATAGGCGGACAATTTTCCCACGATCTTCCCGACGTGGGCCACATCACGCGGCGGGGGAGGCGGCGTCGCCTATGATTGGTTCAGAAGTAAAGAAATGCCAGGGTGCGCACCGCCGCGCACGGCAGTCCTGCAACAACCTAAACAATGGGGTTTACACGTGGCTAACAAAGCATCGCAGATGAATTATTCGCAATTGTCCCGTTCACTCGCCGTGGGCGACGACGAACCGGACCGCAACCTTGCCCTTGAACTGGTGCGCGTCACCGAGGCAGCAGCCATTGCCGGAGGCCACTGGGTCGGGTTTGGAGAGAAGAACCTGGCCGACGGCGCTGCAGTAGATGCGATGCGTTCACTTCTTTCCACCGTCCATTTCAACGGCGTTGTAGTCATTGGTGAGGGCGAGAAGGATGAAGCCCCCATGCTGTACAACGGTGAAGTTGTGGGTGACGGTTCCGGCCCCGAGTGCGATGTTGCGGTGGATCCCATTGACGGCACGCGCCTGACTGCCATGGGCATCAACAACGCGCTGGCCGTGCTGGCTGTCGCAGAACGCGGCACCATGTTCGACCCCTCCGCCGTGTTCTACATGGAGAAGCTTGTCACCGGCCCCGAAGCCGCCGACATGGTTGACCTGCGCCTTCCGGTGAAGCAAAACCTGCACCTCATTGCCAAGGCCAAGGGTGTCAAGGTCAACCAGCTCACCGTCATGGTCCTGGACCGCGACCGCCACCAGCCCCTCATCCAGGACATCCGCAATGCCGGGGCACGTACCAAGATCATTCTGGACGGTGACGTGGCTGGCGCCATTGCCGCAGCACGTTCCGGCACCGGCGTCGACGCACTCATGGGCATCGGTGGCACCCCTGAGGGCATCGTGGCGGCCTGCGCCATCAAGACCCTAGGCGGCGTCATCCAGGGCCGTCTGTGGCCCACGGACGACGACGAGAAGCAGAAGGCGCTCGACGCCGGGCACGACCTTGACCGGGTGCTGTCCACGAACGACCTCGTCACGAGCGACAACTGCTACTTTGCCGCCACGGGCATCACCGACGGCGACCTGTTGCGCGGCGTGCGTTACGACAAGGGCAAGGTGCTGACGCAGTCCATCGTCATGCGCTCCAAGTCCGGCACCATCCGCTTCGTCGACGGCGAGCACCAGGCGCACAAGTGGGAAACCTACGCCCGCCCGAACTGACACAGCATTTCCACAGAAACAGCCCGGCGCAATCTAGCGACGGGCTGTTTCCATAAATTCAAGCTTGTTGAGACCTGCGCTCAACCTTTTTTGAGCTTTGCCTGGACGCTTCTGGCCGTGGTGCGTGCTGTTTTCAGCGCACCGACCAGGAGCGTCCGTGCTTTGCGGCTTGCCGCGTAGGCGGTGTACATGGACCGGTTGATGGGCAGGTCCCATGTACCCGGGTACTCCACCTCGGCTCCGCCAAAGGAACGCTTGAAACGGGAGAAACCTGCCCAAGGGTGCTCCGGCTCGTCTTCGGGGCTGACACCCCACATGTCGAACTCGCTGATGCCGGAGGCTTTTGCGTCCAGCATCATGGTCACCAGCAGCGGTATGCCCGCGTTGAGCTTGCGCTGCGCGTCGTCGGCCGCCGCGTGCGCATAGACGCGGGTGTCAGCCGTGTCGTAGGACAGGGCTGCTGCGATGGGTTCGCCGTCGAGCTTGGCTATGAACAGTTTGGCGGCGCCGGCAGGCATGAGCACTTGGGCGGCGTGACGCAGGTAGTTATCTGATTGTGCCGTGAAATCTGCACGGTTGGAGACCTTATGCAGGAAGCCAAGCAGGATGGGCAGCTGCGCAGGATCGGTGGAGACCTCGAAAGTGACGCCCTTTTTGTGAATGTTGCGGAACAAGTTTCTGCTGGTGCTGCGCATCCCCTTCAGCAGTGCTTCCTCATCTTGGCGCAGGTCGACCTTCCAGCTCAGGTGTGGCTGCACGTCGGCTGGGGCGCGGTGCAGTCCGTGAGAGGTCAAGGTGGCTGCGGCATTAGCGCCAAGCCCGGCGGACACGGGTTCCACCCGCACGTAGTGCGCTTTGATGGAACGGGCTAAACCGGCAAGCTCGGCGATGGCCTGGGCCAGTTCTGGTTCTTCGTCGGCGCATGGCCCGTACGGAGCGTACAAGTACGTACCTAGCGGTGTTTTTTCCTCGACGGCCAGAAAACTCCAGCCCGGTCCCTCCGCTTCATGAACGGTTTTACCCAGGCTTCGCTGGAACTGTGCCCAGACGGTAGTTTGCAGGATGGGTTTCATGAAGTGAACGCTCCACAGGTGACGGCGAAGACCACGGAGGTTTCCCCGGCCGCATCCACGTGTGGGTGGACCATGACAGGATTCTCGGCTGCCGGAACAAAGACCGATGAGCCTCGTCCCAGCACCATGTCACTGCGCGGGGAATCAAGGAGCACGGCACCGGAGACGGACAGGACCAGCAGCGGTCCGTTTTGCAGCAGTGGCACGGGCTCGGAGTCAGGGGCGATCTCCACCCGTTGCAAAGTGAACTCGGTGAAGGGCGGCTCCCAAAGATGCTGGCCCAACTCGCTCACACGTGTGGGGACCAGGGGGACTGCATTGGGTGTGAAGTCCACAATTTCCAACAGTTCCGGAACGTCAACATGTTTTCCTGTCAGGCCACCACGCAGCACGTTGTCGGATGACGCCATGACCTCAAGCCCCAGTCCGTTCAAGTACGCGTGAATATTGCCGGCAGGCAGGTAGATGGCTTCCCCCGGCACCAGTGAGACACGGTTCAGCAGCAAGGAAACAAGGACGCCGGGGTCCCCGGGGTACTGCACGGCAAGTTCAAGCACCGTGGCAAGGGCGGGAGGAAGTTTCTTGCCGGCAGCGGCTTCGGCGGACAGTGCCGGGACCGCGAGGTTCAACAACTCCGCGCTTTCGGCTCCGCCGTGCACGAGGGTTTCGAACGCGCGGCGCACCACCATGGGGGCCGCCATGCGTGAGTTCAAGGTCATTTCCACCTGCTGCAGCAGTTCTGGGACCGGAGCACCGGTAGCGGCAATGCAAGCACCCACGGCACGGAACAGTTCTGCGGCTTCCGCACAGGGTCGGAAACCGCAAAGTGCCTTGAAATCTGTCAGTGCGAACAGCATTTCCGGTTTGTGGTTGTCATCCTTGTAGCTGCGGTGCGGTGCATCGCGAGGAATGCCTGCAGCCTCTTCTGCGGCAAATCGCTCCCGAGCGCGTTCAAGGGTCGGATGAACTTGCAGGGACAGGGCAGTGTCAGCTGCCAGCAGTTTCGCCAGAAATGGCAGTTTGGCACCAAAGGCATCAAGCGCCTCTTGGCCGAGCGTAGTCAGGGGGTGCTCGGCGATCAGCTGGTCTAGAGCCACCGGCCCCTCGGGTGTGGCGGCAATTGAGGGTGAATCGGCGTGCGCACCCATCCACAACTCTGCCTCGGGACCCCCGCTTGGCTCAGTGCCCAGCAGTGCGGCGATGGCGGTGCGGGAGCCCCACGCGTAGTCGCGGACAACATTGGTCAGTGCAAACATGGGCATTTCTCCTGGTCCAAGACAAACTGCAGATCGGGTTGGCTAGAGATCGAGTTGACGGTGGCTGGGCAGGCAACTGCCTACGCATGCAGCCTAGCCCGGGGAGCATGTCCCATTGTTGGACAGCAGCCCGGACAAGGCCACGTCGTCTCCGTTGATGGCCAGTTGCTGCAAGTATTCTTCGGTGATGTTCGGGTTGATCGAAGGTGCCGCAGGGGCTGGTCCTGGTACGGCCGGAGCTTCGGGAGTCGGCTCAGCAGGTGCATCTGGGGCGGGGGCATCCGGTGCCGGAGCGTCCGGTTTGGTTTCCGGCGCGGCAGGGTTCTGTGTGGCGGGAGCCGGGTTGAGCAGGGCCTTGACACGCTGGTGGATCTGGTCAAAGTCGGGATACGTGGGGAAGTCCTGGGGGAAGTCCGGAGGCCCAATGGTCAAACGGGCCAGGTCGTGATTTTTGGACTTCAGCGCCAATGAGACGAAGCTGCCCAACTGACCGGCAGGCAGGTCGGATTCAATGACCTTGGCGCCGGCGTCGGCAATGGCGTTGAACTTTGTCAGCACCGTGGCCGGATCCATCTGTGCCAGCATGGCGGCTTGGATGCACTGCTGGCGTTGACTCCGGTTGTATTCAAGGACCCACTGGCGCGAACGGGCATACCAAAGTGCATGGTAACCATCGAGCTTCTGCACCCCGGGTGCAATCCAGCCGGTCGGCGGCAGGTGGTCGCCGGTGCCGTTGACGTCGTCCCCGCTGATCGGGACCCAGCCGCCGGCGTCGATGGTGACCCCGCCCAAGGCGTCGATGAGCTTGGAGAAACCCGCCATGTCAACGAGTACGTAACCCTGGATTGACAGCCCAAGAATGCCGCCGGCGGCATCCATCATGGCTGCGGCGCCAGGGTCTGGGGCGTTGGGATACAGCTTTGGGTGGTTGTTGGTCACGTCCGTGTACAGGAAGTTGATGATGCAGTTGTCGCCGCAGTCATAGCCTTCCGGATACACGCCCCACAGCGGTGAATTGGCTGAGAACGGGGCGTTTTGCAGGTTGCGCGGGATGCTGATGGTGGCCGCTTGGCCAGTCGTGGCGTCGACGCTGACCACGATGATCGAGTCAGGCCGGCGCCCGCTGCGATCCGCGCCAGCGTCCCCGCCCATCACCAGGAAGTTGTAGCGTCCGTCCACCGGCAACATATCAGGACCGGTCTGGAAAATGTTCGTGATCGCGTTTCGCCCTGAATTGATCAGGAACGCCCCATAGCCCAACGAGCCGCTTGTGGCGACCATGAGGACCACCAGCGCAGCGCCCACCAGCCCGCGCATGCCGGGTGCCAGGAGTGCGGACCTGATGATCTTGAGCGTATTCAGGAACATCACGGCCCAGCCCACAGCCGCGGCGGCCAGCACCACAATGATTAGCAGGGACGTAAGTGGGTTGGTGAAAAGGTTAAGCAGCGTATCGCGCTGGAGCAGACCAAGTACGACGGCGATGATCACCAGTGCCCAGGCGGCGAAAGTGCAGCGCAGGGCAAGTCGGCCGAGCCGTTTGTTGCCGGCCACGATTTGCGCGGAGCCTGGCAGGAAAAGCGTCAGCAGCAGCAGGAACCAGGCACGTTTTGAGCGCACGGGTGCAGACGCCGATTCCGGGTACCGGACCGGGTTTGTCAACACTGGCGGGCGGCTGGAGGCCTTGTTCACCTTGGGGCTGCCAAAACTCATGCGTCCTCGCTCACACCCTGTGCCGTGCCATTTTTGTTCGGCAGCACCGACATCGGGTAGCTTGCGCCGGCCTTTTCACGCAGTGCGGCGCCTTTGGCGGAGGCCTGGTCTTTGAGTGCCTGGGCAAAGTCCACAAGCTTGTCAGCAAGGTTCCGAGCAAGTTCGTCGGTGCCGGAGGCGAGCATGCGCACGGCCAACAAGCCTGCGTTGCGGGCCCCTCCGATGGAAACGGTGGCTACGGGGACACCCGCTGGCATCTGGACGATTGACAGCAGCGAATCCATTCCGTCCAAGGTCTTGAGCGGGACGGGGACACCCACCACGGGGAGGGTGGTGACGGAGGCGAGCATGCCGGGTAGGTGGGCTGCGCCACCGGCACCGGCAATGATGACCCTGATGCCGCGGGCGGCGGCGTCCTGGCCGTAGGCGATCATTTCCGTGGGCATGCGGTGGGCGGAGACAACATCCGTTTCAAAGGGAATGTTGAATTCGCTCAGGGCCGCAGCGGCCGCTTCCATGACGGGCCAGTCTGAGTCGGAGCCCATGACAATGCCCACCAAAGGCGTGGCGGATCCGGTGGTGGGTGTCATCGTTGTGCTCCTTCTGCTCCGTCGCGGATGATGTTTGCCACGGTGGTGGCGCGGGCGCGGACGGCGGCTACGTCGTCGTTCCCGGAACCAATCAAATTCACGTGGCCGATCTTGCGGCCGGGGCGTACTGACTTTCCGTAGCTGTGCACTTTGACGGATGGGTCCGCGGCCAGTGCGGCAGGGTAGGCGCTGAACAGGTCCTGGTTGGCGCCGCCCAGGAAATTCTTCATGACGACGATCTTCCCGAGGGCGTCGGTGGCACCCAAGGGCAGGTCAAGAACGGCACGCAGATGCTGTTCGAACTGGCTTGTGACGGCACCGTCCATGGTCCAGTGGCCTGTGTTGTGCGGACGCATGGCCAGTTCGTTGACGAGGTAGCCGGGCCCGCGGCCGGGTGTTTCGAACAGTTCGGCAGCCATGACGCCGGTGACACCGAGCTCGGTGGCGATCTTCAGCGCTGCCTGCTGGGCTTGGGCGGCGACGTCGTCCGGGATACCGGGGGCCGGAGCGATGACTTCGTCGCACACCCCTGCCACCTGAATGGACTCGGCCACAGGCCAGGCCTTGGCCTCGCCGGAAGGCGTGCGGGCCACCAGGGCGGAGAGTTCGCGGGAGAAGTCCACAGTTTCCTCCACGAGGAGCGGGCTCATGGCCTCGAACCACTGGGCGAATTCCGCGGCATTCTCGGCGTTGCGCAGGAACGCGACGCCCTTTCCGTCGTATCCACCGCGTGGCATCTTCAGCACCACGGGCCAGCCGTGCGCGTCACCGAAAGTTGTGATTTCTGCCACTGAGGTCACTGCGGCCCAGGCGGGGTTCGGCAGGCCAAGGCGTTCAATGGCTGCGCGCATGACCAGTTTGTCCTGGGCGTTGATGAGCGCGTCGGGACGCGGCTGGACGTTCACGCCTTCGGCGATGAGCGTTTGCAGGTGGGCGCTGGGGACGTGTTCGTGGTCAAAAGTGAGCACGTCAACGCCACAGGCAAAGCCCCGCAAAGCGTCAAGGTCCGTGTAGTCGCCCACGGGCGCCTGGGCAACGACTGCCACAGCGCACACCTCCGGGGATTCAGCCAGGACACGCAATTCAAAACCAAGGGCCACGGCGGCAGGGGCCATCATGCGGGCCAGCTGTCCACCGCCCACTACACCGATCACAGGAAAAGTCACAGTCCCCAGCGTACCGAAAGTCTGTCTGGTTCCTTGCCTTTGCCTCGCACGTGGGGCGAGTTCACGGCCAAATATGGGTCTATTCCCAGTCAATCGGCGCCTGTTTTGATCGGAGCAAAGGCGAAGTTGGCCTAGAATCTAGGTGAGGCCGCAGCGTGATTCACCCGTTTTTGGCCATTAGCCCACGGAGGATCATGTTCGGAAAACTCGTCGACCGCATTAAAGGACTCATGGGCCTATTTTGGCGTGAAGTGGCCAAATTTGGTGTTGTTGGTGGCATCGCCTTCGTGATCGACACCGGGATATACCTGTGGCTGCTCGGCGGGAGCATGTCCGGACACCCCACCAAGGCAAAGATCATCTCCGCCATTGTGGCCACCATCTTTTCCTGGCTGGCCAATAGGTACTGGACGTTCCGCCACCGCCGTCAAGCCAACGTGCTGCGCGAAGTGAGTATGTTCATTCTCATGAACGGCGTCGGTATCGCGATAGCGGGAGCGTGCGTGTATATTTCCCACTGGGTCCTCGGCTTTGAATCGGCCTATGCGGACTTCGTGTCAGGTTCTGTGGTTGGCCTGGTCCTTGGCACCATCTTCCGCTTCTTTGCCTACAGATTTTGGGTCTTCACCGCTGAACTTGACCAGGAGCCCGGCTTTGCCGATGACCACAAGCTCCTTGAGCCCCAAGTTGAGAACTAACAGGTAGGAAACTAAAGGCGCCGGGCTCAGTCCTGACTGATGTTTTCGCTGGTGCGCAGCTTTTCCGTGGGTTCCACACAGTTGTCTAGCAGGACCACTGAACCACCGTCTGCCCAAGCGTTGAGGGCCGCAGGTACGACGGCGGCCCATCCTTCGCTGACGTGCAGCAGGACCCGCCGGGGCGCCTGTTGCACTGTGGGATGGTCCTCGGAGGTCAGCAATTGGTCGTAGCTGACGGCTGTGGTTCCGTGCTGCCAGGCGAGGGCTGATGATGCCGGGGCGTCATCAGCAAAGAAAACATCCGCGTGTGCCCGCACGTCCCCACAGTAGTCAAGGGTTCGCGCAGGCAGATCCTCCATCCAGCGCATCTGGAGCGCGGGCAGCGCCACGGCAACCACCAGCGGGCTCGGGGATGCACCGTCAAAGCGATGGTGTGCTGCGGCCGGGTTGGTGGTGGCCACAATGTCGGTGCGGCTGGTTGCCTGCAGTGTGGCTGCGGCATCTGTCAGAGTCGCCGTGGCGCCCACGGCCCAGGTGGCCAGCAGCCATACCAGCGAACGCCAGTGCAGCGGCAGGTCCAGACCAACAACGGTGCCGGGTTCGGCGTCGAGCTCATCAACCAAGTAGTTTGCCGTCTTGGCCACCCAGTTTTCCAGCACACGCCCGGAAAACTCCACCCGTTCGGCGTTGGGCCCGTACCAAGTCAATCTGGGTGCGGTGGGGTTGTTGGTGCGCAAGGTCGCGAGTAGATCGGTGGGAGTGCCGGGTCGGAGGTTCATGGTTAACCATCTTTCCACGTCTGTCCCAGGGTGCGGCCCCCCAACGCCCACCAGTGAGGCCATCGAATGGATAAATTGCCATTTATGGCGTGATGTGCATTACACGACGGCAGTGGCAGTGGTGAATATTTCCTGAAAATGGGCCGTATTCAGACAGGAAAAAGGGTTTGAGTGCCTAACCCTGCGTCATTGCAGGTATGTATTGCTATGAAATTCTCGGGCGTGGCGTGCCAGAAGAACCTATGCAGTAGTGGTTATCATTCCGCTCCGCTTGACGTGGCGAACTTACATAGATGTAATTAGACCCAGCAATTAGCAGGAATTGGACGTACGAACCGCTCTTAGACAGACTGTTGGCCGCACGATGCGGAAGTCGAAAATTCGGCAAACAGTAGTGGCGGCAACATTCAGGAGGACGATTATGGGGCAAGCTCGGCTGAGTGTGGTAAATCTCCAAGACGGCGCAGTGGATCAGGAGGGGGCAGTGGCAGCACAGGCAGCCGCAGCCTACCGTTCCCGGGGTGTTCCAACCGACTGGTACGTGGACCCGGCAGACCCGGAATCGGCTGCTTTTCACCAACGTGAAAATCACCAGAGCCTGGAGGATGCAGCAACAGCTTTCCTCACCTCGCATGAGGAGGATGGGCCTGCAACACTCCATCCGGCCCGTGTGGAGGGAGTGGAGAATGAGCCCGTTTGGATTGGGTTGCGAAGCCAACCAGAAGATTTCAGCGACGAAGGTGAACTAGGCTGGCAGACTGATGCGTTGTGCGCGCAAACCGATCCGGAGGCCTTCTTCCCTGAAAAGGGTGGTTCCACCCGGGATGCCAAAAAGGTGTGCGGCGCGTGCAACGTCAAAGCAGAATGCCTTGAATACGCTCTGGCCAATGATGAGCGTTTTGGAATCTGGGGCGGCCTGTCCGAGCGTGAGCGCCGGCGGCTGCGGAAGCGAGCGGTCTAATTCTTGAAGCAGTAAAAGTCACGGCCGTTCTGGTTGCCCACAACGGCGGTGCCTACCTCCCCACGGTCTTGGCTGCTTTAGCCTCGCAAACCCGGCCAGCCGACGTCGTCCTTGCCGCGGACACCGGTTCCACAGACGACTCAGGTGAGTTGCTGCGCAAGGAGTTGGGCGAACGCAAGGTCATTTCCCTTGACGGGCGAAAAGGCTACGGTGCGGCCGTGGACGCAGTCCTGGAACATCAGAAACATCTGAACAGCGGCGCGACGGTGCCTGTGCGGGCAAGCGCGGCCGGTGGGGTGGATGTGTTGGAGGGCGGGGACGGGGCCAGTACCCCGAGTTGCACTGAATGGATCTGGTTGCTCCAGGACGATGCTGCCCCTGCCCCAGACGCGCTGCAACGGCTGCTGGATGCTACAGAGCGCACCAACAACGCAACGGTGGTCGGCTGCAAGCAGCTTGACTGGGACAATCACCGTCGGCTGGTTGACGTTGGGTTGTGGGCCAACAAGCGGTTTGATCGTTTCGCGCTCATAGGCCTCGACGAGCAGGATCAGGGCCAATATGACAACAGGTCTGACGTATTTGCCGTGAACTCGGCAGGCATGCTCGTACGTCGCGACGTATTTGAAAAACTTGATGGATTCGACCCTGCTCTGCCCGGCACAGGGGATGATCTGGACTTTTGCGCCCGGGTCCGCTTGGCAGGGGACAGGGTTGTTGTGGTTCCCGACGCCCACATTTTTCACGTGGTGCACAGGCCCCATGGTATGGGTTCGGCCGTGGCTGCCCGCAAAGCGGCAATCTTTATGCGGCTCAAACACGCACCGACCTGGACCGTGCCTTTCCACGTCGTAGGTATTTTCCTGGGCGCGCTCTATTGGCTGGCTGCCGGGTTCGTGTTGAAAGCACCCGGCCATGCAGTGCGGATGTTTGCCGCAACGTGCGCCGGCTTGCTTCGTCCCGCCGCCCTGCAGATGAGCCGGACGGCGCTCGCAGGGCAGCGGACCATGCCACGGTCCGTTCACAAGGGTGTCCTGGTGGAGAACCGTTCTGTGCGGGACCAATTGAAGATCCTGCGGGAGACCATCGGGCCCGACGAGGAACTGCCGCAGGAAAACCTTGCCGTTGCTGCCATCCATGAACCCACCGGTGAGACACACCAGGAGAGCGTGTCCCCGCTGGCCGCCATTAAGACGGCCCCCATCGTCAGTGCTGTGGCGCTGGTCATCCTCCTGACAGTCTTTTCGCTCGTTGCCCTCTCGCGCTTTTTGGGCGTACCCGCGTTGGCCGGTGGCGCACTACTTCCTGTCTCAGCCCAGTTGAGCAGCGTGTGGCAGCATGCCACCGACTGGTGGGTGTCACTTGGTTCAGGGCTGCCGGGACACGGCACCCCGTTCAATGTTGTTTTGACGGGGCTCAGCGCGTTGGGCGGCAACGGCTCACAATCCATACTGTGGCTGGTGCTGCTGACTCTTCCGCTCTCCGCTTTCACCGCTTGGCTGGCCGCCGGTGCGCTGACCCGACGGCGTTGGATCCGCATTGTTGCGGGTTTGGCGTGGGCAGGGGCCCCGATGTTGCTCACCGCCATGGGTGAGGGGCGCGTGGGCGCTCTACTGGCTCATGTGTTGATTCCCGTTGTGATGCTGGGCTTGATTCGTGCGGTGGGTGCAGCTGCCGGACCTGAAGTTCGTGGCATTCAAGTTCCCAATACGGTGGGGGATGCTGACACTTCCCCTGTGGCAAAACTTGGCCGGACAGGTGTTGACGGCAATCCGTCGTGGACGGCAGCTGCTGCCGCCGGGCTGGCCCTTGCCGCCGTGACGGCTGCTGCCCCCAGCTTGCTGCCCGTGGCCGTGGTGGGTATTTTGCTCACCGCCGTTTTCATGGGTCGCCGTGGCAAGACCGTCTGGTGGGCGCTTGTACCGCCGGTTGCCCTGTTCCTGCCTTTTGCCTGGTCCGCTTTGGCCAATCCTCGAGCGCTGCTGGCCGATCCGGGATTGCCGCTGGCTTCAGATCCAGGGCCGCTGTGGCAGCAGCTGCTCGGCTTCCCTGAGCGACTCGACGCCGCTGCTGGGCTGCCGGGGCTGAGTTCGCTTACCTCGGCGCCTTGGTGGTTGTGGCTGGCTGTTTTCCTGATTGGTGCCCCCGTTGTCTTGGCAGCCACCGGAGCTTTGCTGCTGCCGTTGCGGCGCGCCGGAGTTGTTCGGGTGTTGTGGCTCGTTGCCTTGTTGGCTTTGGCCGCGGCCTACGCCGGAAAGTTCATTGCAGTTGCGTTTGACGGCTCCACTCTTGTCACACCGTACAACGGCCCCGCTGTGTCGCTGGCCTTCTTTGCATTGCTGGGCGCCGCTGTGCTTGGTTTTGATGCCGCTTACCGCCGAGCCTACAGCGCACACCACAAGTTCAGGGACGGTTCAAAGCCGCAGCAGCACAGGCCTGCGAAGGTCACGTCCATCACGTTGTCAGTGCTGCTGGTTGCAGCCCCGCTGGCGAGTTTAGGGCTGTGGGGCTCCCAGCAATTCTCCGAGAATCCGCAGACGCCGGCTTTGACGGGACCATTCCTGCCACAGGCGGTCACCGCAGGAACCATTCCGGCTACGGCGGCTGACCGTGGCACCGGGCCTGAAGCCAGCCGCACCATCGTCTTGGCTGTCATGCCCGACGGCGGCGTGCATGCCACGCTGATGCAAAGTGCTGGCACGACCTTGGATGCCACCTCCACTATTGCCGCGGCAGCATTCGTCACAGGGGCCCCTGGTGAGGAAAGCGTGCTTGAAGCAGACCCCGCCACGAAGGCGTTGCAGGACACTGTGGCGGCCATATTGTCCCAATCGGGCATTGACCCGCGGGCTGGACTGGTTGATCTTGGAGTTGGTTTTGTGGTGCTGCGCCATGGTGACACGGCGGCTGAGCTGCTGGCCGGCGAATTGGAAGCTGTTCCGGGACTGGACACTGTGGGACCCACCGAATCAGGCTGGCTGTGGCGTGTGAAGCCCGCCTATGCGAGTGGGGGCCTCAGTGATGTAGTAAACCGTGTCCGCATCGTTGACGCTGCGGGCAAGTCCGTGGCGCCGGTGGCTTCACAAGGGCAGAACGTAGCAACGGCCATTGCGGCAGGAGCCGACGGCCGTCGCGTGGTGATGGCAGAGCGCTCGGATGCGCGGTGGCAGGCTTGGCTTGATGGTGAATCGCTGAAGGCATCCACCTCAGGTTGGGCCCAGGCCTTTGAACTTCCCGCGGTTGGCGGTGAATTGGAGATTCGCTACGTTCAGCCGCTGAGCACAGTCTTTGGCTTGGTCCAGTTGATCCTGTTCGGGTTGACGGTTCTGCTCGCTATTCCAGTCCGTGCGCGGCGTGGCCGCACCGGCGCTTATAGGGACGAAGCATCATTGCAAAAGGTTGGTAGAGGTGCCTGAGATCAAGGACAATGCGGATGAGAATCTGCCCGCAGGCACGCCTGTGAAAGCTACGTCGGACAAAACGGCCAAGACAGCGGCTGAAACTGCGCAACCCGCTGTCAAGCCAGTGAAGTCCTCCGGATCTGTCCGCGCCACGCGCCGCTGGTCGGCAGTCCTCGTGGGTGCCGCAATGCTTGCCGTGGCTGTGGCGGCGGTGGGGGCCGCCAGCGTGTATCCGGGGATCAATGCGACTTCAGTAGTCACCCCAGTGCCGCACCCGCTGCCTGTGGGGGAGGCACTTGCTAATTGTCAAGGTCCCACCCAGTTGTTGGCAGGGTCTTCCGTTGGAGCTGATCCTGAATTCTCGGCAAACTCCTCGGGCACGACAACCCAGCTCGACGCCGTGGTGCTGAGCGGCGCTAATGGAGAGTTGCCGGAGTCTGGCGTGCAGGCGTTGGATGGCAAGTTCTCGTCATTGTTCCCAGTTTCTGCCAAAGGGTTGCCTGAGGCGAAGCCTACGGAACTGCCGGGAGCGGCCAAGGCGCGGGCCGGCGTCGTGGGTGGAAAGACGGTAGGAGCGACGTCAGTACTGGGCGTCCAGCCGCTTGGGCAGGAAATCTCCCAAGGATCGGGATCCGTCGTCGTCGCGGCGAGCGATGGCGACTTGGCCGGGTTGGCCGCAGCGACATGCCAGCGGCCTTCAAATGAGCTGTGGATTTCCGGGGCAAGCACATCCATTGCTCGGACCGCGTTGCTCGTGATTTCGAATTCCTCTCCTAGCCCGGCCACTGTCTCACTGGAGCTGTTCGGGGCGAACGGGCCCATAGCGGCGCCGGGCGGTAAAGGGTTGACCGTTGCACCCGGGACCGTGCGCTCAGTGGTTCTCGCGGGACTGGCACCAGACCAGGAACAACTCAGCGTTCACCTTAAGAGCAGCGGTGGGGCCGTTAGTGCCGTGATCCAGCAGTCTGTTCTGCGCGGGCTGACTCCTGGCGGAGTTGACTATTTTGCCCCTGTCCAGGCGCCTGGATCCAGCTTCACCATCCCAGGTGTGCGAGTACAGACACCAAGTGCAGCAGCCGAAATCTCAGCCCAGGACGGGTACAAAGACGCTACAACGGACCTCGTCGTGACCGTCCCTGGAGCGAGTGACGCGGTGATTGAAGTCAAAGCCTACGGCGCCGAGGGTCAGGTTGCCCTGCCCAAGGGTGGGGTCTTTACGGCGGGGGCGGGTAAGGTTTCGCAGCTCTCGCTCGCCGGTCTCCCTAAAGGCACGTATTCGATCAGTGTTACAGCTGATGTGTCCGTCACGGCAGCTGTACGACTAGTCAATTTCACCAAGCCGGGCAAAGCGGTCGACTTGGCACTGGCACCATCGGCCGCGCGATTGGGCGACACCCACCTTGTGTCTGTCCCCAAGGGAGTCGGTTCCGCCTTGGCGTTTGTCGCCCCTGAAGGGGAAGCGACAATCAAGCTAGTGCCGATTTCCGAGTCAGGTGTGCTTGGTGCTGGCAAAGATATTCAGCTCAAGGCCGGCAATATAGTGACCGTGAATCCTGCATCACTGCTGGGATCCGGCACAGCGGCAGTTTTGGTCTCCGTGGCCGGGGCGCCCACTTTTGGTACGCAATTGCTGGACACTGCCGACTCCGCCAATATTGCAGTTCTACCGATCGCAGGCACCACCTCTGGAGCCCAGTCGATCAATATCACCACCGGCTACTAGGCCAGCTGTCAGAAGTACCAGATTCACAGTCCGGACGTGCGGGTGAAACAACAGCTGCTCCAACCCACGCATTTCAGTTCCGTATGTGATGCTCCGCTGAGTGAGTGTGAGCTCTCACTCTGAGTGGCGCGTTTGCCTGGTTATTTTTTGTGG
>NZ_JAUNVV010000129.1:0-1255 GCF_030540645.1 Arthrobacter sp.
TGCGGCGTTGGCCCTAAGCTGGAGACATGTCCAGTGAATTGCAGTCCGTGTATCTGCCCCACGACCAAGAGCGGTGGGTGCAGGAAGAGCCGAAGACCAGTTTCCGCACCGTGTTTGAACGCGACCGTGCGCGGGTTCTGCACTCCTCGGCACTGCGACGACTGGGCGCAAAAACCCAGGTCGTGGCCCCGGACACCGATGACTTTGTGCGCACCCGCCTCACCCACAGCCTGGAAGTGGCCCAGATTGGCCGCGAACTCGGACACACGCTCGGCTGTGACCCCGACGTGGTCGACACCGCCTGCCTGTCGCACGACCTCGGCCACCCGCCCTTTGGGCACAATGGCGAATCGGTGCTCAATGACCTTTCGCACACCATCGGAGGCTTTGAAGGCAACGCCCAGACGCTGCGCCTGCTGACCCGTCTCGAGTCCAAGGTGCTGACCCCGTCGGGCGGTTCTGCCGGGCTGAACCTGACCCGCGCCTCCCTTGACGCCTCCGGCAAGTACCCGTGGCTGGCCGCGGACGCGCCGCTGATCGACGGCCGCCGGACCAGCAAGTTCGGCGCCTACGCCGATGACCTGCCCGTGTTTGAGTGGCTGCGTCGGCTCGCCCCGGCCGGGAAGACGTGCATCGAGGCGCAGGTCATGGACTTGGCCGATGACATCTCCTACTCCGTCCACGACGTGGAGGACGCCATTGTGGCTGGCCACGTGCAGCTGAAATGGCTGGCCAACCATGACCAGCGCAACCGCGTCCTGGGCTACACGCAGCAGTGGTACCTGCCTCAGGTGGACACCGCAGAAATCGATGCCGCGCTGCAGCGCCTGGAGGCTACCCGTGTGTGGGTCCGCCACGCCGACGGCAGCCGGGCCTCCATGGCCGCGTTGAAGGACATGACCAGCCAGCTGATCGGCCGTTTCTGTCAGAGCGCCGTCGCCGCTACCCAGGCCATCTATGGGACCGGACGGCTTACGCGGTACGCGGCGGGCGTCGTCGTGCCTCGGGAAACCATGCTGGAAATCGCGGTCATGAAGGGCCTAGCCACCACGTTCGTCATGACCACCGACCACCGCCAGCCCATCTACCAGCGTCAGCAGGACGTGCTCAGCGAGCTGGTGGCCGTGCTCAACGCCACCGGTGACGCCCACTTGGAGACCATGTTCGCCGCTGACTGGCGTGACGCGGACGACGACGACGCCCGGCTTCGGGTGGTCATCGACCAGATTGCCTCACTCACCGATGTATCGGCACT
>NZ_JAUNVV010000129.1:1355-5135 GCF_030540645.1 Arthrobacter sp.
AACAGCGTGATGAGCGCGCCCACCGGCGTCCACAGCGCCGCCGTTTGCATGCCCGCCCCCAGCACACCTGAATAGCCGACCAGGCCCACCAGAAGCAAAAGCATGAACAGGACACGGCCTACGGCCAGCACGGCTGAGTAGGTGCGGAATAGCCCGGCCACCGCTTGGCCCAGGGACAGGAACATGACGGAGGCCAGCAGTGCGGTGGCAATGAAAAGCGCATAGCGGCCGGCGCTAAGCGTGAACCCGTGCAGGACGGCTGCCACGACGATGACAATGATCGAGGTGACCAGGTTGAACATCACCTGGATGGCCAGCCGGCTGGTAATGATGCTCCACCCGGGCACCGGTGCCACCCGAAGCCTGCGCAACACGCCGGCGTCGCGGTCGTGGGAGAGTGTGAGGGGGTAGCCAAGCAGGCTGGAGGTGCCCAGGCCCAGAATGAGGGCCAGCCCGATCACTACTCCGACTCCGCCCAGCCGGTTTGCCGTCTTGCCAAAGGAGTCGACGATCACGATCACCAGGGGCAGGAACAGATTCATCAGACCGGTGTATCTGTTCCTTAGCGCCGTGGTTGCGTCTGCCTGCAGTAGCGATTTGAAGACAAGGCCCAAGGGAGGGCGCAGGGAAGTGTGGTGCACTTCGGAGTGGGGTGCGTGCGCTTTGGATGTCTCAAACACGAAGATCGCCACCTGTCAGCCCAATGAACACGTCCTCAAGCGTTACTTCACCGTGGGCGGCGGCGAGCACTGCGGGATCGTTGCGATGCTTTGCTATCAGGCTCGCCGGAGTTCCCTCCGTCAACAGCCGGCCATGGTCCAGGATCGCGACCCGGCTGCACACCGACTGTGCCTCCTCCATGGAATGGGTGGTGAGAAGGATGCTGCGGCCCTCGGCACGCAACTGTCCGATGTGGTCCCAGAGATGGCGGCGCGCCTGGGGATCCAAGCCGGCCGTGGGCTCGTCCAGTAACAGCAGCAGGGGCTTATGGACGGTGGCGATGAACAGTGCCAGGCGTTGCTGCTGACCGCCGGAAAGTTGTTTATACCGCCTGTCCAGTTCCCCGCCCAGCCCGACGGCGGCCAGCCCGTCCCGGACCTGACCCGGTGTGGACCGAACGCCGTGCAGACCTGCGAACAGGGCGGCGATTTGCAGGATGGAAAGTTCGGGCTGGAAACTTGAGGACTGCAGTTGCACGCCCAGGCGTGATCTTGCCTCCAACGGATCCAACTGGACGTCTATTCCGTCCACCAGCACGGTTCCCGCCCGTGGTGTCAGCAGGCCTTCAATGGCGCTCAACGTACTGGTCTTTCCAGCACCGTTGGGTCCGAGAAGGCCAAAGATCTCTGCGGGGTTGATGTGAAAACTGACACCGTCGACGACGGTGCGCTCACCATAAGCGACCGCCAGATCCTCGACTTCCAGAACCAGCTGGGGACCAGGTTCATCATTCTGTGGCATGGCGGCACATCCTTCCGTTCCGGCAGGGGTTTCCCACCGTGGAACCACCTTTAATTTTAGCGCCGGACGGTGCAGTCGGCTGTGGGGTGGAGGTGTGTTTTCTCGGTGCGGAGTTGGAAGTTCCTGTGCGCTGGCTTTGTGGGAGAGCAGCGTGTACAGGAGTTGTTGGAGTGGGGCGGGCGCTGCCTGGTGTCACGTAAACTGGCCGTGTGGCTGGCCTGATAAAACGTGAAGATATTGACGAGGTGCGAACACGCACTGACCTCAAGGAAATTGTTGACGCCTACGTCACCCTAAAATCCGCAGGAATCGGCTCGTACAAGGGGCTTTGTCCCTTCCACGACGAGCGCAGCCCGTCATTCCACGTGCGCCCGCAAATGGGATACTTCCATTGCTTTGGCTGTCAGGAGAGTGGCGATGTCATCTCCTTCATTCAAAAGATGGACCACATTTCCTTTTCCGAGGCGGTGGAAAAGCTGGCTGGCCGGCTCGGCTATGAACTGCACTACGAAGACGGCGGCACGGGTCCGCGCCGTGAGGAGATTGGGCGCCGGCAACGGCTGCTTGACGCGCACAAGATCGCCGGGGAGTTTTACCGTGCGCAGCTGCTGACCCCGCCTGCAGCAGCCGGCCGCCAATTTCTGGCCGAGCGCGGCTTTGACCGCGAGGCTGCCGAACGGTTCGGCGTGGGGTTTGCGCCGCAGGGCTGGGACGCCCTGCTCAAACACCTCACCGGGAAGGGGTTCAGTACCGAGGAGCTGAAGCTCACAGGCATGTTTTCTGAAGGCCAGCGCGGCATTTACGACCGCTTCCGCGGCCGCCTCATGTGGCCCATTCGCGACATTGCCGGGGACACGGTGGGCTTCGGCGCCCGCAAGCTCTTCGAGGACGATCAGGGCCCCAAATACCTGAACACCCCGGAAACCACGCTCTACAAAAAATCCCAGGTGCTCTACGGCATCGACTTGGCCAAACGTAACATTGCCTCCAAGCGCCAGCTGGTGGTGGTGGAGGGTTACACCGATGTCATGGCGTGTCACTTGGCCGGGGTGGACACGGCGGTGGCCACGTGCGGCACGGCTTTTGGTGCCGAGCACATCAAGGTGGCCCGGCGGCTGCTTTCAGACGACGGCACCGGCGGGGAGGTGGTGTTCACGTTCGACGGCGACGCGGCAGGGCAGAAGGCGGCGCTGAAGGCCTTTGACGAGGACCAGCGCTTTGTGGCGCAGACGTTCGTGGCGGTGGAGCCTTCCGGGGCCGACCCCTGCGAGCTGCGCCAGCGCAAGGGCGATGAAGCAGTCCATAGGCTGATCCGCTCCCGTCGTCCGCTGTTTGAATTTGCCATTCGCTCCACGCTGGCCAAGTTCGACTTGAGTACGGTTGAGGGTCGGGTGAGTGGGCTGCGTGCCGCAGCTCCCGTGGTGGCCGACATCCGTGACGGCTCCACCCGGATGGGTTACAGCCAGGAACTGGCCGGCTGGCTCGGTATGGCAGATCCGAACGAGGTGCTGCGGGCCGTCAAAGGTGCCGAACGCCGTGCCCACACCCAGCCCGGGGCAAAGGCGTTGGGGCATGCGGGGGCGCGTGCCGACGTAGGGCAGCAACGCGGGAACTTTGCCGCCGGGGGACAGCGCAGTGGGCAGCAACAAGGGGCTCAGCAGGGCGCTAACCCGGCAGTGGAGTCGGAATCGGCGCGGCCAGCTTTTGTGCGCCCAGATCCGCGCGATCCGCAGGGTCGCATGGAGCGGGAGGCGCTGGAAGTGGTTTTGCAGCATCCGGGGCTGTTGACGGCGGGAAACTGGCAGCACTTTGCGGCGACGGAGTTTGTGGTTCCGGCCTACAAGGCGATCCAGATGGCCATTACGTTGGCGGGGGAGTCGCTGGTGGCGTCGTCCCAGTGGCTGGCAGCGGTGCGCGCCGGTGTGCCGGAGGAGATGGAATCGCTCGTGGCGGAGTTGGCGCTCAGCCCGCTGCCAGCGACGCGCGAGGACACGCTCACGCGGTACTGCCGCGACATTTTGCGCAGGCTTTTTGAGCTGCAGATCACGCGGTTGAAGGAAGAGCGGCTGGGGGCGTTGCAGCGCATGGATCCGGCGGTGGATCCGGAGAGCTACCAGCTGCTGCAGCGCGAGTTGATGGAGCTGGAAACGGCCCGCAGGCAGTTGCGCGGGGACGGATAGCGGGGGAGGCGGGCCTCGATTTCACAACGGGGCAAGCCTTTGTTATTGTTGTTCCTGCACGATCCCCTATAGCTCAATTGGCAGAGCGTTCGACTGTTAATCGAAAGGTTCCTGGTTCAAGTCCAGGTGGGGGAGCCAA
>NZ_JAUNVV010000130.1 GCF_030540645.1 Arthrobacter sp.
CCGAAGCCGCTGCCGGGGATCACGCACGACTGCTGGATTTGTACCGGCGGCTGATTGCCCTGCGTCGGGCCACCCCTGAGCTCAGCGAGCCGGGGTTTGCAAGTACCTCTGTGGACTTCGATGAAGAATCCCGGTGGCTGGTGTTGCACAGAGGCGGGATTGACGTGGCGCTGAACTTCTCCCCACACCCGGTACGGGTACCTGTCCAGGGAACTGTTCCGCTGCTCGTTACCGACGACGGCGCCCGTGTGGTTTCCAGCGGAGGTCAAGCCGTGCTTGAGCTTCCCGGGCACAGCGCTGCCATCCTTGCACAAAGGGCTGGGGCTTAAGGGGCCTGATGGAGGCTGGCTTGCTGGAACGCTTTCCCAGGTGCGGCAGCCAGCAAGGTTTCTACGCGGCGTAGAACTATGGAATACTGGGCCTTTAGTCGGGCAAAGGGGGAAGTAGAGGATGTCTGCACGCGGCGTTCGTCTTGCGCGTGGTTGGGCCGGTGCCGCCACCGCCACCTTTGCTGCCGCGCTCTCGCATGTGCTCGCCGGCGGAAACGTCCCCGGTCTGCCCATTTCGCTCCTCTCCCTGGCGCTGTCAGGACTCATCTGTTTGCTACTGGCCGGACGTGTCCTGTCCCTGTGGAGAATGTCCACGGCCGTCATCTTGAGTCAAGCGCTGTTCCATTGGTTGTTCAGCGCCGGCGCCAGTTCGTCCGGCAACTATGCGGTGGCAACCCCCGCAGGAACGCAGGCCGGGCATCTGGGCCACGACATGACGTCCATGACCCTGATGGCCGTCGGCAACGCGCCCTCCGGCATGGCCCAGGACATGGACCATAACTCCCCGTTGATGCTTCTTTCCCACGCCATCGCAGCACTCTTTACCATCGCGGCACTGCGCCGCGGCGAGCAGGCCGGGGTGCGGCTGCTGCAGGCACTGCGGCTCCGCTGGGTCAGAATCCTGCCAGTATTGGCTTCGCTGCCTGTCCGGCCCCGCACACCCTCCATCCCGTCCGACTGGCCCGTCCGTGTCCTGACAAGCCTGGGCGTTCCGCTGCTGGCCATGCGCCACCGCGGGCCGCCGCTGACTGCTGTTGTGTCCACAAGCGCTTAGCGCTTTCCAACACCAGCACAGCCCTGCAATCACACTGCGCAACAACCACACACTGCACAGTGGCAGGGCAGGAAGCAGCCATGGCAGGAATTTACTTGCAATCAACCTCATGGCGGAATTCTGGAAGCTGGGCAGCAGCCCTGCTGGCCGTCTTGTTGTTGTCCCTGGGGTATTCCCTGGGCACAGCTCCCATCGCGGCAGCCCACGACCAGATCATTTCGACCAACCCCCAAGCAGCGCAGCGCCTATCCGCCGGTCCGTCCCACATTGAACTCTCCTTCAGCGCCCCGTTACTGAGCCTTGGCCACGAGATCCTCGTTGTCGATGCCCAGTCAAGGAACTGGAGCAAGGGGAATGCGGTGCTGAGCGGCGAGAAACTCAGCCAACCGCTCTCCCCCGACATGCCGGAGGGCGAATACCAAGTACGTTGGCGGGTCGTTTCCGGTGACGGGCATCCGATCAGCGGCAGCTACCCCTTTCTTGTGGGCTCAACTGCCACCGCTGGAACGGTCCCCGCACCCGGGGCACCTGCGGCCGTGTCCGCACCAACTGCGGGATCCAGCGCAGCCGCCGGACAAGCAGTCGATTCACCGTCGCTGCCTGCAACAGCCAAGGACGGATTCCCCGTCTGGCTGGTAGCGGTGGTCGGCGCTGTCATTGGGCTGGGTGGGTACCTCGGCTACCTCGCCATCCAGCGAATCCGGCGTACACACAGCACCACTTAGTAACACCACCAAAACACAATTCTTCCCGGACCGGAACCACACAGGCGGCCGACCGGGCACCATTCACCAGGAGTTTCACCATGTCTAAAAAGATCATTTTCCCCCTGCTGCCCGTCCTCGTCGCGGCCTCCCTGACGCTCTCAGCCTGCGCAACAGCTGAAACCCAGGGGACGCCGTCGCCCATCAGCCAGGACGCCTCGTCCAGCCCCGGCGCATCGGCACTGGTTATGGGTGAGCCGTGGGTAAAGGCCTCCAAAGACGGCATGACCGGCGCGTTCGGGATTCTCAGCAACACCACGAACCACGACATCACGGTTGTTGGTGCCACCTCTCCGGCCGCCTCCACGGTGGAACTGCATGAGACCGTGTCGGGTTCTGATGGAACCATGCAGATGCGCGCCAAGGACGGCGGCTTCGTCATCCCCGCCAACGGCGAATTCCTGCTCGAGCCCGGGGCAAGCCACATCATGCTGATGGGATTGAGAAGCCCCCTCACAGCCGGTGATGACATCACGTTTGAGCTGCACACCTCCGACGGCGGACACCTCGCCTTCACCGCCCCGGCCAAGGACTTCAGCGGGGCCAATGAGAACTATGAGGGCTCGCACAGCACAGATGACGGCCACGGCGCGATGGACCCTTCCGCAGCAGCGTCGCACCCGGCCTCCCCGACGCAGTCCAAATAGCTGAAGGAGGGCGGCACGGTGAAGGGGAAAGTTGTGAAGCACGACGGCGGAGGGCTGCAGCGCCGGCATCTGCTCTTTGGCGGTGCGGCAGCAGGACTGGGCGCCGTGGCCGCCATCGGGCTTCAAGTGGTCAATGGTGCAGAGAAGGCCCCCGTGCAGCCAGCAGCGGACGTTCAGCATGGCTCGGCGAAGGTGCCTTTTTATGGAGCACGCCAAGCCGGCATTGGTACGGCGCCGCAAGCGCACGGTGCTTTTGTTGCGTTGGAGCTTCATCCGGAGACCACTCGCGAGCGGGTGCGTTCGCTGTTGAAGCTGCTCAGCGACGACGCAGCGCGGCTCACGCAGGGGAAGGCGGCGCTGGCTGACACGGAGGCTGAGCTGGCGGTGCATCCTGCACGGCTGACGGTGACGTTTGGCTTTGGCCCGCGGCTTCTCCAAAGTGTTGCGCCACAGCAGGCGCCGGGCTGGCTCAAGCCGCTGCCTGATTTCAGCATCGACCAGTTGGTGCCGGAGTTCAGCGGCGGCGATTTGCTGCTGCAAATCTGCTCCGATGATCCGGTGACCGTGGCCCATGCCAAGCGCATGCTGCTGAAGGACAGCAGGAGTTTTGCTGCCGTGAAGTGGGTCCAGTCCGGGTTCCGCCGCGCGCACGGGACGGAGGCGTCCGGCACCACCATGCGCAATTTGTTTGGGCAGGTGGACGGGACGTCGAATGCGGTTCCGGGCGGGGAGCCGTACGAGAAGGTGGTTTGGGGGGATGGCCGGATTCCGTCGTGGACCGAGAATGGGACGTCGCTGGTGATCCGCCGGATTCGGATGGATCTGGACACGTGGGACGAGCTCGACAGGTCGGGACGGGAGGAATCGGTGGGGCGAAAACTGGGCAACGGAGCACCGCTGACGGGGGTGCAGGAACATGACGAACCTGATTTCAAGGCCTTGAATCCGCATGGTTTCCCCGTTATTGCCGATTTCTCCCATATGCGCCGCTCCCGGCCCGACGACGAGACCCAACGGATCTTCCGCCGCGCCTACAACTACGACGGCGCCCCCAGTGCAGGCAGTGTTTCCGAATCCGGGCTGATATTCGCGTGCTACCAGGCCGACGTGGACAAGCAGTTCGTGCCGATCCAGCAGCGGCTGGATGAGCTGGATCTGCTCAACACGTGGACAACGCCCATTGGCTCGGCAGTGTTCGCCATCCCGCCCGGCTGCCAGCCGGGCGGGTTCATCGGCGACGGGCTGTTCACCGGCAGCTGATGGGTAGTTAACCCAAAAGTCCCCCAGAGCATGACGGTCAATGCTCTAGGGGACCTTTTTTGGGTATCGCTAGCTTAGATTCTGGATTGCGTAGTCAGCTTCTTCAGGCGTGAACTTCTCGCCATATTCGCTGACGAGCTGGTCTCGGATTCCCTCCGGCGACATTGCCATGGTTTCTTGGTAGTTCTTAGCTTTTTCCAAGGCATTGACTTTAAAGTCGGCTTTGACATTGTCGACCGCGTATTGGCCCGCTTCAGGGGAGAATTTCTCTCCATATTCGGAAGTCAGCTGTTCATAAAGGCCGACTTTACTCATGTGCATCATGTCCGAATAGGTCTGCGCCTTCTTCAACGCGGATCGGAATTCCACCGGAACAGCTGGCTCAGCTTTGGGAGCAGCCTTAGCAGCTTTCGGAGCCGCCTTGGTCACTGCGGGAGCGACTGCGGGAACCTCCTTGGTGGCCTCTGGCTTTTCTATTGAGCCCGCGGCAGCATTCTCAGTGGGGACTATTTGCTGCTGCGTCACAGCTGGCTGAACCGTCGCGTCTACAGCTGAACCCTTCGGTATGAAGGCGGAAGTTAGAATACCGAGCGCAACAACGGCAAGGGTAATGATCCACGCGATTTTTTTGTGCTGCTCGTAACCGGCCAGACGACGTCCAGCCTTATCTCGTTGCGCCCCAGCCAGTACGAGGATGATGTCGATAATGACCCAGATTCCCAGCCCACCGAAGGTGAGAAGCTTGGCGACACCGGAGCCAACTTTGCCCAGATAGAATCTGTCAATTCCAAGCCCACCGAGGAACCATGAGAGAAGCCATGTGACGATGAAGCTCTTGCCACCCTCTTCAACCACATTGGGGGTTTGGTAGGGATAGCCTGAAGGGGCCTCAGGCTTGGCAGGTGTGCTTACACTGAAATTGTCAGCTGGACCAGGTGTGGGAATACTCATTGAGGCGAAGACTCTCTTGTTTAATTAGTAATTGACCGCGAATCAGGCAACTCACAGCATACTTTCAAGGTTAACCCAGAGAGTCCTAATGTTTCGTTCATGAAGCACCATACGTCTCGGGCTTCCGAACCGCTCCAATGCCGCCCGTATCGTCCTTCATGGATAAGCAAGCGCGTGGGCGTCAGCAGGCCCCTGGGCGTGTGTCGGTCTGAAAATTGGGTATATATTCCACAACCCCACGAACATCCATGCCGTGCAAAGAACCCGTGCCAAGTCAGGGAACCACCGCGGGGGCTAATCCTGCGGTGGCTCCTGTGCCGCATCTGGTGGGAGGGAAGTTATGTCTGCAGGAACCTTTGCTGCGGCCGGGTCGTCCGGCC
>NZ_JAUNVV010000027.1 GCF_030540645.1 Arthrobacter sp.
CAGCAAAGAGGCTCCTTCCCACACAGGGAAGGAGCCTCTTTCACGCCCCCGTCAGCTGCCGGTCCGGTCCGCCCACTCCGCGAGGCCCGGGCTCACTGTAGCAAACCACGGTTCCTTGGCTTCCGCGTACCCGCTGCTGGAATTATCGGCCGAGTGTAGAGCCGCCAGCTCCCGCTTGAATGCCTCGTAGTGCATCCGTGGCCCGGCTTCTGCACGCAGCCAGTTCCTGAACGCCACGGCAAACACCGCCCCCGGGGAACCGTCCACGCGAACGTGCAGGTTCACGGGGCGGCCTGGATCCGCAGCAGTGTGGAACCTCTTCTCCCACCGTTCCCCTGCACTGCCACCGGCAAAGTCGTGGCCGGTATCCCACCATTGCCCGGCCTGAGCCGGGAACCCGGCGCTGGCGATCGCACCGGCCAGGGCCTCCGCATCCGCGAAGTCACGGACCCGAAGTTGCAGGTCAAGAACATCCTTGGCAGCCAAGCCGGGCACTGCCGTTGAACCGATGTGGTCGATGCCAACTGCCAGCTCCCCTGCCGCCCTGGCCAGTCTGGCCGTGAGGCGTGCTGCCTGGGCCGGCCAGCTGGGATCTGGCTCAACTATGACAACCGGACCGTCACGCCGCGCTGGGACGCCCGCGGCCAGGTTGGCGGCAAAGGGCAGCAGCCGCTCATGCCACAGGGCGTCAAGCCGGGCGATCACCGTTTCCGGATCTCCGGTGTTGCTGAGCACAATGTCTGCAGCGGCGTCTCGCTGCACATCATCCGCCTGCGCCGCCATGCGGGCCAGGGCATCTTCGGCGGACATGCCACGCTCACTTACCATGCGTTCAAGACGCACATCCGCGGGGGCGGACACCACAACCACCAGATGGAAATTGGCCCCTTGGCCCGTCTCCACCAAGAGCGGAATGTCCTGGACCACCACGGTGCCGGGCCCGGCGTCGCGCTTGATCGCCTCGGCAGACTCGCGAACCAGCGGATGCACAATACCGTTCAACACCGCCAGCTCGTCCTTGTCCGCGAACACGAGGGCACCAAGGGCCGCCCGGTTGAGGGTGCCGTCGGCAAGCAGCACGCCATCCCCAAAATGATGCACGACGGCGGCCAGCCCGGCAGTGCCCGGCGCCACCACGTCCCGGGCCAACTGGTCGGCGTCGATGACGGTGGCCCCCAACTCGCGGAAGCGGGATGAAAGGAGCGATTTCCCAGCAGCAATACCGCCGGAGAGTCCAAGTGAAAGCATCCACCCATACTAGCCAGCATCTCCCAGCCGACACGTTCCCGCCGGACGATGGACCGGTAGGGTCAGTGGGACAGCGGTGGGACGGCCAGCCTTCGCTAGGATCAAAGGATGACTTCCTCCATGACAACGCCGGGCCCGAACAGCTACACGACGCTGGCGCCCGGAGCGGATTTTCGTCATGAACTTGCCATCAAGCGGTCCCGCTTCATCACTGTGCTGCGCCGAGTTGAAAACGAAGCGCAGGCGCGGGAGCTTGTGGCTGAACTGCGGCGCGAATTTCACGATGCCAGGCACCACTGTTCAGCGTTCGTGATTGGCGCAAACCGTTCACTGCAACGCTCCAACGACGACGGCGAACCCTCCGGAACGGCTGGAATCCCCATGCTGGACGCGCTCGTGAAACGCGAAACACGTGCTGCGTCTCTCACCGATGCGGGCAGCACAGCCATCGCCGACCTCAGTGACGTGTGCGCCGTCGTCGTCCGCTATTTTGGCGGGATACTGCTGGGGGCCGGCGGATTGGTGCGGGCATATTCCGAATCGGTCAGCACTGCAGTGGCTCTCGCGCCATTGGTGCACCGGGAACGGCTGCGACTCTTTCAGGTGCAGATGCCACATGCGGAGGCGGGCCGGCTTGAGAATGAGCTACGCAGCGCCGGCTACGCCATGACAGGCAACGACTACGACCCCGTTCACACTCACGTTGGACTGGCCATGGCCGATGATCCCACAGTGATCGCCACGGCTCGGGAGCGGCTGGCATCTTACACAGCCGGGCGGTGCCAGCTCTTGGAAGTAGGCACAGATTGGGTAGACCGTCCGCTCTCACGTGGGCGTTAACGGCGGCGCTGCTGCAGTCCTTGCCGGTACGCGGTGCTGGGCTGGTAGGTGTTGTGGGTCAACTGCTGCTGCCTGTCGAAACGAACACCCCGCGGGCTGCTCGGCAGCAACAGCAAAATGAAGATGATCAACGCGCCAACATAGGGAATAAGAGCGAGTGCCAGAAGACCGGCACTGAGGTTGGCGTCATGAAGCCTGCGAACCACCAGCGCCAAGGATGGCAGCAGGGTGCCCGCGAGAAACAGGAAATAGCCCAGTCCCACGAGACCGCTCAGAATGGCCAGGGCGCCTAGATCCGAGGTGACCGACACGAAGATGATGGCCGCTGTGGAAACCAGCACCATAAATAGTTGCACCCACCAAAAGTCGCTGCGGCTGGAACGCCCGCTGAATGTGGCGTAGTGCTTGAAGAAACGACGGGTGGACGTCAGCAGTCCTGCTGGTTGGTCCATCCGGGGTGCAGGATTGAACGGCGGCACAGCCTGATCGGCTCGAGGTGGTGATTGGACGCCCCGGTCTAGTTGCGCGGGCGGGGCGGACTGGGCCTGCGGCCGATAAGGACGTGGCTCATCTACTGAGGGTGGTGGGGTTGGAGGACTGAAGTAGCCTGCGGGAATGAAATCCTCCGGCGGCGTGTACGGGACGGGCCCGCTCTTTGATCCGGCCGCGTTCTGAGCTGACATACGCCGCTTCCCCCTGTGTAGAGTGTCTAGTTTTGAGCATAGTCAAAGCCTCTGACAAAGTCGCTCGGGCATGGACTAAAAGGGCTAAAAAGTATGGATTAACAAGTGTGGGTCCCCTGCCATTGGCAAGGGACCCACACTCTGTTCAACTCCCTACAATTTCATGCAGGAAGGTGATTAGCCGAAATTAGTTTCCGGTCAACTTTTCGCGCAAGGCAGCAAGTGCCTCGTCGGATGCCAACGTGCCGGCACCTGACTCGGTTGCAGCAGGCTCGGAGGAGTAGCTGGCCCCTGCGGACTCGCCACCTTCACCGGCGTTGTCGGCAGCTGCATCTTCTGCGGCGTGCTCGGCAACCTGCTTCTTGTGTGATTCCCAGCGGGTCTGGGCATCAGCGTACTGCTGCTCCCAAACGGCGCGCTGGCTCTCGTAGCCTTCAAGCCACTCGTTGGACTCGGAATCGAAGCCCTCGGGGTACTTGTAGTTGCCCTCTTCGTCGTACTCGGCAACCATGCCGTACAGTGCGGGATCGAACTCGGTGGAGTCGACGTCGACACCTTCGTTGGCCTGCTTGAGGGACAGCGAGATGCGGCGGCGTTCCAGGTCGATGTCGATGACCTTGACGAACAGTTCGTCACCAACGGAGACAACCTGTTCGGCCAGCTCAACGTGGCGGACAGCCAGCTCGGAGATGTGGACGAGGCCTTCAATGCCGTCTTCAACGCGAACGAACGCACCGAAGGGAACCAGCTTGGTGACCTTACCGGGGACAACCTGGCCCAGCGCGTGTGTGCGGGCGAAGGTCTGCCACGGATCTTCCTGCGTAGCCTTGAGCGAGAGCGATACACGCTCGCGGTCCAGATCCACTTCGAGAACCTCGACGGTGACTTCCTGGCCAACTTCGACAACCTCGGACGGGTGGTCGATGTGCTTCCAGGACAGCTCGGAAACGTGCACGAGGCCGTCTACGCCGCCAAGGTCCACGAATGCACCGAAGTTGACGATGGAGGAAACAACGCCGGGACGAACCTGGCCCTTTTCCAGCTTGTTGAGGAACGTGGAGCGAACCTCGGACTGGGTTTGCTCGAGCCAGGCACGGCGGGACAGCACAACGTTGTTGCGGTTCTTGTCCAGCTCGATGATTTTGGCTTCGATCTGCTGACCGATGTAGGGAGCCAAGTCGCGCACACGGCGCATCTCGACGAGCGATGCGGGCAGGAAGCCGCGCAGGCCGATGTCGAGGATAAGACCACCCTTGACCACTTCGATGACGGTACCGGTAACGACGCCGTCTTCTTCCTTGACCTTCTCGATGTCGCCCCAGGCACGCTCGTACTGCGCGCGCTTCTTGGAGAGGATGAGGCGGCCTTCTTTGTCTTCCTTCGTGAGGACCAAAGCTTCGACCTGATCGCCAACGGCGACTACGTCACCGGGATCAACGTCGTGCTTGATGGACAGCTCGCGGGAGGGGATGACACCTTCGGTCTTGTAACCGATGTCGAGCAGAACTTCGTCGCGGTCAACCTTGACAACAATACCTTCGACGAGATCGCCGTCGTTGAAGTACTTGATGGTTGCATCTACTGCGGCGAGGAATTCTTCAGCAGTACCGATGTCGTTGATGGCAACAACAGGCGTGGTACTCGTCTTCTCGGGGGTCGTGATGGTCATGTAGTAGGGGCTCCGATGTGGATAGTTGGTTTCGCCAAACCCGGGCAATGGACGCAAAAGGCCGCGCCTTTGCCGTAACCGGGTCCGGAATTATTATGGTTGCAGGGGTTCCTGCGGATCGTACTCGTATGTCCTGAGCGGCCCGTGACTGGTTGTGCCAGTCGAAACGACCCATGACATGCCCATTTAGTCTAGTTGTTTGAGACATCCAGCGCAAAACCGCGTCCGACGGCGATAATTGCGATTGTGAATAATACAACCCTTCTGGTTCTGGGCACTCCAGCATGGGTTTTGCTTGCGGTTTTCCTGGTTCTGGCGGCCGTCATGTGGCGCACGGCCCTGGACCGTTCCCCGTGGCAGATGCTGGTGGCGGGACTGCGTGCCTTTGTACAGCTTTCCGCCGTCGCCGTTGTCATTGCACTGCTGTCCAACAGTGGGGCGTGGGCATTTACCTTTGTGGCCGTGATGTTTCTCGTTGCCGCCTGGACCTGCGGACACCGTGTTGCACCGCGTGGGCGCTGGTGGCTGGCTGCCATCCCCCTGGCGGCCGGGGTCGCTCCGCCGGCAGTGCTCCTGTTTGCCGTCGGCGTGCTGCCGTTTCAGGCACTGGCCATTATCGCGATCCTGGGCCAGCAGATCGGCGGCGCCATGTCCACCGTCACACTCAGCGGCCGACGGGTGCGTGACGAACTGGAATTGCGCAAAGGTGAGGTGGAAGCGGCCGTGGCACTCGGTATGGAGTGGCCGGCCGCGCGCATGCTGGTGGGCCAACCCGTGGCGGGCGAGGCTGTCCTTCCATCCATCGATCAAACCCGGACGGCAGGGCTCGTCACGTTGCCCGGCGCATTTGTCGGCATGATTCTCGGAGGAGCCACACCATTGGACGCCGGGCTCATTCAACTCCTCGTGCTCATATCGCTGTTGCTGGTCAACTCCAGCGCTGCGACCGCTACATTGTGGCTGTGCTGCCGCGGCGCCTGGACACGTTCAGCCTGAACGCATCCTTTCCACAAGGACGCACCTTTCCCGCTTATGCGCCGTTTCCACACCACTGACATGCAGACAAGGTGCGTTCATGGAAATATCCGCGTCCTCGACACCGGCAATACTGCTCCGGCACGCACCAACGCGGCACGGATGCGGGCTTCAAGGGCCACCGGATCCCTGAAATCAGCCCAGCCAATCCGAATGAACTGCCACCCCAGCTCCATGATGTCCTTCTCACGTTGCCGTTCATTGGCCAGCGCCTCCGGAGTGGGCCGATAGTTGAAGTACTTGCCCCAGCCGTCAAATTCGAGGATCAGCTTGTAGCGGCGCCACGCGAAGTCAACGCGGTACTCGCCCTGGCGTGTTGAAACCGGCACTTGCAGTTCCGGGAGGGGCAGGACCGTCCCTGCCAGGAACACCCTGGTTCGAGACTCCCCCGCAGATTCACTATTCACGTCAAGAAAGTCCAGTGCCCGGTGGGCCCGAGCAGCACCGCGTTTGATGGGGCTGGCCGCCAATT
Source organism: Arthrobacter sp. (assembly GCF_030540645.1). GTDB lineage: Bacteria > Actinomycetota > Actinomycetes > Actinomycetales > Micrococcaceae > Specibacter. Next base: position 5,948 of record NZ_JAUNVV010000027.1, read on the forward strand.
GCTGCTGGAGTGCTGGCAGCGATACGCCACTGCGCAGGCCATGGTCTCCGATGACAACCGCCTGTTCCAGAGGGAATTGCCTGGAACAATCCAAAATGGTCCGTTCCACGGAGGTGACGGGAATGCGCAGCGGGCCGATCCGCACCAGAGCCATCTCCTGTGGCGAGAACACCTGCCTGTGTGGAACGACGTTGGGGCCACGGCCGGAACTGGCCGGGGAGTACGCAAAGCTCATATGCACAGCTGCCCCGCATCCCCACGTGCTGAGCCCGTGGAGCCGTGCGGCACTGGAGTGCGAATAGACGCCCTGGCAGTTCGACGCAAGAACATGGGCCATCAACCGGAGGTGTTCCCTGTGCCATGGTGCAGCGGCGTTCCACTCGACAGTCCTGATGTAAGCACCGCGCTGCAGCCGTTGCAACAGCCCCAGTTCCACTGCGCTCCCTACCAGTCTCCCACCGAGTCCGTGGGCCGCCAGCATGGCACTTGTGGCGACGCCGCTGACGGCGGTGGCAGGCCAATGGCTTGAAAGTGTTGCCTGAAGTTTACTCTTGTCCATGTCCCATCGTGACCCCGGGCGCAGGTGTTCGAGGCGGTCTTATGGGGTCATGTGGACAACACGGTGAAGCCGCACCGCTGTGGAGGAACAGCCGCCGTCGAGCTTGAGGCCAGAAAGGGAAGACCGTGGATCATAAACGCACCTTTGCTGCTTATGCGGGGGTGGCGGTCACCGGATGAGCCGCGAAGGTGCGTTTATGCGCTGAACCGACTTTTAGAAGTCCGTCATGCAGTGTGGCGCCTCGGCTGCGGCAAACATGGCGTCGAACCGTGCCACGGCGCGGGGGCTTTCCTCGCGGATCCGACCTGCCTTTTGGAGAGTGTGTGCACTGACCCCGCCCAGGTACAGGCTCGAGAGTTCGCTGACACCCATGCTGAGCTCGGATTCAACGGATCCGTCTTCCGGGCAGCGCGTGACAGTGGCCTTGCCGTGAACCACTGTGATCCGGAAGATGCCCGAGGCGTGGCCGAGGGGATCACCCACGTGAATGGTCAGGGTGCCGTCCACTGGGTACTCACGGGCAGCCAAGGCTCCTGGCGTGTCCAGGATGCGCAGCCACAGGTGGTCCTCGGTCAGGGTGCGCTTATAGAGCCGCTTGGCTGCCATGGCCCACTCGAGCGGGTCCACCACAGGAGCGGAGTCCCAGGTGATGACGTCGATCAAGTCCAGCGAGCCAAGGTAGTTCCACAGCGCCAGGTACGCAGCATCGTCGACGGCCAGGAAGTCAACAATGTCCACGCTGGGGCGCTTCTTGTCACGCCGCGGACGGTACGTCACATAGCCGTTGACGGTACCCGCGTCATCGTAGTGCAGCGCCGCACGGATGTTCTTCATGGGCTTGGTCAGTCCGTAGTTGGCCTGTCCGGAGGCCGAAAGCCTGTACATGTCCTGACGTCCAATGGAGCCGTAGGTGGTGGCGTGGACGCGGGCAAAGATCTCATTGTGCAGGTCCCGCACCGTGCTGACATCTGCAATTTCCACAACACCCCGGTGCACGGAAGCCGGCACAATGAAATCGAGCCCGCCCTTGACGGTGACTTCAATGGTGCTGTTGTCCGTGGCGACGCCAAATCCGAAGCGGCCGTAGATGGTAGCTTCCGACGCCGTGAGCGCGGCGATGGGGATGCCGGCTGCTTTGGCCTGGGCCAGGTCGGAGCCCATCATGGCCCGCAGCAGGCCGCGACGGCGGTGGCTGGGCCGAACTGTCACGCCGGTGATCTGGTGAACCGGCAGCAGCGTCCCCGCCCCGACGTTCAGGCTCTTGCGGTGGTAGGCGTAGGTTGCTACCGGATAGTCCGGTCCCCAGGCTCCCGCCGGGGCGTTGGCGTCAATGAGGTACGCACCTGTGGACACCTGCCCGTCAACCTCCGCGGACGTGGCGTACAGTTCGATCTCCGCGTCGCCGAGCGTATCGCCGTGGAACCCCAAGGTGACGGCCTGCATCCACTTCGCAAGTTCCGCAGGTACCTTCCCTCCAACCAACCGTGAAGGGAAGGAACGCAGTTCGTAGGGAAAGGAGCGGGACTGGCGGTTGATGGCCGGTTCGTAGCTTTGCGGCATGGGATGCCTTTCATTGTCTGTGCTGCGTGTCGGTGCTGCGGCGTGGGTGCGATACCTCAGTGGGTCAGTGGCCCGCCTCGTTCCAGCTGGCGCCCAAGCCCAGCTGCACATCGAGCGGAACCAACAGATCCGCTGCAGCGCCCATCTGTTCCACCACCAAGGCCTTGACGGCTTCGAGTTCGCCCGGCCACACTTCGAGGATCAATTCGTCATGGACCTGTAGCAGCATCCGTGACTTGAAGTCCTTGTCCTTCAGTTCCGCGGCCACACCCAGCATGGCGTGCTTGATGATGTCCGCGGCCGATCCCTGGATGGGAGAGTTCAGGGCCACCCTCTCGGCCAGTTCGCGCAGCTGCCGGTCGGCGCTTGAAAGGTCGGGCAGGTAGCGGCGCCGTCCTTCAATCGTGGACGTGAAACCGTCGATGCGGGCTTGTTCGACGACGCCGCGCAGGTAGTCGCGGACCCCGCCAAAGCGGTCAAAGTAGTCCTTGACCAGCGTCCTTGCCTCATCGACGGAGATTTCCAGTTGCTTGGACAGACCAAAGCTGGTCAGCCCGTAGGCCAGACCGTAGGACATGGCCTTCACCTTTGAGCGCATGGCCGAGGTGACTTCTTCCGGCGCAACGCCAAACACGTGCGAGCCGACGTATCTGTGCAGGTCCTCGCCCTCGGCATACGCCTGGATGAGCCCGGCATCACCGGAAAGGTGTGCCATGATGCGCATTTCAATCTGCGAGTAGTCAGCGGCCAGCAGGCATTCGTAGCCCTCGCTGACAACGAAGATGTCCCGGACGCGACGTCCCTCTTCTGAACGAACCGGGATGTTTTGCAGGTTCGGGTTGTTTGAGGACAAACGCCCGGTTGCTGCCACGTTTTGCGCATACGTGGTGTGGATTCGGCCGTCATCGGCCAAGGACTTCTTCAGGGTCTCCACCATTTGCTTGAGTTTGGACGCTTCGCGGTGGGCCATGAGCTGGGCCAGGAACTCATGCCCGGTCTTTTCCAACAACGTCTTCAGGGACGCTGCATCGGTGGTGTAGCCGGTTTTGATCTTCTTCGTCTTGGGCAGCCCCAGCTCCTCAAACAAGACTTCCTGCAGCTGCTTGGGCGATCCAAGGTTCACCTCGTGCCCAATTGCGGCGAAAGCAGCCTGCTGCGCGGCGTTCATGGCGGCGGTGAAATCGGCCAGCAGGGTGGCCAGGCGGTCCTGCGAAACGGCAATGCCGGTCAGCTCCATCTGCGCCAGCACGGCGGCCAACGGCAGTTCCATGTCACGCAGCAGCACGGCAGCGCCACGTTCTTCCAGCAGCGGGCCAAAGTGTTCGCTCAGCAGCAGTGCGACATAGCCGCGTTGCACGGCCTCGGCCAAGGACGTGTCCTCTTCCAAGCCCAGCTCCAGCTGCCCCGACGGCTCCGCAGCACCATTGTCGAAGCTGATCTTCAGGTGGACCTGGCTCAGCTCGTTCAGTTCGTAACTGCGGCGGTCGGGCTGGATGAGGTAGCCGGACAGTGAGGTGTCATCCTGCACCCCTGCCAGCCACAACCCGCGCATTGAGAGGGCCTTCAAAGCCTCCTTGTACTCGTGCACGACCTTGGGCGCCTCGGACATCAGCCAGGCTGCGAGGGTGGATTCCAGTTCGGCGTCGGCGGTGCGCAAGTCAACCACGACGGCGGAATCGTTGCGGACCAGCGCCACGGCCGTTGCTTCACGGGCCAAGCCCACGGGTTCACTGATCACATCAACGGCTACCGCGCTGTCCGCTGTCACGCCGTCAACACCATCCGCGGCCAGCCAGTGCTGCAGTTCGGATGCTTCAACCACTACGCGGTGGGCGGGCACCTGGTGGGTTTCACCGGCGTCGGGCTCTTCCTCGGCACCGAACAGGTCGAAGAGCCGCTTGCGCAGGGTATTGAACTGCAGCGAGTCGAACAGTTCCTCCACAGCTTCACGGTCCGGGGCCTGCAGTTCCATGTCCTCCAGGGCCACTGGCAGGTCCATGTCGCGCAGTAGGTGGTTCAGGTGGCGGTTGCGCTTGACGTCGTCGACGTGCGCCCGCAACGATTCGCCCACTTTCCCGCCGATGGCATCCAAGTTTTCCAGGATGCCTTCAAGCCCGCCATACTGGTTGATCCATTTGGCCGCAGTCTTGGGCCCGACGCCGGGCACGCCCGGAAGGTTGTCTGCCGTCTCCCCCACCAGTGCCGCCAAGTCTGAGTACCGATTCGGCGGCACGAAGTATTTTGCTTCCACGGCCGCTGCATCCATCGGCGGAATGTCGGAGATGCCCTTCTTCGGGTACAGCACCGAAACCTTGTCGGTGATCAGCTGGAAGGCGTCACGGTCGCCGGAGACCACCAGCACGTCCCAGCCTGCCGCCTCGCCTTGCGTGGAGAGGGTGGCGATGATGTCGTCCGCTTCAAAGCCGTCCACCGAGATGGTGGGAATGCGCATGGCCGCCATGACCTTGATGATCAGGTCGATCTGGCCGTAGAACTCCTCGGGCGTCTTGTTGCGCCCGCCCTTGTACTCGGTGTATTCGAGCGAGCGGAACGTCGGCGTGTCAAGGTCGAAGGCCACTACGACGTGGGTGGGCTTCTGCTGCCTGATCATGGTCAGCAGCATGGCCGTAAAACCGTGGACCGCGTTCGTGTACTGGCCGGAGTCAGTGACGAACTTATCCGCCGGCATGGCATAAAAGGCGCGGAACGCCATGGAGTGCCCGTCAAGGACCAGCAGGCGCGGGGTTTGGCCATCAGGGACCCCGTTGCCGGGTGTGGTTGCAACAGTGTTCTGGGGGGCCGTCTTGGCAGATTCGCTCACAGGTGCCAGCCTAGTCATCATGAGCGACAATTTCACACCGCATCCCCTTTCCGACGAACTCCTGGCCGCAGGCATCCCTGCCGAACACCACGGACTGCTGGGCCCGCACGGGGTGGGCGCCCTGGTGGCAAAGATGGGCATCGTCTTCACCCACATGTCCGTGGATTCCATGGTGGCCACCATGCCGGTTGAAGGAAACACGCAGGTGACGGGCCTGCTGCACGGCGGCGCACATGTGGTGCTGGCTGAAACTTTGGGCTCGTTTGCCGCCGCTTTCCACGCCGGTTTGGACAGCCGAGTCGTGGGGATTGAGATCAACGCCACACATCACCGGGGTATTTCGGCGGGCCTAGTCACGGGCACCGCCACCCCCATCCACCTGGGCCGGACGCTGGCCACACACCAGGTGGTCATGACGGACTCTGCGGGCCGGGCCCTGTCCACGTGCCGCATCACCAACATGATCCTGTCCCGCTGACCCACTCTCGCCCGACGCAAGCTTCTTTCGCGCACAATCGCCCGTTTCGTTTATTAACGACGCCGGGCACTTGCCTACCGCTGCAGCGGTAGGCAAGTGCCCGGCGTCGTACGTTAACGCTAAACCCGACGGATGAGCTGCTAGAAAATGCTGCCGATCAGATGCGCCGCGGCTGCACTGAAGGCCGGAACTATCAAAATGATGGCGATGGCCACGGCCAGCACGCAGAACCCGAAGCACACATACGCTCCCCACTGGGCAACATGGTTGACGTGGGCTTCGTCGTCGGCGCTGACGGCTGTGAGGCGAACGCCCAGCGAGTACATGGTCACGACAAAGCCGGCGCCCACCAGCGTGGTGATCGCAACAATGACAAATCCAAACCAGTCAATCATTTCTTCCCCTTCTTGGAACCGGCGTTGGACTTGGGCGCCTGCGCTTGAGCGGCTGCCTTCGTCATTGCCTTGAGGACGGCGGTGTCGGCCCGGTCAAGCGCCGTTTGCGCCACGGCACGGGCGGCGGCTGTTTCGGCCGCACGCTTGGCTGCCTTCTCAGCGATCTTTTCCGCTGCACGAGCCTTGGCCGCGAGCTTGTCACGTTCCTTCTTGCTGGGAATGTGCATGGCCTCACCCACGGCGTCAACATCGCTGATGGCGTTGCTGTGGTCAACAACTTCACGCTGGGAGATGACGAACATGACGAGGATGGCGCTCAAGCCGAGTCCGGCAACAATGATGATGCCGACCAATCCGGTGCGGATCAGCAGGGCGGCAAGGCCACCGACCAGGGCGGCTGAAGGGAGCGTGAACAGCCAGGCCAGGCTGATCTTGCCGATCTGGCCCCAGCGAACGGTGGAACCCTTGCGACCAAGGCCAGAACCGATAACAGAGCCTGAGGCGACGTGGGTGGTGGAGAGTGCAAAGCCGAGGTGACTGGAGGCCAGAATGGCTGCAGCCGTGCTGCTTTCCGCGGCAAAGCCCTGGGCGGGCTTGACGTCCGTCAAACCCGAACCGAGCGTACGGATGATGCGCCAGCCACCGGCGTAGGTTCCGCCGGCGATGGCCAGTGCACAGGCCGTGATAACCCAAATGTGCGGCCCGGTGCCTGCTTGCTGGAGTCCCGAAGCGACAAGGACAAGGGTGATGACACCCATCGTCTTCTGCGCATCGTTGGTGCCGTGTGCCAGTGCAACCAGTGAGGAGCTAAACACCTGGCCACGACGGAAACCGCCACGCTTCTGCGTGAGTTTGTCTCCCGAGTCCGGGTCCGAACGGCGGGTGATGCTGTAGGCCAGCTTCGTGCACACGTAAGCGACAAGGCCAGCAATTGCGGGGGCAAGGAGAGCCGGCAGCAACACCTTGGAAATGACCACCATGAAGTTCACGGCACCGAAGGACCAGGTGCCCACAATGGCTGCGCCGATCAAACCGCCGAACAGGGCGTGGGAAGAGCTGGAGGGCAGGCCAAGCAGCCACGTGAACAAGTTCCACAGCACCGCGCCCATCAAACCGGCGAAAATCATTTCCGGTGTGATGGCCACACCGTTGGGCCCGCTCTCATTGATAATGCCGCCGGAGATGGTCTTGGCTACTTCAGTGGACAGGAAAGCTCCCACCAAGTTCAAGATCGCCGCCAGGGCAACAGCTGTTTTGGGTTTGATGGCACCTGTGGCAATCGGCGTTGCCATGGCATTGGCTGTGTCGTGAAAGCCATTCGTAAAGTCAAAGAAAAGGGCCAGCGCTATAACCAGCACGACCATGAAGGTGAGATCCACCCGCGATCCAATCTAGAGGGGGCAAAAGCGAAACTTCGAAGAAGTCTAGTCGGATACGCACGTCAACGGTGCACCGGGCATTCAAAGCGCCTGTGCACTGAAGATCATGGAACGGTGGCAAAACCCAACCTCCCCGATCCTACGACCAATTCCACGCCTTTGTTAGCTCGCGGCGGGGAGAAGCCAACCCGAAGCAGGCCCACGACGGGACGCCCTGCGCCTGCACAAGTCCGCAGTTGACGGGCTAGCATGGCCAAAAGGCTGTTTCCGGGACTTGTGCGCATCCACTCCCCTTGAGGGGAGGGCGTGCGGTGTGAAAAGGAACTCATTTCATGAGCAACGTTGAAAGCGATCCGCAGGAGCTTCTCTGCCATGGCACACCGTCGGTGGCGGCCGGCGTCGAAGTCCTCTTTCCCAGGCTGGTTCCGCTGGGCGGGCCGCGGGCCATGACGGTGCGGCGCACCCTGCCTCAGCGCAGCCGCTCACTCATCGGGGCCTGGTGCTTCGTGGATCATTACGGCCCCGACAGCATCGGCAGCTCCGGCGGCATGGCCGTGCCTCCGCACCCCCACACGGGGCTGCAGACCATCAGCTGGCTGTTCAGTGGTGAGATTGAACACTCCGACAGCGCCGGGCATCAGGCGGTGGTGCGCCCCGGCCAGCTGAACCTCATGACGGCCGGGCGTGGCATCAGCCACTCTGAATACTCCACACAGGACACCACCGTCCTCCATGGCGTCCAGCTGTGGACCGCCCTTCCTGCCCATTCACGCTTCACCGAGCCTGGTTTTGAGCGCTACAGCCCGGTACCGGTGCGCCTTCCGGGCGCCACGGTCAGCGTCTTCCTAGGCGAAGCCGCAGGCCAGCACTCCCCCGTGAACACATTCTCCCCGCTGGTCGGTGCGGAAATCATGCTCGACGCCGGTGCCTGCCTTGTCATGGACGTCGCCCCGGGATTTGAGCATGGTTTCCTTGTGGACTACGGCTCCCCTGCAGTGGCGGGCACCGTGGTGGAGGCTGGCGGGCTCGCCTTTATCGCCACGGGCAGCGCCACCGTGGAACTGCGTGCCGGCACGGGCCCTGTCCGCCTGCTGCTCATCGGAGGGGAACCGTTGAATGAGTCCATAGTCATGTGGTGGAACTTTATAGGTCGCAGTCATGCAGAGATAGTGGCCTTCCGGGCCGACTGGCAGCACGCCGTCGACCGTGCACAGGGGGCCGATCCTACGGATGGAACGGCTTCCGGGCCGAACAGCTCCGGCGATGGCAGCTTCCCTGCTGGCTCTGGCCTGCCCGCCAACGTTACATCGTTCACGCTTCCGGCCCCTGCGGCCGGCCGCGGCGACGCTCCACTGCCTGCTCCGGCACTGCCCACGGTTCAGCTGCGTCCGCGCAGCAACCCAAACTGACGGACACTACCAACCCTGACCGCAGCACCTCACGGCTCAGTTCCTCAAGGCTCAGTGGCTACCGGCTGACGAGGGCGGCCTTGCTGCGGTAGACGGCCAGGAAGGAGGAGATGCGGCGCACTGCCTCCTCAATGTCGTCAATCGAGGGAAGGATCACGAATCTGAAGTGGTCGGGCGTGGGCCAGTGGAACGCCGTGCCGTGTGAAACAAGGATCTTTTGGTCCTGGAGCAAGTCGATGACGAACTTCTCGTCGGATTCGATGGGGTAAAAGTCCGGATCCAACTTCACGAACAAGTACATGGCTCCTGCTGCTGGCACGCATGACACCCCGGGGAGCGCATTGAGCAGATCCGAGGCCCTGTCGCGTTGCTCCCGCAGTCGGCCGCCTGGCCGGGTCAGGTCGTTGATGCTTTGGTACCCGCCCAGGGAGGTTTGAATGGCGTGCTGGGCGGGCACATTTGAACATAGGCGCAGTGAGGCGATCAGCTCCAACGCCTCCTTGAACCCTGCCATCGCGGCGCGCGGACCGGACAGTGCAACCCATCCTGCGCGGTAGCCCGGCATGCGGTAGGCCTTGGACAAGCCACTGAAGGTGAGCGTGCAGACGTCCTCGGCCAAGGAGGCCATGTGGATGTGGGGGCGGCCGTCATAGATGATCTTTTCGTAGATCTCATCGGCAAAGATCACCAGGTCATGCTTCTGGGCCAACTCCACGAACCTCTCCAGAATGGCGCGGGGGTAGACGGCGCCGGTGGGGTTGTTGGGGTTGATGATGACGATGGCCCGCGTCCTGGACGTAATTTTTGCTTCCACGTCTGCCATGTCCGGCCACCACTGGTTGTCTTCATCGCACAGGTAGTGGACGGGCACTCCCCCGGTCAGGGTCACCGTTGCCGTCCACAGCGGATAGTCGGGTGCCGGGATCAGGACTTCGTCGCCGTTTTCCAGAAATGCCTGCAGGGTCATGGAGATCAGCTCACTGACACCGTTGCCCACAAAGATGTCATCCACGCCGATCTTCCGCAGGCCCTTCGTCTGGTAATACTGCGAAATGGCCGTCCTGGCGGAGAAGATGCCCTTGGAGTCGCTGTAGCCTTGCGCCCCCCGTAGGTGGTGGATCATGTCCACCACGATGGACTCCGGCGCCTCCAAGCCAAACGGTGCCGTGTCGCCCAAGTTCATCCGCAATATCCGGTGGCCTTCAGCTTCCATCTTCTGGGCCGCATGCAAGATGGGGCCGCGAAGTTCGTATCGTACATTGGCTAGCTTGCTGGAGTGTTGCATAGGGCGCATACATTCCAGTTTCGCATAGGTGCCCGCGCTTATGCCTGAACCGTCCATATTGCGGCGCAAACAAGCCAGCCGGCTAAAGCGTTGGAAGCACCTGCTCCTTGACTTGCTTGCGCAATATCTTTCCCAGCATGGAGCGCGGCATGTCCTGAACTTGGACGATCCTGACCGGCACCTTGTAGGCGGTCATCTGTTCCTTGCACCAAGCCCGCAACGCTGCTTCGTCCAAGCCGGCACCGGCTTCAAGCACGACGGCGGCAACCACCATTTCCCCGCCCCGTTCGGAAGGCTTGCCAAAGACCGCGACGTCGGCAACGCCGTCGTACGTTCGCAGGATGGCCTCCACCTCCGAGGGGGAAACGTTGAAGCCGCCGGTGATGATCAGTTCCTTGACCCTGTCCACAATGGTGGTGAACCCGTCCGGATCGACTGTGACGATGTCCCCCGTGCGCAGCCAGCCGTCCTCGGTGAGAGTCTTGGCGGTTTCCTCCGGGTTGTTCCAATAGCCTTGGAAAACCTGTGGGCCCTTGAGCAGCAGCTCGCCACGTTCCCCCGGGGCCACTTCCGCTTCTACGCTGTCCTTCCCCTCGCCGTCCATGCCGACAACTTTCATCAGTGTGGACGGAAACGGCACGCCGATGGTTCCGTTGCGGCGGCTTGGGTGGAACGGGTTGCCCAGCGCCACGGGTGAGGATTCGGTCATGCCGTATCCCTCCACCAACAAGCCGCCGGAGACTGATTCCCACAGCTCCACCACATGGTCCGGGAGGTTCATGGCTCCGGAGATGCAGTATTTGCAGGAGCGCAGCGAGACTCCCTTTTCCTTCGCTGCCACGGCTGTGCGTTCGTAGATGGGCGGCACGGCGCAGTACACGGTGGCAGGGGACTTCTTCATGGCGGCCAGCACCAAGTCCGTATCGAATTTGGGGAACAGCACCAAAAGGCCCTGTTTGCGGATGCCAAACGTGAGGTAGAGCGTCATGCCAAAGGCGTGGAACATGGGCAGGATGGCGTATAGGATCTCCTTGCGCTGCTGCGCCCCATGCATCCATGCTTCCCCTTGGAGTGCATTGGAATACAGGTTGAAGTGACTCAGCATGGCGCCTTTGGGGTGGCCTGTGGTGCCCGAGGTGTAGCCAATGACGGCGAGGTCGTGCACGCCTGGGCGCGGGTGTGAGTCGTTGAGTGGGCCGCTGGCCAGTAATTGCTTCCACGGCATGGCCCCCAGCGCCGGCCCCGTCAGCGCTGACCGGGTCTCACGTAGTTTGCGCAGCGGCAGTCCGAGGGCCAGCCGCTTGATCGTGGGGAACGCGTCAAGAAGATTCACGGCCACAATGTGTTCCACGCGCTCATCGGCGGGAAATTGCTGCAGTGACGCCACTGATTTATCCCACGCAATGGCCACCCGTGCACCGTGGTCCTGGAACTGGTGGAGGAGTTCGCCCGTCGTGTAGAGCGGGTTGTGTTCAACAACGACGGCGCCTAGGCGCAGCACCGCGTAGAACGCCACCACATGTTGGGGGCAGTTGGGCAGGATGACGGCCACCCTGTCCCCCGCCTTGACGCCCAACCGGCGCAAACCTTCAGCCGCTTGTGCCACTTGCTCGCCCAATTCCCGGTAGCTGGTGCGCCTGGCGAAGAACTCCAGCGCGGGATGTCCGTCAGCTTCCGCAACCGAGCGTTCAAACATTTCCACGAGGGATTCACTGGGCAGTTTTATCTCGGCTCCAACGCCTGGCTGGTAGTTCTTCACCCAAGGCTGGGATACGGGCGGGAGCTGAGCTGAAGTGGCCATCCCCCCATTTTGCCGTCCCCGTCTCGTAGTGTCGAGGCAACCTGCTTTCCGGTGCTTTCGCTTTCTCCTGGAAGTTGTCTGATTTCTCACAAACACGACTTTCCGGGCCTCCATAGCACAGGCACAGCAGAAGCAGGAACGGCTGGACGTTGCTAAGCTGAAGAGTCGGGCATTCCACCAGAGTGGAAACGCACCGCAACCACTCTCATCCCTCTAAGGAGATCTGCGCCTCAATGACATCCGTGGCCACTGAATCACTGCGTGAACAGCTGTGGAATCGTCGATACGACGAGAACATTGCCCCCATCACCGAGCTGTGCGATACCTTGGCGGAAGCCAAGCCCCAACAGCAGGTGGCCTATGTGGATCCGGTTCACGACGTGGATGAGTGCAAGATCATCAGCTTGTTCTCCAACGTTGGGGAAATGGATCCCTCCGGTTTCATCACCGCCGGCGACGAGCAGGCAGCTACGCGTTTGCTTGGCATCCACTGGCAGATCGGGCTGCGCCCCAGCTATGTCATGCCATGGAATGTGCACCCCTGGTTCACGCCCGGCGAGCCCAACGGCCGCCTCAGCGCACCCCAGATCGAGGCGGGCTTGCGTCCCCTGGTGAAGTTCCTGACCCTCGTTCCCCGCGCTTCCGCCCTGGTTGCCCATGGCACGGAAGCGCACCGCCTGGCGGACCAGCTGCTCAAGGCTCAAGGTCCCATGCTGTACAAGCGTGGCTTCGGCATCTACAAGGTCCGTTCCCTGTCCGGGCGCAGCTTTGCCGGCTCAGCAGAACGCCAGCAACAGTGGCTGCTTGAATCGACCAAGGCGTACGCCGAGTCCATGACCCGCAACGGCATCACGCTCAAGGGCCGCTAAAACCTTTTCAAGCACCGCCATAATTCCTGAGGGATTTGATGGATCGATGTCGCCTCTTTTCGGCATTTTCGGTCTATCAAGTGCGTCATGGCTGTTTAAGGGCGACGACGGATCCGTGCCATCCGCTGTTTCGTCCGGCTACGCTGATGCCATGGTTGGGACGGAAATCTTGAAGCCGCGTCGGCGGCGCAGCAGCCGGGACATGTCCGTCGCTGCCTGCGCTGCCGCCGCCTTGTTCTTGACGGCATGCCAAGGGCCAACCCCGGAAGCACCCATACTGTCCCCCAGTGTCACGAATGACGTTGCAACCGGCTTTGCAGCCCCCTGGTCCGTAGCACTGCTGGCGGACGGCAGCATGCTGGTCAGCGAACGGGACTCGGGGCAGATTCTGGAAGTCTCGCCGTCGGGGGCGAAACACCTTGTGGGCGCAGTGCCCGGGGTGCGCCATCAGGGCGAAGGCGGACTGCTTGGCCTGGCCGTGCACCTGGGCGGCTGCAAGGACAATCCTGCACCCGACACCGGTACTGGCTGCATCACCGTCTATGCATACCTGACCACAGCCTCAGATAACCGGATAGTGCACCTGCCTCTGCTGGGCATGCCCGGTACGCGGTCGCTTGGCCCGGCCACGGTCATTTTCGACGGCATTCCCAAGGCTGGCAACCACAATGGCGGGCGCATCGCGTTTGGGCCCGACGGCATGCTCTACGCCACCGCAGGCGACGCCGGAAACCGCACCACTGCACAGGACCCGAACTCACTCTCGGGCAAGATCCTGCGGCTGAAACCTGACGGCAAAATCCCGACGGACAACCCCTTTCCCGGTAGCCCCGTATGGTCGCTGGGACACCGCAACCCGCAAGGCATTGCCTGGGATGAACAGGGCCGCATGTGGGCGTCGGAGTTTGGCCAGAACACGTGGGACGAACTCAATGAGATCGTCCCCGGAGGGAACTACGGCTGGCCTGTCGTTGAAGGTACCGGCAATGATTCACGTTTCCGCGATCCGGTGCTGACCTGGACCACGGCCGAGGCCAGCCCCAGCGGCATAGCAATCGACGGGACAACGTTGTATATGGCGGCCCTGCGTGGGGAACGCCTCTGGATCGTTGAGCTGGCCAATACTCCTACTACCCGCTCTGTCCTTGTCGGAGAGTTGGGTCGCCTCCGCGACGTCGCCTTAACGCACGATGGCCGCCTGTATGTCCTGACGAACAATACAGACGGCCGCGGCACTCCCAACCCGGGCGACGACAAGATTATCGACGTCACCCGGTAACCCGGGGCGTGCTAGCCCAAGTGCGGGGCCACGAGTTCGGCGTAGCGTGCCTTGACGGTATCCACGACTTCGGCGAAGGGCTGCGCCCAGATGCCTTCGTTGAAGATTTCCACCTCGACGACGCCGTTGTAGCCTGCCTCGGCAACCCAGCTTCCGATGGTGGCGAAGTCGATGACGCCGTCGCCCATGAAACCGCGGGAGAGCAGCGCATCGGAGGCGATGGGCAGGTTGAAGTCGCACACCTGGTAGGAGGCGATGCGTCCTTCTGCACCGGCGCGGGCGATCTGCTCGCGCAGGGACGGATCCCACCACACGTGGAACGTGTCAACGACGACGCCGACAGCCTCCGCCGGATGCGGGGCGGCCAGGTCCAGGGCCTGGCCCAGGGTGGAGAGCACGGCGCGGTCGGCCGCATACATCGGGTGTAGTGGCTCAAGCACCAGGCGGACACCGTGCTCAAGGGCAAATGGCACCAGCTCGGCAAGGCGGTCTGCCACGCGCTGGCGTGCCAGGACAATATCCTTGCCACCGGCTGCGGCAACAGCAGTGCCGCCGCCGTCCACGGCGCCCGGTGAGACGCTGAAGTCCGGAAGGCCGCCCACCACCATGATGATTTCGGTGGTGCCCAACGCCTTGGCCTCCAGAATGGCAGCCTTGTTGTCGGCAAGGGCTGCAGCCTGGCCGGGGCCGTCCGCTGCGGTCAGGAAGCCGCCGCGGCACAGGCTCGAGACGCTCAGCCCGGAGGCGCGGACCATCTCGACGGCCGTGTCCAAGCCAACCTCGGCCACTTTGTCGCGCCACAAGCCAATGTGCTGCAGGCCAGCGGCCACGCTGAGGTCAAGCGCTTCTGCAAGGGAGGCCTTCTTGATGGTTGCGGTGTTGATGGAGAGCTTCTCAAACGTGCTCATGCATTCACCTCTTCCGCAATGGTCACGGCCGAGTCGACGCCGGCAGCGTTCAGGAAGCACGCCATCCGACCCGCAGCAAGCTCCGGATTCAGCAGTAGTCCGGCTGTGTTTGCCAGGCGGAACAGCTTCACCAAGTGGAACAGGTCGCGGCCCGAGTGCAGTCCGCCAATCATTTGGAATCCGGCCTGGTAGCCGTTGAGCCAGGCAAGGAACGCAATGCCCGTCTTGTAGTAGTACGTCGGTGCCTCGAAAATGTGAAGCCCAAGGTCCCGGGTGGAATCCAGGATGGCCCGTGCTTCGGCGGGGCGGCCGGCGTCGTACTCCTGCAGTGCCGTGCTTGCAGCGGGGGCGATGGCTGCGAAGATGCCCAGCAGCGCGTCCGAGTAGTGTTCGCCGTCGCCGTCGATCAGTTCCGGATAGTTGAAGTCATCGCCCGTGTAGAGGCGCACGCCCTCCGGCAGGTTGGCGCGCAGTGCAATCTCATGGGCGGCGTCGAGCAGTGAAACCTTTACGCCGTCAACGTTCCCGGCGTGCGCTTCGATGAGCTGGCTGAACGTAGCAGTGGCCGCTGCCACCTCGTCGCTGCCCCAGTAACCAGCCAGGGCGGGGTCGAACATGGTGCCCAGCCAGTGCAGGACGACCGGCTTTTTGACCTCGTCAAGCAGTGTGCCGTAGATGGACAGGTAGTCCTCCGGGCCCGATGCAACCTTGGCAAGGGCGCGCGAGGCCATCAGGATGACCTTGGCCCCGGATGCCTCGACAACGGCGATCTGCTCGCGGTAGGCCGCAAGTACGGCTGCCAGACCCTCGGCGCCGGGTTCGACGTCGGCCGGGTCAAGCTGGTCGGTGCCGGCACCGCAAGCCAGGAGGTCGCGAACCGTGCGCTCCGGAGTAGCGAAACGGGCGGCCTCGGCGGCACTGCGGTTGATCAGATCCTGTGTGGCGGACCAGTCCAGACCCATACCGCGCTGTGCGGTGTCCATGGCGTCTGCAATGCCTACACCCCAGCTCCACAGCTCGCGCCGGAAAGCCAGTGTTGCGTCCCAGTCGATGTCGGCAGGGGCGCCGGGGACGTTGTTGCCCAGCACTTTGGGTGTGACGTGGGCTGCCGCGTACACCTTGCGGGAGCGGATCAGCTCCGTGGGCTTGCGCCACGGACCGGTTGCGTTCAGCGTCAACGACTCAAGCTTCCCAGTGGGTAGCGGAAGGGTGATTGAGATGCTCATCTTTACAGCTCGATTTCCGGGATGTCCAGGGTGCGGCGCTCGTCGGAGGACTGCAGGCCCAGCTCGGCCAGCTGCACACCTCGGGCTGCGGAGAGCAGGCCAAAGCGGTGTTCGCGGCCGGCGATCACGTCGCGCAGGAATTCTTCCCACTGCAACTTGAAGCCGTTGTCCAGGTCGGCGTTGGCGGGCACTTCCTGCCATTGTGCACGGAAGGATTCGGTGACGGGCAGGTCCGGGTTCCAAACCGGCTTGGGCGTGTGGGCGCGCTGCTGGGCAACGCACTTGTTCAGGCCTGCAACAGCCGAGCCGAGGGTGCCGTCGATCTGGAATTCCACGAGCTCGTCACGGTACACGCGCACGGCCCAGGAGGAGTTGATCTGGCCGATGACGGCGTCACCTTCCGGGGTTTCCAGCTCGAAGATGCCGTAGGCGGCGTCGTCGGCCGTTGCCTTGTACTCCTTGCCAGCCTCGTCCCAGCGGGCGGGGATGTGCGTGGCAGTCTTGGCGTTGACGGTCTTGACCTTGCCGATGATGCCTTCAAGGACGTAGTTCCAGTGGCAGAACATATCGGTGGTCATGCCGCCGCCGTCTTCCTTGCGGTAGTTCCAGGAGGGGCGCTGGGCGGCCTGGTGGTCGCCTTCGAACACCCAGTAGCCGAATTCGCCGCGAATGGACAGGATGCGTCCGAAGAACCCTTCATCCACGAGGCGGCGCAGTTTCACCAGGCCGGGCAGGTACAGCTTGTCGTGCACCACCCCTGCCGTGATGCCGGCGTCCTTGCCAATACGGGCCAACTCAATGGCTTCTTCGAGGGTTTCAGCCGTGGGCTTTTCGGTGAAGATGTGTTTGCCGTTGGCCATGGCCTTCTTCAAGGTGGCGGCTCGCAGGCTGGTCATGGAGGCGTCAAAGACGACGTCGACTGTGGGGTCTGCGATGATCGCGTCCAGGTCGGTGGTCCAGTGCTCAACGTTGTGCAGCTCGGCCAGCTCGCGCACCTTGGCTTCGTTGCGGCCAACCAGGATCGGCTCGATCGCCACCTTCGTGCCGTCTTCCAGGGTCAGTCCGCTGTCGCGCAACGGCAAGATGGAACGCAGCAGGTGCTGGCGGTAGCCCATGCGGCCGGTGATGCCGTTCATGGCGATGCGGATGACCTTCTTGCCGTCGGCGACGTTGCCGGCAGTTGCGGCTTGTGCCGCCGTTCCTTCGTTGGAAGCTGTAAGAGTCACTGTTTTCTCCTGGAAGTGGTGGTCGTCAGGTACCGGAAACCCGGCGTGGCCTAAACTTTGGAAAGCGCTTTCCAATATATGCTGAACTTATCCCGGGGTCAAGGACTTTTACGCTTCCCGGCAAATTTCTTTAGACAAGGACGCACCAGTGCCCGTCAAACTCACCGAGGTGGCACGCCTCGCCGGCGTATCGCTGGCCACGGCGTCACGAGTCCTCAACGGCTCCAGCAGAACGCCGGCGCCGGACATCGCCGAGCGCGTCAGGGCCGCCGCCGAGGAACTAGGCTACGTAGCCAACGCCCAGGCACAGGCGCTGGCCCGCTCCACCACCGGATTGGTGGGATTGGTGGTTCATGACATTGCGGACCCCTACTTTTCCGCCATCGCCCACGGGGTTCAGCAGGCCGCGCTCGCTTCCGGCCACCAGGTGCTGTTGGCCGGCACTGACCTTGAAGGTGATGCAGGATCTCCCGGCGGCGCTGAACTTGCCGCCGTCAATGCGTTCATCTCCTACCGCACCGATGCCATCATCCTGGCCGCTTCACGTCTTCTCAACGAGGATGCCCGGCTGATCAAGGCCCTGGGTCGGTATACAAAGAATGGTGGCCGGGTTGTAACACTCGGTGCGTCAGCCATCGCAGACGCCCAGGTGTTGAGGGTGGGTCACCGAGAGGGTGCTGTCGCACTGGTTTCCGCTCTGCTCAAACAAGGCATGCGACGCTTCGTCATTCTGGCCGGACCGCACGAACGCAACACTGCAAGAATCCGCGTCCAAGGCTTCACTGAAACTCTTGCAGCAGCGGGACTTGAACCCGTCGCCGTGGTGGAAGGGGCTTTCACCAGTCAGGGCGGCTATGACTCCACCCTGGCGTTCCTTGATTCATTGGACGGCCGTTCATTGGACGGCAAGGATTCGCAGGGCGGTTCTGCCTTCTGCATGTTGGCCGCCAACGACGTCATGGCGCTGGGGGCCATGGCTGCCCTGCGTTCCCGCGGGCTGCGCATACCCGAGGACGTTCAAGTAGCCGGCTTTGACGACATCCCCACCCTGCGCGACCACTTTCCCGGTTTGACGACGTACCGGCTCCCGCTGGAGGAAATCGGCCGACTTGCTGCGACGATGGCCCTCTCGCCGTCCACCAGGCAACTGTCAAGTGTTACGGGCACGGTGGTGCTGCGCGAAAGCGCCGGCGATGGCACCACACAGCACGACTGAAATGTGGGGCATAATCACAGCATGAGTAATGATGAGCAACCCGGTGAGAACATGTCCGTCGATGATGCGTGGCGTTTCCTGGAACATACGCGCTTTGGACGGTTGGCACTGAGCGTATCCAACGAGCCCGACATCTTCCCCATCAACTACCTGGCACACGACCGCAAACTACTCATGCGCACGAATCCCGGAACGAAGCTGGCTGAGCTGACCATTAACGATTCAGTGGCGTTTGAGATTGACGGGCTGGCCGAGGACGAGGCTTGGAGTGTCGTCCTCAAGGGCAAGGCCCGCATCCTGGAATCCCAGACCGAGATCGATGCAGTCAGCGAACTGCCGCTCTCCCCCTGGCTGCAAACCCTGAAATACACTTTCGTGGAAATCATCCCCACGAGCGTTCGTGGAATCCGCTTCCAGCTGGGCACCGAACCCGAGCGCTACTAGGTGTCACCTGCCTGTTGCAGTCGGCCGGAATGACGGGCAGCATGGATGGACCTACTACGAGGAGGCCGGTCACGGTGTCACCACGCAGGATTGAAGTCCGTCAGCCACAGCAGAATGACGTCATTGGAATGAATTTCGTGATTGCCGGCTACGGAACCGGCTTTGAAACAACCGTCCATTGGCGGGTGCTGGACAACAACGGCAACCAGCTCGGCGACGGCAACATTCAAGGCGCCGGCTCCACAGGAGTGATCAGGGATTTCGGCAACACGGTCACCCTGGGAAACACCCCGGCCCGTGGCATGCACGTCTCCGTCCAAGTTTTCGGCGATGACCCTTCCGGCATTCATCCTCCAGGAACGGACTTGAACATCATCCATGCCACACTGTTCACTTCCCTGGAGGGCTTCAAGCTCTACGAGGTCAAAAGCGGGGACAACCTGACCAAGATTGCCCGCGAGGAAGGCCAGAACACCACAACCAATGACATCTTTGAAGCCAACCGCGACCGCATCAGCAACGCAAACCTGATCTTCGTGGGGCAGGTGTTGCGAATCCCGCTGCTCACCTGACCGTGACGGGTGCCGCCGTCGTTCCCTGACAGGGACGACGGCGGCACCCGGTTTTCGCTGCGGAACCCCTACCAGCGATGCGCCACGTCAATAACGATGCGGGAGGTTGCCCCTGGCCCGTCAAGGACAAAGACGTTGAACGGCAGCCGTGCCCTCACTCCGACGGCCAAGGTGGTCCTACCTTCAAAGCTGCCGGCGAAGGCCAGTTGTTGTAGTGTTGAATAGCCTGCGGTGTTGACCAATTCGTTGCGGTTGGCAGGAACATAACTGGATGCTCCGGCTGCCGTGTAGGCGGGGGCCAGAACAGTCACCTTCAAATATGCACCACCGCGCAGTGGAACAATATCACCGCTGCCAGGGCGAGTCACAGCCGACACGTAACTCACGGCATAGCCGTTGGCATGGCCATTGACATCGATCACCATCCTGTCGAAGCAAGGATGCTGACCGGCCCTCACATCGCTGATGGCGGCGCTTGAACTGGTACCTGCGGTCTTGGCCAGCGAACCCCAGGTGATGCCGCAGTAGGGTGCAGCCTGGGCCGGCGCAGGAGCAATCATGATGAATGCGGCCAGCAGCCCCACAACAGCCAGCCATGCTTTGATGTATTTCATGGGAAACACCCTCTTTTGGGAAGAGCTGAACACCCTGATTTCAGGATGAATAAACCCTAACGCGGTCGATTGCCTCGATCACTGCTTCCGCTTCAAATTCCGCTGAACTGCAACTTGAAGTCCATCACGGTAGGTAAACGTTATCCAGATCTCCTTAAGATCCCGTTCGCAACATTGGACGATAGGCTGGAAACCAACACCTTTCACCTTTGGAGCTCCCCCATGACCGCGCCCAGTTTGTTGAGTCCCCCGCTGCCGGGAACTTCATCCGGCACCTCATGGGCGAGGGGCCGGAAAGGATGAGCCGCAGCCCGGACGGCAAGGACAGCGCCCTCGCGGCACGGGCCACCGGAACGTCCTGGCGGGACACCGTACTGCGCTACTATTCATTGGCCAAGCCTCGCGTGCTCTACGGAAATGTGCTGACCGCCGCCGCAGGGTTCCTGTTCGCCAGCCCGGGCCGGATCGACTGGTTACTGTTCGTGGCCGTCTGCTGGGGCACCACGCTCGTCATCGGCTCCGCATGCGTGCTGAACAACGTCCTGGACCGCGACATCGACACGCTGATGGCGCGGACAAAGAAGCGCGCCACCGTCACGGGCGGCATCGTCGCACGCAACGCCCTCATCTATTCTGCAATTCTGGGGTTCGGCGGCATGGCCATTCTCGTGGCGTGGACGAACCTGCTGGTGGTCGCAGTGGGCCTGGGCGGATTCCTCGCCTATGTGGTCCTTTATGGAATGCTATCCAAACGCCTGTCCATCCACGGCACCCTCGTGGGCAGCATCTCCGGTGCAGCACCGATTCTGGGTGGATATGTAGGGGCCAGCAACGCCATTGACGCCGGGGCTGTCATCGCCTTCCTTATGATGTTCGTGTGGCAGCTGCCAGCCTTCTACTCCATCTCGATCTACCGTCGGGATGAGTATGCCCGCGCCGGTGTTCCCGTTATTTCAGTGGTTCGCGGCATTGCCAATACGAAGGTGCAGATCCTTATCTACACGGCGCTGTTCGTGGTTGTCTCACTCCTGCCCCAAGTCTTCGGCAGCACCGGCTGGACCTACACAGCTGTGATGGGAGCGCTCGGCGCGGGCTGGCTCGTGCTGGGCGTGCGCGGCCTGAAGTCCGACGACGACAACCGGTGGGCGCGCCACATGTTCCGCTACGCACTGGTCATGATGAGTGCCATCTCGCTCATGCTCGCCGTGGGGCCGCGCCTGCCCTGACCGTCACACTGCCCCCTCACCCCGGCTGTCCACGACGCTGCTGGCAGCCCCTTGACCTGCGGCCATAAGAGGACTGGAATGGAGTAGGGCCATACATGGCTTGTTTACCGCCTCCGGTCGGCCGCCGGACGGTGTTCTTGGAGGTGCCTGGGATGGGATTCCTTGTTCTTGCAGTCCTTGCCGTACTCACGGCTGCGGCAACTGTGTGGCTCGTGCACATGCGCAGTGCGCAGGAAAGTGATCAAGACGCAACTTTTTGGTACACCTTCGCCGGGCTGTGCGTGCTCGCACCCTTGACTCTGATTCCCGCGTGGAAGAACAACATGGCGTCCTTGGCGCTGCTCGCCCTGGCCGCCGGTTCAGCCATCGCCATGCACATGTGGCTCCGGCGCCAGCGGACGCTCGCCACAGCTGCCAATGACCGCGCAAAACTCGCAGCAACAATTTCAGCGACATCCGCACTGCATCAGTCCCTTGTGGCCCGGTGGAGTCACTATGAACTTGATCCCGCAGCGGCCATCGACTTCCCCGCAATGTCGGACATTCGAGTTCCAGAGACTTCGGCCCTCATCCGTGCAGTGGCCGCTGCGGCCCGCTTCCAGCTTGCTGAGATGGACACGGCGGACGGCGCTGCCACGTACCGGTGCGCGGTAGCCACTCTCGCAGAAGCGTTGGTGGCAGCTGAGCAAGCCGCCCAATGCCCTCTCACAACAGCAGCCTGCCAGCGTTCCAGCAGCACTGGAGAGCTGGCAAGCTGACGGCCGGACCAGGAATCCCATCTTGGAATCCCCTCGGCAGCAGTTGTGGTGTCGCCGATCGTTCTCGAAATTTTAGGCCCAGCAATTGAACAAGCTACTGGACAACTAACACCGGAACCGGCGCCTGGTTGACCACTGCGGCGCTGACCGAACCCAAGAGCAGACCCATCAACCCACCGTGCCCGCGCCTGCCGACTACCAACATGCGCGCACCTTCAGAGATGGACGCGAGGGATGCTGCTGCAGGGCCCTGGATCAGACGTGCTGAAACAGAGGCAGGAACTTCTTCACCGAAGGCTTGAAACAAAGCGTCACTGAGAACCTTGCCGGCACCTTCTTCGAAGCTGCCAATCCCCAACGCGGCATAGCTGGCATGTTTCGTAGGTAGCTCCCAGACGGCAACGGCCTCCATGGTCCCGCCCAATTCGGCAGCCAAACGGGCACCTTCCTTGAGCGCGTTGACCGAGGCATTTGAACCGTCAACTCCGACAACAATACGGACCTGTGAAGTGGTTTCAGACACGAGCTGCTCCTTTGTAGAACGGGTCGTTCCCGTTGCCTCCATTGTCCCGCATCGCAGCGCGATTCCCAGAATAGAGGAGTCGGCCTGCGCGTGCCTTAGGGCTTCTTTGGCGGTGCCGGCTCGGGTACCACTGGTTGCGGTGCAGGTGGTTGGGTCACAGGCGCCTGTTCCTGAGTCGGGACCGGCTCCTGCGTGGCCGGGGGCTCGACAGGTGGCTCTGTGCGCGCCGGCTCTGACGGTGGTTGCGTCTCAACGGGTGTCTGCGGGACTGCTGGCAGCTGGGGTTCCACGGGTGGGACAAAATCACCCGGCTGCGGGTTGAAGCCCGCAATGTAAGGCGCAGTGTATCGGAGCATCTCTGCTGGCGGCTGGGCCAGCGGGGAGGCGGCGTAGGCAGGATTCTCGGCTGCAGCATTCATGACGGCTGCCCATTGCCCACCGGCCAAGTCCGCACCGTCAACACTGGTGAAGTACCTGCCGTTGATCACAATGTTCTGATTGACCCATTCGGCGCCGTTGCCTTGATAGCTGCCAAACCAAGACGCCGACACCACGGCACTGTTGCCGCCGATGGTCCACGTGTCGATGTTGCCGTCGGTGGTACCTGTTTTGGCGAAAGAGTCTGTCTTCACTGCCAGCGGGATGTTGTAACCAGAGCCGATAGTCAGCACGTTCTTCAACGAGTAGGTTACCCCTGCTGCGACGTCGGCACTGATGGTGCGTTTACAGTCTGCGCTCGGCACCGGATACTTCTTTCCACCCGGTCCAGTGATAGATGTGAGGGCGATCGGCTCGCAGCGGATACCACCGCTGGCAAAGGTTGCAAAAGCGGTGGCCATGTCGATGGGCGCCACATTTTGCGTGCCGATCAGGTTGGCAATGCTGGAGAGGTCGTAGGGCTTGTTCGTCACACCGTCCTTCACACCGGCGGCCGTAGCCATCTTCTGGATGTTGCAAAAGTCCAGTGCCGTGGCCGTTTGGAACGTGATGGTATTGATGGACCGGTAGAGGCCCTCGTTGGCCGACATGGAGTAGTAGTGATTGGGGTCGTCGTTGGGGAGCGGGAAGGTGCCTGCTGCATAGTCGTAGGCACCAGTTGTGGTCCCACAACTGTTCTTCCATGGGTATCCTGCCGGATAGACGCGTACGGCACCGTTGACGCTTGTCTCCAAGGAGTGTCCACTGTTCAGCCACTCGGCAAATATAAAGGGCTTGAAGGTTGAACCGATTTGGAAGCCACCGGCACCGTGCAATGGTTGACCGTTGGCGTCGTTGACTGGCAGTGCGAAGTTGCCCATATAGTTGCCGGGCGCCGTGGCTGGGTTGAACACCGTGTTTTGCGCCATGGCCAGAACCTTGCCAGTGCCGGGTTGAACAGTGACAATGGCAGCTCCGCGCTGGAGCGGATCCGTGGGCGCCATGGTGGCGTCGGCCTGTTCCTGGGCTACTTTTTGGAGGCTCGGATCCAGCGAGGTTTGAATCGTGAGCCCACCTTGGTAGAGCGTCTTGGCACGTTCCTCCGCGGTGGCCCCATAGGCGGTGTCATTGAGCACCAACTGCTGCACATAGTCGCAGAAATACGGTGCCGTTGCAGCAGCTGCACAGCCTTGGGCAGGCCGGGTCAGCTGAAGCTCCAGGGGAGTTTTGATTGCTGCGTCGTAGTCTTGCTGCTTGATCTTCCCCTGCTCCAGCATCTTGGAGAGAACCTCGTTCCGGCGCTTGACCACGTTCTCAGGCTGGGAGATGGGATCGTAGAAGCCAGGACTGTTGACCACTCCAGCCAATGCTGCGGCTTGCGGCAGGGTCAGGTCTTTCGCGCTGGTATTGAAGTACAGCTTCGACGCTGCCTCAATGCCATAAGCACCGTTGCCAAAATAGATGATGTTCAAGTAACCGGCCAGGATGTCGTCCTTGGACATCTTTTTCTCAATGCCGATGGACATTTGGATTTCCCTGACCTTGTCAGCCATCGTCTTTTGCAAACCCAGCTTTGCTTCATCAGTCTTGCCGTCAGCAACCAACTGTTCTATCAACAAGTTATTCACATATTGCTGGGTAATGGTCGAGGCTCCCTGGCGACTGCCATTGAGAGTTGCCACGAGGGCTCGGACAATTCCGGTGGGGTCCACGCCGCCGTGCTCGTAGAATCTGGCATCCTCAATGGAGACTATGCCTTCCTTGATGAAGGGGGACATGGCGGCCAGGTCCACGACTTGGCGGTCCTGGGCGTAGAGCGTGGCAATGGTAGAGCCATCGGCTGCCAGGACCGTGGTTGCCTGTGCGGGCGCTCCAAAGTCAAAGGATGAGGGAACAGCGGACAAGAAGCTGTCCGCTCCACCAACCACGCCCTTCGCCACGGCGCCTGCTGGGATAAACAAGGCAGCAACAAGCACGCCAACAATCCCGCACACTAGGAATAAGCGGCCCAGGGCCGCCAAGGTGCTGCTGGCTGCCTCGGGCTTCCTTGCTGTTTCCTTGGCCATGTGCCGACTTCCCCTCAATAGCTCATCCTGTATTTCCTGCTCTACGCGTGAGCGCTGCCCACCGGGCGACACTACTTTTCTATCTTAGAGTCCACGAACAAAATGAGAGTTTCCTGAAGATCATTCGAAAAATCGACTCGTGGAACATCGCCGTGCATCGCTGCGGAGCGTGCTGCACAGCAGCTTGGCCCGTGCTAGCTTGGCCCTAGAGCCGCCAGACTGGCACCTCGACTGTGAGGAAAGTCCCTTGAATGAACAACCGCGCTACACATCCGCAACCACTACCTTAGAGTTTCGCAGAAATTTGGCGTTAGTACGGGACAGGATCGCCGGAGCAGCCATCCGGGCTGGCCGCTCCCCCGGTGATGTACGCCTGTTGCCCGTCAGTAAAACTGTGGAATCAGCCCGCTTGCGTCTGGCGATTGAGGCCGGTTGCACCGATCTAGGCGAAAACAAGGTACAGGAGGCGCTGCGCAAAAGCGTGGAACTGGCCGACGTCCCCGGGCTTCGCTGGCATGTGATTGGTCACCTGCAAAGCAACAAGGCCAGGTTTGTGGCACAGTTTGCAGACGAATTCCAAGCCCTTGACAGGCTTTCCCTGGCCCGCACGTTGAACAACAGGTTGGAAGCTGCGAACCGCACTCTTCAAGTCATGGTGCAAATCAATACTTCCGGGGAAGACAGCAAGTTTGGCCTGCCCCCACAGGAAGCCGAGGCCTTCATCCAAGAGTTACCGGCCTTTGAGCGATTGCACATCACTGGGCTCATGACGCTGGCCATCAACAGTCCGGACGAATCCCGTGTCCGGGCATGTTTCCAGACTCTGCACAAGCTCAAGCGGCAATTGAGTGAGAACACACCATCCGGCGTCGAACTGACAGAGCTTTCCATGGGCATGTCAGGCGACTTTGAACTGGCAGTTGAGGAGGGTGCCACGGTGGTGCGGGTGGGGCAGGCAATTTTTGGTCCTCGTGCCCTGCCGGACAGCTATTATTGGCCCGACGGCGACAAGATGCGCTGATTCAGGCTGATTCAGCGGCCAATACACGCGTGGGACGCATCACAGCCGTATGCTCATTGCATGGCTAAATTCTTCGACATTCATCCCCACGACCCTCAGCCGCGTTCCGTCAGCCAGATCGTGGACATTCTGAAATCCGGCGGGCTGATCGCGTACCCCACGGATTCCTGTTACGCCCTAGGCGCCCAACTGGGCAACCGGGAAGCGCTTGACCGCATCCGCGCCATCCGCCACCTGGATAACAAGCATCACTTCACGCTTGTCTGCAAGGACTTTGCGCAGCTGGGTCAGTTTGTCATGGTGGACAACGATATTTTCCGCAGCATCAAGGCTGTCACCCCCGGACCCTACACGTTCATCCTGCCGGCCACTAAGGAAGTGCCCAGGCGCCTGGCACACCCGAAGAAGAAGACCGTGGGTGTGCGTATTCCAGACAGCCGCCTGATTCACGCCATTCTGGAGGAATTAGGTGAGCCGATGCTCTCCAGCACTCTTTTGCTCCCTGATGAGGAGGAGCCACTGACGCAGGGCTGGGAGATCAAGGAAGCCTTGGACCACGTGGTTGACGCCGTGATCGACTCCGGGGATGTGGGCGCAGAGCCCACCACCGTGGTGGACTTTTCAAGCGGCTACGCCGAAGTGGTGCGACGCGGCACAGGAGACCCCAGCCGCTTCGAGTAGGCCCCTGCAGAGCCCCGTAATCTGAGCCGTCATCACGTGTTTCCGTGGACAGCCCTAGAACTTCACATGCGAACTGGCTAACGTGAAGACAAGCCGGTGCATCACGTCCCCGGTGCATACGATCTAACTGACAATGTCACCGTCTCAAAGGAGTTTCCATGCCCGCCAAGAAGACATCCCACGCAGGTTACACAGTTCCCGGAATGTCGCTGCAGGACGGCCACAAAGTCGCCATCTTGCTGCAGTCCAGGCTTCACGCGCTCAACGACATGCAATTGACGCTCAAGCACGCCCATTGGAATGTGGTGGGCCGTGATTTCATCAGTGTCCACGAAATGCTCGACCCGCAGATTGAGTTGGTCCGCGCCATGATCGATGAGACGGCCGAACGGATCGCAACCCTGGGTGTCTCGCCGAACGGGCTGCCCGGTGCCTTGGTCGCCGAACGAACGTGGGATGACTATGCCATTGGCCGGGCCCACACCTCCGCCCACATGGCCGCCCTTGACCTCGTCTACACCGGGTTTTTGAAAAGCCACCGCGAGACCTTGGAAAAGGTGGGCGAGCTGGACCCCATCACCGAGGACATGGTCATCAACCAGTGCTCACAATTGGAGCTGTTCCAGTGGTTCCTGCGTGCCCACCTCGAAGATGACGACGGCGATCTGGCCAACGCCGGTAAGAAAACTGAACTTTCAGCAGCCAAGTCTGCGAAATGAGTCAAGCGGAAACGCCAATTACAAACCGACCATCACCGGGTGTCAAGGCGTATCCGCGTACGGCAATCGTGACGGGTGCTGACAAGGGCATTGGCCAGGCAACGGCCATAGCGTTGGCCGGGGACGGTTTTGACGTCGCGTTCACATGGCATGACGACGAGAGCGGAGCTGCCAACACGACGGCAGCCATTGAGGCCCTCGGACAACGTGCCGCCTCGGCGTGGCTGGACACCACAGTGCTGTCCAGCTGCGCCCCGGTTGTGGAACAGCTCGCCACCTCTTTGGGATCACTGGGCGTCTTCGTCAACAATGTGGGCGTGGGCTTGTGCCGTTCAGTCGTTGACACCGAGTATGTGCAGTGGCAGCGCATACTCGACACGAACCTCAACGGTGCGTTTATGTGCCTGCAGGCCGCTGCCAAACTGCTCATCGCAGGCGGCTGCGGCGGACGGATCGTGGTGGTCACCAGTATTCACGCCCACCAGCCACGGTTTGGCTTTGGGGCGTATTCTGCTTCGAAGTACGGTCTTGACGGCCTCACCAAGACGCTCGCCTTGGAGCTTTCCGAGCATGGGATCACCGTCAATGCGGTTGCCCCAGGGGAAATTGCCACTCACCTGCCGCCGGAGGAGACCCGGCATCCGCACCTTCTACCCCGACCCGGCATCCCCCTGGGCCACCCCGGCACGGCGGAGGAAGTTGCAGCCGTCATTGCGTTTCTGGCCTCGCCCACGGCCGGCTACGTCACCGGAGCCAGCTGGGAGGTCGACGGCGGCATGGCGCAGATGGGTGCCCAAGCCAGTGCCTATGTGCCCAGCAATGACTGGCGCGAGGCCACCTGGCTGCCGGAAAAACCGGATGAGCAGCGCTCCGAAGCCCAGGATGAAAAGCCTTAGAACGGCCGTGAACCGGGTGCAGGTCTGCTTGGATCACATCCGGCGCTTCACCTTTGCCGTGGCCGGAGCACTCCATGGGTCCTCGGGCCAGGGGTGCTTCGGGTAGCGCCCGCGCATCTCGGCGCGCACCTGAGCGTACGGCCCACTCCAAAAGGAGGCGAGGTCGTCGG
Organism: Arthrobacter sp.; assembly: GCF_030540645.1. GTDB lineage: Bacteria > Actinomycetota > Actinomycetes > Actinomycetales > Micrococcaceae > Specibacter. The sequence continues at coordinate 34,466 of NZ_JAUNVV010000027.1, forward strand.
TGACGGCCAGCGGCCGCCGTGCGGGAGACAACAGGTGGAACAGGACTTTCACGCGCCCATCGGCGATCAGCGGCGTCTGAGCCAGCCCAAAACACTCCTGCAGCTTGACCGCGGCAACGGGCGGGCCGCCGTCGGAGACGTCCGGGTAGTCAATCCTGATGTGCGAACCACTGGGCACCGCCAATGTCTCCGGGGCCAGTTCGCCCATCCGCCCTGCCTGTGGCCATGGCAGCAGCCTGCGCAGTGGTTCGCTCAGCGACAGCGCAGACAGCGCCCTGCCGCCCGCCACCGCTTCGAGCTCCGGGCCCAACCATTCAGGAAGCCGTGCGGACAGTGCTGCGTCGCTCATGTCCGGCCACGGCTCACCCAGTTCCCGGTGCAGCAGAGCCAGCCTGCGCCGCAAACCGACGGCAGCGGTACTCCACGGGAGCAGGCCCAGTCCGTCGCGCACCAAAGCAGCGGCCACGGCATCGCGACGCTGGGCAACGGAGGCCTTGACGGGAGTGGCAGACAGGACCACCGCCCCGAGACTGCGTGTCCTGCGGGCGCTGAGCCGCCCATTGCGGAACTCTGCATCCACCGCATCCCTGAGCATGTGTGCGGCAACAACCTCCGCGTTCGCCTGCGCCACGGGGGCTGCCGCACGGATCACAGCACCCGTGCCCGCCGCGTCGCGTCCCTGTGCGCGGGCCACCTCGGCCACCGCCAACCATTGCTGTCCAGCCAATGAACTGCCAGCCGGCAGCCCGGCACGTGTGCCGGAGGACAGCAGGTATTGCTCTGACGCCGCGTCGGCAACCCGCCGGGCCACCCTGTCGGGGTAGGCAAGTCCGACGACGAACCCCACCACTTCTGTCGCGTCCACGTCCGTTGTGGCCGATGCCTTCGTCGTGGGGCTGGCAGCACCTTCGTTGCCGCTCCGGCTTTCACGGCGGGCCAGCTGTTCCAGCCGCCGCACTTCCTGGCTCCAGCGCCGGGATCCGGGGTCGCGCCCAGCCCTCATGGCGGACAGCAGTGCCGTGAGATCCGCGCCTGGCGCACGTGCGTCGCCTGACACGAGGGCCACGACCTCCGCAGCGGCCTTGGCTCCGACGATGGCGGCGCCGTCGAGCAGCGCCCTGGCCGGGCGCGGATCAGCGGGGATGCCAGCTAAAGTCCTGCCGAGGCTGGTGGCGTGACCGCGTTCGTCCACGGCACCCAATTCACCTAAGACCGCAATGGCCGCCTGCAGTGCCGCGGCAGGCGGGGCATCCGGCAGCCGCATCCCCTTGCCGCCCGGCGCGCCCCAGCAGGCCATGAGCAAGGCTGCGGAGCTCAGCTCGGCCACCGCAATTTCCGGCATGGCGTGGGCGGGGGCTGCCGCAAACGTCCGCTGGTCGTAGCAGCGCACCACGGTGCCGGGGCCTAAGCGTGCCGCCCTGCCCGCGCGTTGCTCCGCCGATGCACGGGACGTGGAAACGGTGACCAATCCTGTCATGCCGCGTCCCGCGTCCCGGCGCGGTTCCCGGGACAGACCGGAATCAATGACAAGCCGCACCCCGGGCACGGTCAGCGATGACTCTGCCAGCGACGTGGAAACGATGATGCGCGGGAGCCCGCCAGGTTCCCTGGCCGAAACCGCCCTGTCCTGTTCCTGCGCTGGCACCTGGCCGTGCAGCTTCAGGATGTCCACCCCGGCGGACCGCCCACCCAGCCGGGCAGCGATGTGGTCCACTTCCCTGGCGCCCGGGGCAAAAACCAGCGCGTCCACCGAGGGGTCGGCGGCGATGGCAGCGGCGTGAGCGGCTGCAGCCGTGTCCGCCACATGGTCAAGGAAGGCCCGGGAAATACCGCGCTGGTCCATGCGCGGGCCGGCAGCCGGAGCCCAGCGGATCTCAAGTGGATGCAGCGCTGACGGGCAGTCGACGACGGGGGCCGGTGAATCGTCGTCGGACGCTGCCAGGAGCTGGGCGAACCGGGCTGCGTCGAGGGTGGCGGACATGGCCAGCAGCGTCAGGTCCCCGCGAAGTTGATGCACCTCGATCAGCATGCCCAGCAGCAGATCGGTGTCCAGGCCGCGTTCATGGACTTCGTCAAGCACGACGGCGGCCACACCTTCCAGCCCCGGGTCGCGCAGGAGCCGGCGCAGCAGGATGCCGGGGGTGAGGAACTCGATGATGGTCTCCGGGCCGCTGTGGGTTTCCCCGCGGACCGTGTAGCCGATTTTACTGCCGAGGGCTGTCCCATCGAGGGCTGCCAGCCGCCTGGCTGCTGAGCGGACGGCGACCCGACGCGGTTGGGTGACGAGGACGCGGTGTCCTGGACCGCTGCCGAGTGCATTGGCAGCGAGCGGGGGCACCAACGTGGTCTTGCCCGTGCCGGGAGGGGCTTGAATGACCGCAGCCGCGCCCACAGTCTCAGCAGCCCCGTTGAGCCGGGCTGGTCCGAGGATGCGAGCCAGTTCCGGCAGTGATTGGGCAAAGACGAGTCCCTGCCCGATCCGAGGCAGGTCAAAGGGACCGGAGGGGA
>NZ_JAUNVV010000131.1:0-1291 GCF_030540645.1 Arthrobacter sp.
CCGTCACATTCTTTCAAGGGCGTGAAACGCGACGTCGTACCCGAGTCGTTGGAGCTCTGCAATGATCTCACTCTTGTGTTCTTGGCCTTTGGTCTCGACTGTGACACCGATCTGCACGTCGGTTGCCGCGAGCCCAGTGGTTGTGCGGTCGTGCTCGACACTCACCACGTTGCATTCGGTTCGTGCCAGTGCCGTAAGGAACTTCACGAGCGATCCAGGCCGATCAAGTACGCGCACGATCATCTCCATGTAGCGCCCGGCCGCCACGAGTCCATGCTGCAGCACGCGGTTAAGCAGCAATGTGTCCACGTTCCCGCCGGACAAGACGACAACGATGGGCCCTTCCAATCCTTGTGCTCCGGCAAGCAGGGCGGCGACACCAACCGCACCTGCAGGTTCCACCACCAGCTTCGCCCGCTCGCTCAGGAGCAGCATCGCTTCATCGATCTGCTCCTCCGTCACCGTCCGAATCTCGGCTACGTGCTGCCGCACAATGTCCAGCGTCAGCTGGCTGGGCTCCGGCACCGCGATCCCGTCGGCAATTGTCACCACCCGGGCCAGACGGACGGGCACACCCTTCTCCATCGAAGCCGGGAATGCTGCCGCCCCCTCAGCTTGCACGCCGACCACTCGGGCACTGGAACCGGTGAGGTGGACGGCCGCAGCCACCCCGGCCAGCAATCCCCCGCCTCCAGTGGGGACAATGATCGTGGCAACATCTGGAACTTGTTCCAGGACCTCAAGGCCCAACGTCGCCTGGCCGGTCACAATATCAACGTGATCAAACGGTGGAATGAAAACACGCCCACTTTTGGCAGCCTCGGCCTGCGCCAATTCGATGGACTCCGCCAGGTCTTCCCCGGCCAAGCGCACCTCGGCACCGTAGCCGCGGGTAGCGGTCACTTTCGGAAGTGCAGCCCCGGTCGGCATGAACACGACGCAGTCGATCCCCAACTCGCGTGCGGCCACAGCTACACCCTGAGCATGGTTGCCGGCGCTTGCCGCTATCACCCCCCGCTTGCGCTCCTCTTCCTTGAGCGCCGAGAGCCGTGTGAAGGCGCCACGCAGCTTGAACGAACCAGCACGTTGCAGATTCTCACATTTGAGAAGCACCGGCACCCCAGCCAGGGTGCTGAGCGACGTACTGGTCTCGATGGGCGTACAAGCCGTCACACCCTTGAGTAACTCCCTGGCCTGCTCGATCTCAGCGAGACGAATTGGCATTAATTCGTCGTTGACCGCGCCTGCTGCACACATGATGAGACTCCTCCACCTAAATTTGCTGTTCTCC
>NZ_JAUNVV010000131.1:1391-4919 GCF_030540645.1 Arthrobacter sp.
CGCCTTGAACATCCGCCGCGCCCTGGATGCCAGCCTGCAGCGGCTACAAACGGACCACATCGATCTGTACCAATTTCACCACGTTGACCGCGGCACACCCTGGGAAGTGATCTGGCAGGCAGTATACGTCGCCGTCTAACAAGGCAAGATCATCTACTCGGGCAGCTCCAACTTCGCCGGCTGGCACATTGCCACGGCGCAGGAAGCCGCCATCCGGCACCCTGTCAGTGACTGGTCAGCGAACCGTCCATTTGCAATCTGTTCCAGCGCAGTGTTGAGCGTGAGGACATCCCTGCAGCCGATCACCATGGTCTGGACTGCTGCCGTGGTCACCTTTGCATGGGGGCCTGCTCGGCTGCGTCCTGAAGAACTGGAACGACGGCGTGCGCGGGTTGGAGGGCCGCGCCGCCAAAGCGCTGAAAGGGTCCCGGGACAGGGTTGCCGCTTTTGAAAAGGTTGCTGCCAAGCGCGGCGAGCATCCGGCTGGGATCGCGCTTGCCTGGCTCAACCAAATCTTCCCCGGCCCCAAAACCGCACCGGAAGACTACGCCCGGTAGAAGACTCGCCGTTCAGACAGAGTGCCCGTGGGGCGCATGAGCCCTCTGTCATCAAAACCGGACGACGAGACTCGATGCTTTCGTTCCTGCCCTCAGGGCCGTAGGCGTTGCGTATCCCATCCGGACCCGGTCCGGACATAGCGAAGGCGCTGGTGATCGCGACTGGGATCGCCTTGCCAGAATTCGACTGAATTTGCTGCGATGGTCCACACCGCCCAATGCGGTGAGCGAACATCTTTGTTCGACTCAACCTCTGCTTTGGCACGTGCAATCTCCTCATCGCGAGTAGCCGAATCAGGAATCACGGAACTCTGCTGACCTGCCAAAGCGAAGACTCGGGTATGCGGGTGGCGTGCGAGGAAGTCTGCGGCTGACTCAGCCGTGGAAGCCCGTTGCGCGATCCCGCGAACTCGAACCGCACGGGCTAGTGGACTCCAAAAGAACGTGAGCGCACAGTTCGGGTTGTGTCCCAGTTGGCGACCCTTTGCAGATTCGTCGCTTGTCGAGATCTTGAAGCCGCAGTCGTCGGTGACGTCTTTGATGATCAATACGCGCGCATCGGGCAGACCGTCCCGATCAACGGTCGAAAGCGTGGCAGCGTGGGGTTCCGGCACCCCAGCACCAACTGCCTGCCGCAACCAAACTAGAAATAGCTCCTGGGGTGTCTGCGGTGCTGAAGCCAAATCGAAGCCTGGGGCTTTTCCAACGATGGAAGGAATTGCTCGAAGTTCATCACGAAGGGTCTGCATCGACCCATTGTCCAACAGGAATGACAGCCGCGGAAGGCGCGCGCACCCGAAACCAGCGATGGGCGTGACCAACTGCAAGGTCTTGTGGAGCCAACTGGCCGGGACTGTATACCTTGGACGGTGACTCTAGCGGCGGACCAGGATGGTCTTCATGGCCTTGTCGTGCAGTCCCCGGTGGTCCGCGTCAACAATGATGGCCGGGATCACCAGGCACACCAGCAGAGCGCGAACCACACCTGCAAGCAGGCCGGGAGCTCCGCCGTCGACCCTGGTGACATGGATGCCCATGATCCTGTGGCCCACGCTGTAGCCCAGAGTGCCCACAAGGACCATCTGTTCGGCCGCGAAAATGGCGAGAATGGCGTTGGGATTGCTGTTGAAGAAGGCGACCGCAATCAGGTAGGACAAGCCCCAGTCGATGCACAGGGCAAGGATGCGCCGTCCGGCACGGGCCATGGAACCGGGTCCGGATTCCGGCCGGCCTAAACGCTCGCCGGGGAATTTCGATATATTAGAAGTGTCCGGCCCAGTGAGCCATGAACCTATGTCTTTACGATCTACCACTCCCCCAGCCTACCGGCGCAGGCTGGAAGCCGGGCATCGGACACCGTTTCCGGCACGTGTAACGTGCTGGAAACATTTCTGACACGGTAGAGAAATAGCGTCGATCTACTCTTATGAGAAGTTGCATTGCCCACGGCCGGGAACAGTCGGCCAAAGCCCCCAGCACCAAGGAGCAAGATGTTCAAGAACGCGGAAGAAGTCCTGCAGTTCATCAAAGACGAAGATGTGAAGTTCGTCGATATTCGATTCACCGACCTTCCCGGCGTCCAGCAGCACTTCAACGTGCCTGCCAAGACAGTGGACCTTGACTTCTTCGTCAACGGCCAGCTCTTCGATGGCTCCTCCATCCGTGGATTCCAGGGCATCGCCGAATCCGACATGCAGCTGATCCCGGACCCCAAGACCGCCTTCGTTGACACGTTCCGTAAGGAAAAGACGCTGGCGCTGAACTTCTCCATCGTGAACCCGCGCACCGGCGACCCGTACCACCGCGACCCGCGCGGCGTGGCCGAAAAGGCCGAGGCCTACCTGGCTTCCACCGGCATCGCCGACACCGCATTCTTTGGTGCCGAAGCCGAGTTCTTCGTCTTCGACAACGTGCAATACGAATCCTCAGCCAAGGGATCCTTCTACAAGATCGACTCCGAAGAGGCCTACTGGAACACCGGTCGCAAGGAAGAGGGCGGCAACCTTGGGTACAAGACGCCCGAAAAGGGCGGCTACTTCCCCGTGGCCCCGATTGACCACCAGGCCGATCTGCGCGACGCCATGTGCCTTGAAATGGATGCGGCAGGCTTGGAAGTTGAGCGCTCCCACCACGAGGTTGGCGCCGCCGGCCAGGCTGAAATCAACTACAAGTTCAACACGCTGGTGCACGCAGCCGACGATATGCAGAAGTTCAAGTATGTCATCAAGAACACCGCGTGGGCGTGGGGCAAGTCCGTCACGTTCATGCCCAAGCCGGTCTTCGGAGACAACGGTTCGGGCATGCACTGCCACCAGTCCCTGTGGACCAGTGGCGAGCCGCTGTTCTACGACGAGAAAGGCTACGCAGGCCTCTCCGACATGGCCCGCTGGTACATTGGCGGTCTGCTGAAGCACTCCTCGGCTGTGCTGGCGTTTACCAACCCCACCGTCAACTCCTACCGCCGTCTGGTCAAGGGCTTCGAAGCACCCGTGAACATGGTGTACTCGCAGGGCAACCGCTCTGCGGGCATCCGCATTCCGATCACCGGCTCGAACCCGAAGGCCAAGCGCTTGGAGTTCCGTGCACCGGATCCCTCCTCCAACCCGTACCTGGCCTTCGCCGCCCAGTTGATGGCCGGCCTGGACGGTATCCGCAACCGCATCGAGCCCCCCGCCCCCATCGACAAGGACCTGTACGAGCTTCCCCCGGAGGAGGCCAAGGACATCCCGAAGGCGCCCGAGTCACTCGAAGAGGCCTTGATCGCCTTGGAGGACGACAATGAGTTCCTGCAAGCTGGCGGAGTGTTCACCCAGGACCTGATCGACACCTGGGTCGACTACAAGCGCGAATACGAGATCAAGCCGCTGCAACTGCGCCCGAACCCGTACGAATTCGAGCTGTACTACGGCTGCTAGACACCGATCGAGTAGGAGGGGCGGGTCTCCCGCCCCTCCTCTCACACCACCGTACG
>NZ_JAUNVV010000028.1:0-33002 GCF_030540645.1 Arthrobacter sp.
TTCGTTTTCTCAACAGCCCTGGCCGGACGATTCGCCTACCCGCTCGTCACGCTGCCATTACTGCTCGCTGTTCAAGCGGCTACCGGGTCCTTCTCGGCAGCCGGACTGGCAGCCGGCACCTACGGCGCCACGGCTGGTTTCCTGGCTCCTTTGCGAGCCCGCGCAATCGACCGGTACGGCCGCCGTCGTGCCTTGTCCACCTTTGCCATACTCTTCGCAATGAGCCTTGCAGCGCTCGCCCTCGTCACCAGCTTGGGCACATCGGCGACGATTTGCGCTAGTATTGCCGCGTTGGCAGGGGCGGTTGCGCCGCCGATCGGCCCAGCCATGCGAGTGCTGTGGGCCTTCCTGACTCCCACGAATGTGCTGCTGAAAAAGGCGCTGAGCGTTGATGCTGTGTTCGAGGAACTTCTCTACTTGGCCGGGCCGGCGCTGGCAGGATTCCTGCTGCTGGGCATCAGCCCAAGCGCCGTGCTGCTCCTGCCCGCCGCCCTCGTGCTGATGGGCACGCTGCTGATGGTTTCCTCGCCAGCTGCACAGGAGCGAGGTCGGCCCAACACCTCCGAGGACTCCCCCGCAGCTGAACCATCACTGTTGAAGCAGCGAAATTTCCTCGCACTTCTGCTTCCGGTTGTTGCGACGGGATTTGTTGTCGGCACCGTCTACGTAACCATTCCCGCCGTCATGCACGGCCCACACACCGAGGCCGCTATTGGCCTCGTCCTGGCAGCGTTCGCCGCTGGGAGCGTGGTGGGCGGGTTGATGTACGGAGCATCGCAGCTGAAGGTGTCCTCGCACAAGCAGCTTCTGCTACTGGCCACCTTCTTCACCGCAGCGACGGCGGCCATCATGACCACTTCGACGGCTCTCGGTCTGGGTCTGGTGCTGTTGGTGGCCGGCCTTTTCCTCTCACCGATTATGATCGTTGCGTACTTCGCGGCGAACCGCTTCGACGGCGTGGCACGGCAAAATACGGCTACGACCTGGGTGAACACCTCACACAACATTGGAGCCGCGGGCGGGAGCGTCCTCGCGGGCATGATGATTGACTTGGCCAGCACAAATGATGCGATGCTCGCGGCAATGTGCGGATCGGCGGCAATCCTTTTGATCAGCCTGCGGCTCGGATTTCGCCCCGGTCCCGATACGCCCTGATGAGCAGCGTCTCAGGGGAACCTATTGGGCGGCCCGCTGACGACGGCGCTGCCTCCTGAGTTGCAGGATACGGACAGCCCCAGCCACAGCAACCAGCACCCCTCCCCCGACGGCGGCTATGAAAAGTGCCATGCCCAAGGACAGGTCGCCCACGGCGCCAAAGTACTTTACTGTCACCCCGTCCTGGTTTTGCAGAATAAAGGTGATGAGCAGTATCAAGACAACGAGACCGGCGCTCACGGCAACCCAAACCATCCCAGCCCGAGTGACGTCGGCATTGCCCTCTGGCTGGGGGTTCTGTGGAACCGGCGTTCGAGCCTGTTCGGGTTCGATCACTGGAGTGTCGGATGGTTCCAGCGGTTCCAATGGTTCCAGTGACTCCGGCCCTGTGTACGGCTCCGGCGTTGGCTCGACTGTCATTATGTCCGCTCCCTGACTGTCTGTGTGGTCCATGCCATTTTGCATGTGACTGCTGAGGTTAGGCCCATCGTAGTCCAGCCACGCTCCGCCGTCGCGTGCTGTTATCCGTCTGCAACTCCCGGCAATGGAACGACCCGGAAACTAATGGGTGATCCAGCAATTTTTACGGCTCCTCCGGACCCAAAGAGCCGACGTGCACTTGATCCTGATTCCGGGCTGGCTCCTTAAGCTCAACAAAGAAAGCATGGGTATCCGTTTCCCCTATGTTTTCGCCAGAATGATCTTGGGAAGACATCCAGCGCGCGACGCCGGAGGGCAATTCCACATCTACGCTTTGCCCGTTGGACGACAGACGACGACGGAACGTGCTGGCCGTAATCATCACATTGTCAGGATGGTGATGCTCGATGGTCGAGCGTCCCGGAGAGTCCCTATACTCGAGCACACGAACACGGTCGTTCTCAGATATCACACTGTAGTTCTGCGGATTTGCCTCTACTGGATCCATTTCCATGACCAGAGCCTAACCCTACGACGCTTCCCGCCATAGAGGACAGACGAAAGTCAGCTGTTATTCCTTGCCACTGTCTTCAGACTGAGGATAATTAGGATTCAAGGGGTTGAGATTCAAAGGCAGGCTACTGCATCATTGACCGGGCAGTGGACATGGATCGGTGTTGGGGCTGGCGGTGGTGGGAAGGTCACCATGCTGTGGAGGGCGAACACGCGGGTGTTGGCATTAGCCGGGGCGGCCGTTGTCCTGTTGTTGATGGGTGCTTGCAGCGCTCCCACTCCCGGTGCCGTGACGCCGTCGGCATCCTCCGCTGCTGCACCCGGGCAGGCCGTGTCCGAGATCAGCGTCGGCCCCAGCGGCGATGAGCCTGCGAGAGGCAGCGGGGCGAACAACGACGGATCGCTCGCTTGGGTGCCTCCGGGGCCTGTTGACCCCGCTGATCCACCGCAAGCCCAGTGGTATGTGTTGTTGCAGACCAAGGACTGTGCCGGTTTAGGCGCAGTCGTCAGCCCACGCAAGGCCAGCAGTGCTGATGGATTCACCCTGTGGAGTGCCGTAACAGCAATCTGCCGTGCCGTCGATGAAGGCGACGCCTCTGGGTGGAGGGACGCTGCGGCCATGCTGTCAACACTGGTCCAGCCTGGCCCCGAACGGTGCCTCGACAGGACCGCCTACAACCTTGTGGCGGCATTTATCGCCGTCCACACACAAAACCCCACAGCAACCCCGCCGCCATGGTCCGGGGCTAGTACAGCCTGCCCGTTGAGTCTGGCCGGGCTGGACGCCCTCCACGGCTTAGGACCCACACGCACGCCGTCGAGTGGATTGGCTGGAGGCCGGTTCCAGCTGGCCGGGCACTTTCTCGACGTAGTCACGGTGATGGTTGGCGGGCAGCCGGTGGGCGTCGAGGCGGACCCCGCACGACCGGGACGCTGGATTGTCGTGATTCCGCCGGCCACCGAGGCTGGCCAGGTCCAGGTGACGGCCGTAGCATCTGACGGACCAATCCCCGGCTCCCTGACATTCACATACCTCCGGGATACGGAGGCAACCAACGCAGACGGTGAATGAGGGGCACCGGCCGACGGGACAGCCATGCACCGCTGAGAAAGGTTCTGGTGATGGATTCATCCATCGGTCCGTCCGCCACCGTCGCCACAGCAGTGGCCTTTTTGGCTGGGTCTCTCCCGATGTGATGGCTCGGCCGATAGGACTCTGTCCATAGGCCTGAACGCCAGTTTGTTTGGCTAAACCCGGAGGAGTACTGCCTTCGACGAATCGGCTCCCTCTTTCTTTCCCGAGGTGTGCATCGTTCGGGTCAACCTCTTGTGGCTGGCCAGCCACCTCATCGGCGGCGATACGTCCCCTACGTTGATGACGGCGAAGGACCTCCCGGTTCAGGAAATCCCGGCAGCAACCGAGTGAGCTCAGGGGCGTCACCGCCACTCCCGTGGATGGCGGCCTGCAAATAGTGGGCAAGTGAACCCATTTCCTCCGATGAGCCACGGGTGGGGCCTGCGAACCACAATTCCCCCTTCGGACTGGCCAATACCCGCCTCCAGTAGGCAACGGCGAATGCCGCAGGCAAACGTAGGTAGAGGGTCCGCAGATTGGCAGGGATCTCGGTGTTTCCGCTGGCTTGAAGGGCCCGGAATGCCTGCGCCGTGGCACGCACCATCAAGCGCAGAGTTTCCCTGTCGGCAGCCAACCGGGGCGCATCAGTGCCGAGCTTGTACAGCGCGTAGGACATGGGAACAATGAAGGCGGCGTGAGCCAGCAGCCAGCCGGGCATGTCGGCGGTGATCGCGGCCGGAAACCCGGCTTCTTCCATCACTTTTTTCAGGCGCAGCGTGCGGGGCGAAATCGTTCCGCTCGGCTCACCCAGCATTGTCTTTTGCTGTTTGATCAGGACATATCGGGTGGTTACACCGTCCTGCACGCCGCCGGCGGCTGGAAAACCCAGCAAGACACGCCCGCCCAGTGCCTGGACAAGCTGGTCTTCGAGCCCAGCGGTGTTACCCATAAACAACACATCGGATCCGTCGTCCATGCTGCCCAGCACCGTCAAGGTGCTTGTGAGCTGCATGGCCCGGACGGCGACCACAACGACGTCGTACCTGTCTTCCGCGCCAACCGCGCCTATTGCCCTGATTGGCAAGGACGTTTTTTCCCCAGACTCCGAGTCAGCCATAATCAGCCCGAAATCCTGCAACTCGGCCAGCCTTTCGCCGCGGGCCAGCATCACCACCTCGTGTCCGGCGCCCATCAGCTTGCCCGCGTACACACTGCCGATCACACCGGCTCCCAGCACGAGAATCCGCATGAGCTGTCCCTTCCCTCAAGCAGCACTGCCAAAACCACAGGCAACCCGCCTCCCGGCGTCATTTCCCCTGCCAGGCACCGCCGGGCCCGCACCCATCAGGGTGTTAAATGCCACAGTATGCCCCTCAGGCGAGGAGTTCCACCATCAAATTCCGACCCGATCGACGTCTCGTTAGCGTGGCGGGCAAACTCCCGCCCCTCCCCTTGATAATGTGTCGGGCGGCAGCACCCTGACAGCAGCAGTCGCAGCAACGCATAGCCCTTGCGCTGCGGCCAACCGCTCCGATGCAAGGCCTATAAATCAGGGGCATTAGACGGAGAAGCCTTGGTTGAAGGCCATGAGTTGCGCTTGCACCTCCCAGTAGGAGGTGGCTTCCGGTAGTTGCAGACCGTCGCGTAAGGCTGTAACAGTTTTGAGAGCTGAGTCCACCGCTGCGCGGTAAGGCAACGAACCGGAGCTTACTCGTCGTACCCCCAACGCTCCCAACTCAGCAACAGTGAGGAATGGATGGGCCAATACGTTCACTGGCAGCCCGGTTCCGTCGGTGATGGCCCGAATTTCATCGGGATCAGCAAGTCCGGGGACGAATATGCCGTCAGCACCAGCCTCTGCGTATGTGCGGGCACGCCGCAGTACGGCATCCGCGGTTGCTTGCTCAGCAAACCATAAATTGTCCACCCGCGCGTTGATAAAAATGGTTGGGGTTCGTCGTTTGACCTCAATGACTTTCGTGGCAAAAGCCGCTGGATCCACTAAGTGTCCAGAGGTGCTGTCTTCGATGTTCACCCCGACGACACCATGGTCTGCCAGTTCAGCCACGAAATCCGCAACCTCGCCGGGGTCATCTGAGTATCCATCCTCAATGTCCGCTGTGATGTGCACGGGCAGGGGGCCCAACATCGCCACTAGAGCAGCAGTCGCCTGCTGGCTGGACCGGCCGCCGTCGGGCTGGCCAGTGCTGACTGCTATGCCGAAGCTTGTGGTACCGATGGCAGAGAACCCTGCTGCAGCGAAAGCCAAGGCCGAACCCACATCCCAGGCATTAGGGAGGACCAGCGGAGTCTCAGCTTGATGGAGATCGTGAAACGAAACCATAGTCATTCCCATCTCGAGCAACAGCAGAGGCAGAATCCCCTTCAGACTACTAGAGACAGCTCAGGGCACAAGGTATCTCAGCTCTAAAGCCTGCACGGGCAGGATTGCTGCCCTCGTGCAAACAAGTTTGTTCGTGTCTGCACGGTTTGCCGGGTTGCCATGCCATACGACTATCCGAGTCCGCCTTACTCAGCAGAGCTCCATATGGGAAAGCCACTAATCTGTGGAGGACCATGCTCGAGACGTACCAGTTGCAGTGATTTTATGTTCGCCCACTACGAGCTTTAGAGAATGTAGACCACCGATGGGCCTCCTATGGGATTCGAACCCATGACCCCCGCTGTCGACGCGATCGACCAATTCGACTTGTCAAAAGCCATTTCTGGCCCTCATCCTCGTGGCAGACGCATGACAATACATGGTACTGAAGAGTCGGCACTCGTCACCCAATTTAATGAGTTTCTAATGAGTCGGTTGCATCCAGCTGATGGTTTCAGTCATTCGTTTTCACCTGTGTGGAACAGCAGGCTTCTCAACCTGCCAATAATGGCCGTCACGAGCACTCTGCCAGGCAGTACAGCTCTGCAGACCACGGCGGGTCAAATGGGGCTCGACGCTCTGGGCGCTCATGCGTAGATATACAGATTCATGACCCCGGTCTCATGACAACGGCAAAGGGCCGGGCAGCCCAAGGGGTGCCCGGCCCTTTGCCGTTGAGGACGAGGCCTAGCTGAAGGTTGTCCCGAGCAGATCCACCAGCTGGGTGGAGCTGTAGTAGTCAAGGCGGAAGGACGTCGGCCCCATGGCCACGACCAGTCCGGATTTGACCGACGGGAGGTTGGCGAGGACCTTCTCGCCCTCGAACGCCTTCACGACGGAGTCGTCGGCGGCGAGCAGGAAGACGGTGTTACCCATGGCCGCCTTGGTCAGGTTTTCAAAAGAAATGAAGGCGAAGTCCTGCCGGGCCTGGTCACTGGTGTCAAGGCCCTCCGGTACGTCGGCGATCATAAATCCGAGGGACTCGAGCACCTTGGCGTGGGTGCCTGTCAGCTTGGCGACGCCGTTGTCCTGGCCCGGGCCGTTGTAGCTGATGATGTTAGATTCGCCGGCCGGGAGCTTGATCTTGGCTGCTACATCCTTCACGTGGGCATCGTACTTGGCGACCACGGCATCGGCATCGGCCTCATGTCCGGTTGCCTTACCCAGTTCTAGGGCCAGATCCTGCCAGGTCTTGTCACCGTAGTTCACCACGATGGTCGGGGCGATGGCACTCAGTTCCTTGTAATGATCCGCCGTGCTGTCGGCGCCGGAGGTGGAGACCACAATCAGGTCCGGAGCTGCTGCCACGACGGACTCGAGGTCAAACTCCAGGTTGGGGTACAGCACGCCCACGTTGCGTTCCTTGGCGACGTCAGCCCACTGCGAGAAGAAGCCCTGGCTGTCCGTGACGTCGCTGGGGTTGGTTGCCGCAGATGAGACGACAGGGGCCTCAATAGCCAGCAGGGTGCCCGTGACACTCAGGGACGTGGAGACAATCTTCTTCGGCTGGGACGGGATGACGGTCTCGCCGTCCTCGTGCGTGATGGTCCGAGGCCACGATACCTCGCTCCCGGCGCCTACGGTTCCGGCATTCGCCGCGTCCTCGCCAGTGGTCCCCGAGCAACCGCTCAGAGCTATGCCCGCCGCGGCCGCGACCGCGATTAAGGGCAGTAGTTTGCTTCTAAACTTCACAGTGTTTTCTCCTCAAAGGGGTGGTGCATGTGGGGTGGACGAGTGTGCCCGCAGATCGCGGCTCCGGTTTTCCGGATCGTCAATGCTGAAAAGTTAGCATAGGCTTACCTAAGAACATAATTGCCTATGGTTTTATGACGTAATTATGTGCGGCGTCTGGCCGGGGCGTAGGTCACCGGAATTCCCCCGCAGGAGCAGTGTCGCGACACCAGTTACGCACACGGCTGCCGAGTGCCCGGCACCCGTCGGGACGAGCTGCACAGTAAGGCGCTGGAGTGGTTGCTGGGATGCCGTCCATGCATCCGGGGACGCGAAGCAGAGCCGCGCGGGGTCTTGCCTCAGCCCCACCCCCGTTGCCTTAAGGAGCGCTTCCTTGCGAACCCAGAAGTCGGCGCGGGCCATCCCCCGCCGCGATGCCGGCAACCCGGCGACCCACTCCCGTTCCGCCGCCGACAGCGCAATGTTGTCAAAGCCGGCAAAGGCAGTTGATGCGTGCGCTTCAACGTCGACGCCGATGGCGGGACCGTCCGTCACGGCCACCAGGACGTGGCCTTGTGCGTGCGAGACGCTGGCGCGCAGCTGCTCCACTGGCCGCCCGCCGCGGACATAGCGAAGCACAGGCTTGTCCTCCGGTGCGGTCCCGGCCGGTAGGTGGACACTTGCGGGCTCGATGCCGAAGTCCCTGGCCAGCAGGCCCTTAAGTAGGACCCTGGCCGTTGCCGAGCGGTCCCTATCCCCCTGCCGCCGTCTGCCGGAAAGTAGTTCACGCTCGGCCGCGCTCAAGAGTGGGGAAGCAGCGGCCGCTGGGTCGGGCGGGCCCTGAGCTATCCAGACCGTGGCTGGGTGCACCCAGCCGTTCCTGTCCCGCGCCGCATCGGCGTTCATCGCTTGGCCTCAATTGACGGTTCACTCGTGGAACGTGATGCCTGTTCAACGCCCTCCCCTTGATCGCTGTCCACGATCCGGTCCGCACGGCGCAGGGGCCCGAATCCGGTCAGGCCAGCAAGTCCGAGGACCATGGCCCCTGCGCCGAACAGGGTTACGGCGGCAGCAGCCGGCACAGCGCGCCCCAGTCCGCCCAGTCCCAGCGCCCCAGCGGAGTCGCCGCCTACTTCCTGGGCCATCCACAGTGCGTTGACGCGGCCCAGCAGCCGGTCCGGGGTGTGCGCCTGCACCAGCGCGTATTGCAGGATGCCGCTCATGGAACCCAGTGCCCCAAAAATAATCAGGAAAATCAGCGCCGAGCCCAGCCCTCCCCCCGTCCAGCTGGCAACCCCTAGCGCACCGAGGCTGACAAAAGACCCAATGGACAGAAGCATCATCGCCCTGCCCGGGCGCCGCAGGCCGGCCAGCGGGCCGCTCAGCAGCGTTGCGGCCACGGCTCCGCAGGGCACAGCCGCATACAGCAGACCCGTGCTCTGGGCGCCGATGCCAAGGGGCCCAGCTGCCAAGGCAGGCAACATGACCCTGATTCCGGAAGCCATCGTCTCCAACGTGCCGAGCAGGACCACACCCCTGATCACCGGTTGGCGATACACGAACACGGCGCCTTCGACGGCGGCCCGCAAGGGGTGACCTGGCGGGGCGGAGGCATCGGGCTTCAGCGGCGGCAGGCCCGTTAACAAGGTGACGGTGAGCAGCGTCGCCGCGGCTGCACCCACATAGGCCCAACCCACGCCAGCCACGGCGATGACGAATCCAGCCAGAGCGGGGGACACCATGGTTCCCAACCTCACTGTGAGCATGTTCAGTGCACCCGCTGCCGCCAACTTGTCCCGCGGCACGAGGGTCGGGGTGACTGCCATGAGCGCCGTGACGCTCAGTGCCCCAAAGAATCCGTCAAGTCCTCCGACCGCATAGACCACCGCTACGGAGGGTTCGGGCAGCCAGGCATTGACGGCAAGTATGGCGAAGCCCGTCCCACCAATTATGCGGGAGTACAGAATGATCTTGCGCCGGTCCATCCTGTCCGCGATGTCGCCACCCACCAGCATGCCGGCAAAGGCGCACAGCCCCTCCACCGTTGCGGCGGCACCGACCTGAAGGGTCGAGCCGGTGAGCCCATAGAGCTGGAGGGGAATGGCCACGGCCAGCATGCCCAGCCCGAAGATCGAGATGGTCCGGGCGATGAAGATCCGTCGGAATGCTGGGCTGGTTCGCAGGGGCCCCGTATCGATGACCAGCTGTCGCAAGCGGCTGGTAGTTTCAGTCTTGGTCATCGTTGTCCTCGGCGTGATGGTCCAGACCGGCCACGCCGGCCTTCCAGTACCCGTCGATGTCCATGTGGCCCGCAGGTACGCCTAGGACGTCGCGCACGTGGCGGCGGATCGGACGGACCGCCGAAGCCTCTCCGGCCACCCAGACAAAGAGCCCGTCCACAGGGGCGGCGAAGGCCCGGACCGCGTCAGCCAAGACGCCTGGCCCGTGGACGGAACGGTCTAGGTACCTGAGCGTGGTGCCCGCCCGCCGGGGCAGCTCCACCTTTTCGGCCATGGAGGCCAGGCTGGCGAAAACGTGGGCAGTGGCGCCGGCCGGCAGCTCCTCCATCCAGCGGGCCATGGCTGGCAGCGCCGTTTCGTCGCCCGCGATCAGGTAGTTCTCGAAGCCGCCGGGGTACAGGTGGGAGCCCCTGGGCCCCAGGAACCCCAGTTGGTCGCCGGTGGTGGCGGACCGCGCCCACCGGCCGGCCGGGCCGTGGTCGTGGAGGACGAAGTCGATCGTGAGCCTCCCCGCGACGCGGTCCAGGGCCCGCACCGTGTAGTCCCTGAAGAGGGGGCGCGGGCGCCCCGGCGGCATGACGAGCCTGCCGTCGGCGACGGCGGGTAGGTGGATCTCCCCCGTCGCGGGTTCCGGGAAGACGAGCTTGACGTGGTCGGCAACCGCCAGCGGCAGGAACGGGAACGGTTCGCGCAGGTCGTCCCCGCCGAAGACCAGCCGCCGCATTGACGGGGCCAGCATCACATCGTCCACAACGCACAGCAGACGCGGCACGAGCCGGTGCATGCGCAGTTGGATCTCTTGGCCGTCAACGGCAGTGGTGTTCAAGGGTTTGCCTTTCGATGGGTGTGGTTGTTTTGGCTGTGGTGGCCTTTGGTTCCGGCCAGCAGCCTGGCCAGGCGCGGACCGAGGTCGGGGAGCGTTTCCGGGGACAGGATGTCCTCGTGCCGGCAGTCAACCCCATGGGTGGAAAGCGACTGGACCCGGCCCGCCCACGCCGCCTGGGGCTCGTAGCCCTCGGGCAGGGTTTTGGCGGCAACGAACAGTTCCGCCTTGCCCGGGAAGTGCGGCGTGACTGCGCTTGAGAGCAGCCGGACGGAGTCCTTGTAGTTGGCCACGATGTCCGCATCCATGCCGTCGGGCCCCTGCCCGGCGGCCTGGCCTAGGTCCCGCTGTTCACGTTCGGCCTCGGCCTCGGCAGCTGCCTCCCCGGCGCTCCAGTCCTGTCCCTCGGGCGGGTAGGTGTCCAGCAACCCGAGGAAGGACACTTTCTCGCCCTCGTGCGCAAGCCTGGCGGCAAGGGCGTGGGCGATGGTCCCACCGAGCGAGTAGCCGAGCAGGCTGTAGGGGCCGTGCGGCTGCAGCGAGCGGATGGTGGCATAGTGCCGCTCGTGGACGTCCGACAACGCTGAGGCGCCCGCAAGGGCGCCGACGGGGCGCGGGGACTGGAGCCCGACGAGCGCCTGGTCTCCGTCGAGGTACCGTGCCAGTGCCCGGTACTGCCAGGCGAATCCGGAGGCCGGGTGGATGCAAAACAACGGATTTCCGCTGCCTTGGCGGATCGGCAGGACCTCCCCGAACGCCTCACGCCCGTCCGAGGCGTCCTTGATCCGGCGGGCCAGGGCCTCGACGGTGCCGGCGGCCATGATGCTGCCGACCGGGACCTTGCGGCCCAGCTCACGGCCCAGCCAGGCGGCCAGGCGCATGGCCAACAGGGAATGGCCGCCCAGGGCGAAGAAATCGTCCGCGGCGCCGGGGTCCGGCACGCCCAGAACGGCGGTGAAGCCGGCTGCGACCGCTTCTTCCAGCACGCCCCGTGGCCGACGGCCTGAGCGGCGGTCCGGCGCCGGGTCCGGCAGGGCATTGCGGTCAAGCTTTCCGTTGCTGGTCAGCGGAAACGCCCCCAACACCAGCACGGCGACAGGCACCATATGGGCAGGCAACAGGCGTTCGCACGCCTCCCTGCACCGTGCCACGAGTACCTCCGGGCCGGCGTCGGCACCCTGCCCGGGGTGATCGGTCGGGACGATGTACGCGGCCAGGATCCGGTCGTCGGCGCCGTGCAGCCCGGCGGCAGCCCCGCCTCCAGAGCCCCCGGCGGCCCTGGCCGCCACCACGGCCGCCCCGATGCCCGGCACATCGGCCAGCACGGACTCAATCTCGCCCAGCTCGATCCGCTGTCCGCGGATCTTGACCTGGTCGTCGGCACGCCCCAGGTACTCCACGTCCCCGCCGGGCAGCCGTCTGACAATGTCGCCGGTGCGGTACATGCGCACCCCGGTTCCGTACGGGTTGGCCACGTAGCGCCCGGCCGTGAGCCCCGCCTTGCCCAGGTAGCCGGTGGCCAGCTGCGCTCCCGCCAGGTACAGCTCCCCCGCGACGCCCGGCGGAGCCGGGCGCAGCATCCCGTCAAGGACATGCAATTCGGTGTTCCACACGGGCGCACCGATGGGCACCGATCCGGTCAGCTGCCCGGGCACCGGGTCGACACCCCGGAACCAGCTGACGTCCACGGCCGCCTCGGTGGGCCCATAGAGGTTGTGCACGGCCACCCCGAACGCGGCCTCGGCCTTCGCGGCCAGCTCACGTGAGAGTGCCTCACCGCTGCAGAAGGCCCGGCGCAGTGCAGGCAGCCCAGCCCCTGCCGGGCCTTCGCCCGCGTCGGCAAGAAACGCGGCCAGCATGGACGGCACAAAGTGCACCGTAGTCGCGCCGCCGTCGCGCATCAGTTCGCGCAGCAGCACGGGGTCCTTGTGGGCCCCGGGCGGAACAACCAGTTGGGATGCCCCGGCTAGGAACGGCCAGAAGAATTCCCACACGGAGACGTCAAAGCTGGACGGGGTCTTTTGGACCACGACGTCTTCCGCACCCAGTGGGTGGGCGTCCTGCATCCACAGGAGCCGGTTGACGATGGCACGGTGGGGCACCACGACCCCCTTGGGGCGGCCCGTGGAACCGGAGGTGTAGATAACATAGGCGGGGTGGTCGGGAGTGAGTTCCGCCGCCACCTGCAGGCGCCAGCCCGCAGCGCAGCCGGTCTCCCCCACTTGGACAGCACCGACGGCCGCTCCGTCGACCAAGATGGTGTTCGTGCCCGCAGGCAGCCCGGGCGCCAACTCCACCGTCGTCAGCACCGCCTGCGGGGCCGCGTCGGCCAGCATATAGGCCAGACGCTCTGCCGGGTACTCGGTGTCCAGGGGAAGGTAAGCGGCCCCCGCCTCGATGACGGCCAGCAGCGAAATGGTCAGTTCCGCGGAGCGGGGGACGCTGACGGCAACGATGTCCCCCGTGGCCACCCCTGCGCTGCGCAGGCGGCGGGCCAGGGCCAAGACCCGTTCCCGCAGCTCGGCATGGCTGTGACTGCGGGCGCCGTTGCGCAAGGCAACGGCGCCGTCCGCCAGCACGCCCCTGCCATCCAGCAGGTCCCGGAGCGTCACAGGTGGCAGCGCATGCCGGGTGTCGTTCGCGGCCTGCAGGGCGGCACGTTCAGCGTCCAGGAGGGTCTCGGCGGCCACAAGGGTTTTCCCGCCATCGGAAACCACTCGGGAGACCGCGGCCAGGAAACGCGGCAGGATGAAGGCGCCGGCCCCCTCGCCGAGGCGGTGTTCAACGACCACCCGGTACCCGGCGCTCTCCGGGAGCACGAGCACCGTCAGCGGGTAGTGGGTGTAGCCGCGGTTGCGGACACCGGAGAGGCGCAGCCCGGAGCCTTCCCGGCCTGAAGGGTCCCCGTCGGCCGGGTAATTTTCCATGACGAAGAGTGAGTCAAACAGCGTTCCGGTGCCGGCAAGGTGCTGGATTTCGGCCAGGCCGAGCCGGGCGTGCTCGCGCAGTTCAGCCTGCTGCTCCTGTAGGTCCCCTAGTTGCAGGGCTGGAGGAAGAGTCGGGTCCAGCATCACGCGGACCGGGACAGTGTTGGTGAATAGCCCGATGAGCTCCTGCGAGCGCTCGTCCTCGCGGCCGGACACCGTGGTGCCGAAGACGACGTCGGTCCTGCCGGTCAGTTCCCCCAGCATGAGGGCGTGGGCGAGGGCGAAGATGGAGTTGTGGGTGGCGCCGTACCTTTGCGCGGCGGCCGTGAGGCCACGCAGCAGCCCAGCGTCCAGGAGCGTCGTCGCCTCCGCCGGCTCCCCGTCGTCGACGGCGGCCACAAGGGTGCCCTCCAGCAGGGTGGGGACGGCGCCTTTCAAGGCAGCCGACCAGGCAGCGCCGTCAGTGTCCGCCGGCAGGCGCGCTGCCGACGCCTCCCTGTACTTCCCCAGGGTGCTGGGACCGGCCTGCCCTGACTCGTAGCAGTCAAGCAGTGCACTAACGATGAGCGGGGTGGACCAGCCGTCGACCAGCAAGTGGTGCATCCCAAGCAGGAGACGTGCGGAACCGTCGGGCCACCGGACGAGGCGTGCCGACAGCAGCGGGCCGCGCCCGACGTCGAACACCCGGGCGGCCTCCCGGCGCTCCAGCAACAACGTTTCCACGGGTGCCTCGAAACCATCGGGGATCACGACCTCGGCAAAGTCCACGGGGCGGCGGAAGGCTGGGTGCGGCACCACCTGCACGGGAGAGGGGCCGGCGGTGGTGTCAAAGGAGGCGCCCAGCTGCGGGTGCGTGTCAATGACGTGTTCGATCGCCTGTCGGAGCCTGTCTGCTGAGACCTGATCGTCGGCAAATTCCAGGACGGTCACCGAGCAGTAGTTGTCGCCATCCTTTCCGAGCTGGTCGTGGAAGAGCAGTCCCTCGTGCAGCGGGCCCAGAGGCAGCACGGCCAGCACGGGCCCGTGCCCCGCCTCGATGGCGGTGAGGGCGGCCGTGTCCAGGCCAGTGCCGGGGACGTCGGCCGGCACCAGCGTGGAGGCGGCCTCCACCGGTTCACGTTTGGCAAGTGCGCCCAGTGCGATGGCGGCCCGTTCAATGAGGCCCGCCAGGGCGGCAACGTCGTCCCCGTTGAGCAGTCGCGGCGCCCAGCTCCAGCACAGGGCGAGCCGCCCGCCGTCGAGAAAAGCGTTCAGTTCCAGCGGATGGCCCAGGGGCGCCTGCCCGTCCTGTGCGACGGCAAAGGCGTCCGCGAAGACGGTGCCGTGCGGAACGGGCGTGAAATGGCGGCCGGGGGTGGGGAACCGTCCGAGGTAGTTCAGGAGCAGGGCAGGCGGGTTGGCCGCGGCGGCGCCGGCCAGGGCGGCGGTGCTGTCCGGGTGCAGGTAGCGCAGGATTCCGTAGCCGATGCCGTTGCCGGGCGTGGAGCGCAGGGCCTGCTTCACGGCGCGCACGGCGGCCAGGGCGTCGGCGGAACCGGCGAGCGCAGCAGCGGTGTCGACCCCGTCCAACGGAATGAGGACGGGGTGTTCCGCCGTCAGCCACCCGACCGTGCGTTCGAGGTCTTCCTCGTCGCTGTGCCGTCCGTGCGTCTCGCGGGTCAGTGGCACGGCTCCGAGCTTGAAGTGGTGGGCGGCTGCGAGCGCGACGACTGTCATCAGCGTTTCTTCCACCGTCGCCTGGCAGGCTTGCGGCAGCGACTCCAGGAGCGCGGCGGTCGCGGCCTCGCTGAGCCTGATGCGTGCGTTGCCGGCCGTTGCCACTGTGTCGCGGACCGGGTCCAGTAGCCCGCGCCCGAGCGGGTCGGCACCGCCCTGCAACTGCCGGCGCCAGTGCTCCAGCTCGGTGCGGCGGGAGGCTGCCTGGCCGCTGATGAGCAGTCCCCACCGGCGCAGGGATGTCTGTTCCGGTTCGAGCTGGGGGTCACGGCCGTCCAGCAAGGCTGTCACCGCAGCTTCGAGGTCGGCCAGCAGTGTGCGCCAGGAGACGCCGTCGACCACCAGATGGTGGATGGCCAGGACCAGCCGGCGTGCCTGCGGCACCTCCTTCCCGGGCAGCGCGCCGTCAAGCAGGACGGCCTGGACCATGGCGCCCGCCGCGGGGTCCATGCGTTCGGCTGCGGCACCGAAAGCCTCCCCCGTCCCGCCCCCGCTCTCCCGAACGGTGCCGTCCGGCAGGCCGGAGGGCGCAGGGGTGGCGGGAATGTGCAGCACGTCCCCGACCACGCGGGCCCGCAGCGCCGGGTGGACCCTGAACACCTCGGCCAAGGCGCCGCGCAGGATTTCGGCGGTGACGGCCCCGGGGACCGTGACGCAGGTGCCTTGGGCGTAGCGGCTGCCCAGCCCGGCCGTTTCGCCCAGCCAGCGCTGGATGGGCAGGGGCTCGACGTCGCCCGTTGCCTCTAAGGCCCGGTGCGGCGCGATCTCCAGCGGCACGAGCACCGCGGCCATGGCCGCGGGGGTGCGCTGGGCGAACACGTCGCGGGGCCGCAGGGCCTGTCCTGCCCGGCGGGCCGCCCCGCACACGGCCATGGCGGAAATGCTGTCCCCGCCCAGGACAAAGAAGTCGTCGTCGGGTCCCACGGCGGGCAGACCGACGACGTCGGCAACTGCCTTGCACAGCAGCGCCTCGGCCTGGTTGGCGGGGGGACGCCCGGAGACGGGCACGGCGACGGCCGGCGCTGGCAGCGATGCCCTGTCGACCTTGCCGTTGACGGTCAGCGGCAGTGCGGGGATGCGCACCAGGACAGCGGGGACCATGTGATCGGGCAGTGTCTGGGCCAGCTCGGCCCGCAGCCGGGCCTCGGGCGCCCGCTCCCCGGACAGGGGGCTGCCGGCGCCGGGCACAAAATAACCGATAAGCCTGTTGGTGTGCCCGAGGGCCTCGGCGACCACGACGGCGGCCCCGACGCCGGGCAGCGCGCCCACGGCGTCCTCCACCTCGCCAAGCTCCACCCGGTGCCCGCGCACCTTGACCTGGTCATCAACACGGCCGAGGCAGTCGATCTGTCCGTCGTCCTGCCAGCGGACGAGGTCTCCCGTGCGGTACATGCGCCCGCCGGGATGTGCAGGGTCGGCCACGAAGCGGGCTGCCGTCAGGTCCGGACGGCCAAGATAGCCGCGGGCCAGCCCGGCGCCGGCAATGTACAGCTCTCCCACGACCCCTACGGGGACTGGACGCAGTGCGCTGTCAAGGACGTATACCCGGGTGTTGCCGATGGGCCTGCCCACGACAGGGTGCAGTGAGTCCGTGGTCGCGGCACCCAGCGTGTCCACCGTGTATTCGGTGGGGCCGTAGAAGTTGTGGCTATGGGTGCCCGGGGTGGCACGCAGTACGTCCCACAGCGCGGCCGGGGCTGCCTCCCCGCCGAACAGCAGCAGGGCTGGGTGGTGTTCACCGGGGGCCAGCAGCCCGCATTCAAGCAGCTGCGTGCCCAGGGACGGGGTGACGTCCATGGCGTCGATGCGCGCGGCGCGGACCAAGTCAACAATGGCTTGGGGGTCGCGGCGCTGCTCATCATCCATGACATGAAGTTCATGGCCCAGGAACATCCAGATGAGCTGTTCCCAAGAAGAATCGAAGGAGAAGGAGGCGCTGTGGGCTGCCCGCACCCTGCGCCCGCCGAGTGACACCACCGTTTGGCCAAAGACGCCGCACTCATGGTTGGCGAGCAGGTTGGATAGTCCCGCATGGGTGGTCATGACGCCCTTGGGGCGGCCGGTGGAGCCGGAGGTGTAGATGATGTAGGCAAGGTCGCCTGCCTGGACGGGACGGGACCTTTCGTCCTGCCGCACGGGACCCGGCTCCAGCGCGGCAACCGCTGCCTGTGTGGCTGCGTCGTCCACGGACACCACACAGCCGGCAAAGTCCAGCCTGTCCGCCAGGGCAGCCGTGGTGAGAAGGACCTGGGGCGCAGCGTCGTCGAGCATGTAGGCCAGACGCTCTTCGGGGTAGTCAAGGTCCAGCGGCAGGTAGGCGGCGCCGGCGGCGAGCGCGGCGGCAACCGCGACCACGGTGTCCAGTGAGCGTGGAAGCGCAATGGCGACGGTTGAACCGGGGCCTGCACCGAGTGCGATGAGGTGACGGGCAAGGGTGTTGGACCTCGTGCCCAGCTCGGCGAAGTCCATCCGTTCGCCTCCCGCCACAAGGGCTGTGTCGTTGCCATGGTCGGCGGCCTGCCGGTCCAGGCGGTCCATGACAGTTGCGCCGGCTGTCTCCAGTGCGGGCCCGCTGCTCCAGTCCGTCTGAATGGCGGCGATTTCGTCTGCGAGCGGGAGGGCCGCCTCATCGATGCCCGTGTCCTCACCGTCGGCCAGGGTTGCAAGCCAGGCCTGGAGCCTGGCAGCGTGCAGCGCCAATTCCGCGGCGGAGTAACGTCCGGGGGTGGCTTCCAGCTCGAGGGCGAAGTCGCCGTTCAGGCGGTAAACGGCAAATTCGAGGTCGTCCACGGGCCCGGCGGAGAGGTGTTCGGTGTGTACCGTGGCGCCTGGCAGCTCCGCGGCGTAGTCAAAGATCTTCAGGTTCAGCACGGGCCCGTGGAGCTGGCGGCCACTGCCGACGAGGCCGGCGTCGCGCAGGACGTGTTCCGCTCCGTAGCGGCTGTGCCGGCGGACGGCGGCCAGTTCCGCAGCGGCTTCCGCAGCCAGCCCGCCGAGGGTCTCATTATTGCCCAGTGCCAGCCGCAGCGGCATGACGGCCACAACGGGGCCCCCGGCCCGCAGGGCGGCCCCGCCTGTTCGATTCATGAACGGGATGCCGAGCACGGTCTCCCCGCTGTTGGTCATGCGGGCCACGTAGGAGCCGATCCCCGCCACAAGGACGTCGGCCCAGGTGACCTTGTGCGCGCGCGCAATCGTGGAGATTGCTGCGGACAAGTCCGTGCCCAGTCGAACCTCGTGGCGGCGCGCCCGTCCCGGCCCCGCAGCCCTGGTGTCCACAACGGCCAAGGTGACCGCCGGGGGAAGCCCTGCGCAGTAGCTGCGCCAGAAGGCTGCATCCTCCCCCTCCGCTGCCGAGTCTCGATAGTCCCGTTCGGCGGCAACGACGTCAGCGAAGGCCGTAAAGGCTGCGGGCGGGCAGGCGGTGCCTTCCACAATCGCCCGGTAGTGGGCGCAGGCCTGCCGGGTGACTGCGCTGAAGCTGTAGCCGTCGAGCAGGATGTGGTGGAAGCGCTGGTACCAGATCCACCGGGTGTCCCCGAGACGCAGCAACGCCTGGCGGTAGAGCCGATCCGCTCCGCCCAGGGAGACCGCGGTGCCAAGGTCGGCATCCATGAATGATTCAGCCGCCCCGCTGCCGGTGCCTCGCAGGTCCACGACCTCCAGCCCGTACCGCTGGGGTGGGCCCTGCCATTGCACTGGTTCCCCGCCAACCTCGCCGAAACGGAACCCCAGCGTGTCCACTTCCACCAGCGTGCGATGCACGGCAGTGGCGAAGGCGTCCTCGTCGAGCACGCCGTCGATGTGCATGCAGCGCGCCACGTTGAAGCTGCTGCCGGACTCCCCACCGAGCTGGTGGGCATGCCAAATGCCGGGTTGCGCCCCGGCAAGGGGCATCATTGCTGTCGCATCAAGGGGTGTCTGCGGCAGATCAATCACTGATGATGGCTGGGTGGTCATGGAGTCTTCCTTCTCAGTTGCGGGTGGTCTGGCGTGCGGCGGCGCGGATCTGATCGCGCAGGCTCAGCGGACGCAGGTCTGTCCACTCGCGTTCGATGTAGTCGATGCATCCAGGCCTCGAGTCCGGGCCGTGAATGAGGTGCCACCCGAGCGGGACCGGGATAAATTCGGGCCACAGGCTCTGTTGCTGCTCCGCGTTGGCCAGGACCAGGAAGCTGCCGTCTTCGTTGTCGAACGGGTTGCCGGTGGCGCTCATGCCGGTGCCCCTGCCGTGCTCAGTTCCTGCGGGGCGCCTGGTTCCAGCGCCCGTGCCCAGTCATGGATGGTCGGCGCTGCGGCCAGGACTTCGAAGGCGGCCTGCAGCCCCTCCCCGCGCAGCGTCTCCACCAGGTCCATGAGCCGGATCGAGTCCAGGCCGAGCTCGAGCAGGTTGTCGTGGTCGCCTATCTCCGCGGGTTCCAAGTAGACCAGCTCCGCAACATGGCCCCGCACCACTTCGTCAATTCCCCTGCGGATGCTCTGGCCCGTGGCCCATGCCGTGGAAAGGGAGTCGGTGTCGGTGACCACCCCGCAACGCCCCGCCACCCATTCCAGGGCCTGTCGGTGGTGGCCGGCACTGAAGTCGGCCACCGCGTCGGCCACCATGAATGGCTGCACGTCGTTCATGAAAGCGTCCGCGGCCGAGACCTGGCAGCCGATGTGGGCGTACACACCGGTGATGACCAGCTGGTCCCGCCCAAGTTCGCGCAGGGTCTCGGTGAGGTTGGAGCGCTGAAAAGCGGAGTAGCGCCATTTGGTCAGCACCGTGTCTCCGTCCTCCGGGGACAGCTCGTCAATGATTTGGGCGGCTTCCTCGTTGGCACCGATGCCGGCACCCCAGAAATCGTTCAGCAGTGCCCTGTCCCGAGGCTGCTGGTGGGCCGGCTGGGCCGTGTAGAACACGGGGATCCCCTGCTGCCGGGCCTGTCCAATGAGCCGGGCAGTGTTCGCTACGACGGATCGGGCTGGTTCCAGCCCGGTGCCATAGGGCCGCAGGAAGTGGCGTTGCATGTCATGTACCAGCAGCGCGGAGCGGGCGGGATCCGCGGTCCACGGCACGGCAGGCCTCGGCAGCTCGCCGCGGCCGGGCAATGTGTAGGAAATGGTCTGGGGCAGGTCGTTCTTCATGGGTTTGCTCCTGGTGCTTGATGGGTGGTGTCAGGGATGCCGGTCGCCGGTGTTCTCACGGGACTGCAGCAAGCTGCCCGGCTAGGGTGCGGCGCAGATCCGCCCTGCTGTTCTTGCCGACGCCCGTGGTGGGGAATCCGTCGACAATATGGATGCGGTCCGGGATTTTGTGGGCGGCGAGTCCGCGACTGCGCATGAAGTCGAGAATGTCCGTCCTGGTCAGGGGCGTTTCGGCCGGCACGATGACGGCACAGGACACCTCTCCGAGAAAGGGGTCGGCGACGGCGACGATGGCGGCGTCGTGGACCCCCGGGTGTGCCAGCAGGTGGTCCTCGACCTCCTCGGCCGAGATCTTCTCCCCTCCGCGGTTGATTTGGTCCTTGCTGCGGCCTTCGACGCTCAGGTGCCCTCCGGGCAGGACGCGCACGATGTCGCCTGTGCGGTAGTAGCCGTCGGGGGTGAATGCGGTGGCATTGTGTTCGGGCGCCCTGTAGTAGCCCCGGATCGTGTAGGGCCCACGAGTCAGCAGGTGTCCTGGTGTCCCGTAGGGCACCTGGTTACCGTCGTCGTCGACCACCAGGACCTCGTCGGCCGCGCTCATGGGCCGCCCCTGAGTGGTGGCGACGGTTTCCTCATCGTCGTCCTCCCGGGTGTAGCAGACCAACCCTTCGGCCATGCCGAAAACTTGTTGAAGCCGCGCCCCCAGAACTTGCGGGAGCCGGCGGGCCGCTTCGGGCAGGAGCTTGGCTCCGCCAACCTGAATGGTTTTCAGGCTCCCCAGCCGTGCCGTGCTGCCAGGTGCAGCCCGCATCCAGGCCAGCGCCAGCGGCGGGACGAGCGGCACGCAGGTGACCCCTTCTTGCTCAACGAGGTCAAAGGCCTGCCCCGGTGAACCGTTCGAGGCCAGGACGACCTTGCCGCCGGCGAGCAGCGCACCCAGGAATCCCGGGGAGCTCATGGGGAAGTTGTGTGCGGCGGGCAACACGAGCAACAGCACGGTGTCACGGTCAAAGCCGCTGACCTCGACGCTCCGGCGCACCGAGTACAGGTAGTCGTCGTGGGTGCGCGGGATGAGCTTGGGCGTGCCCGTGGTTCCCCCGGACAGCTGCAGGAACGCCAAGTCCGAGGTGTCCACGGCCACGGCCTCCCGTGGTGCGGCAGCGCCAAGCCGGGCCACGTTGTCCAGGGACTCCTGGCCTGCCCGGGGCGTGCCGTCGATAATAACCTTCAGCCCCCCGGGGATGCCCCGGGCCAGTGTTGCGGCCATGTCCCGGTAGTCAAACCCGTCGTGGATGCCGGGGCCGATGTAGGCGACGGGGCGCGCCTGGACGGCAATGGCGGACAGCTCGCTGATCCTGTGCGCCGGCAGCAGGTAGACGGGCACGGCACCTGCCCGCATCAGGGCCAGGGCGGCAACCACGAAGGACACCCTGTTGGGCAGCTGCAGCATGACCCTGGTCCCGGCGGCGATCCCGTACCCGGCCAACCCGGCCGCGAGCCGGCTGACCCGGGCCTCAAGATCCGCATAGTTAACGCGTTCGTCGGCGTCGACGAGGGCCACCCTGTGCGGCGTCGCCACGGCATGCCGGGCGGCGATGGCGTCGAGCCGCTCACCGGTCCAGTAGCCACGTGCTCGGTAGAGCTCGGCCGCTTCGGCCGGCCACGGCACCATTTCCCGTTCCTGCGCCCCCATGGTCAGCACACCCCCAGTCCGGCAAGGATGGTGCGGAACTTCGCCTCGGTCTCGGCATGTTCGAGTTCCGGGTCGCTGCCGGGGACTATGCCGGCCCCGGCGTGGACGCGCAGCTCATCGGAGGCGATCTCGGCACAGCGGATGCTCACGGCCCATTCGCCGTCGCCCTGGGCGTCCATCCACCCCACGGCACCGGCATAGAATCCGCGGCTTGTCTCCTCGAGTTCCTCTATCAGGCTGCAGGCAGCCTCGGTCGGCCAGCCACAGACGGCCGGTGTCGGGTGCAGCGCAAAAGCCAGGTCCAGCGACGTCGTTTCCTCCTCACGTAGCCGTCCCTCGATGTGGGTGGACAGGTGCCACATGGAGCCGGTGCGGACCAGTTCGGGTGTGGCCGGGACCCGCAGCCCCGTGCACAGCCCGCTGAGCACCTCGGCAACCATGTCAACCACGATCGCGTGTTCACGCAGGTCCTTGGAGGACCCGAGCAGCTTGCGGGCGTTGGCCTGGTCGGCTGCGGAGTCCGCGCAGCGAGGCATCGAACCGGCCAGCGGGTTGCTGATGGCGCGGGATCCGCTGCGACGGACCAAGAGCTCCGGGCTCGCACCGACCAGCGTCCGCCCCTCCGGCAGCGGTGCTGCAAAGACGTAGGCCGAAGGGTTTTGCCCCACCAACCGGGCGAAGAGTTCGGCAATGTCCAGCGGGGACGCCAGCGAGGTGCGCAACGAGCGCGCGAGCACCACCTTTTGCAGGCCTTCCGGTGAGAACTTCTTCAGGGCCTTGGCCACGGCCGTGGTGTAGTGGTGGTCAGGGGAATCAGCCGCCATGGCCGCTCCATGTCCGGCAATGCCGCCCTCGTGCGGCGCCGTGCCGGCGCGAAGGCGCGGCCCGCGCAACGTCGAGTCCAGGGCGATGAACTCACCCATCCCGCCGGGCCGGAAAGGCAATACGCCGGCGATGGCCGACGGCTGGCTCGTCGCCGCACAATGGTCGGCGAGCTCTTTGCGGGCGGTGTCCGCCGTCATGCGCAGCCTCCGGCTTCCGCGGCCAAGGATGCTGCCGGCAGTGCCGGACATCAGGAAGTCCCCTGGCCGGTACTCGGCAATCGGGTCACGCAGCCATGCGGGACCGGGGAGCGGCCGTTCGTTTGCTTGAATGGTCATGAAATGCCTTTCATTGAAGATTTCCTTGGGTTCAGGCGCGCAGGGTGGCGCCGCCGTCGACGTACAGGTCCTGCATGGTGATGTGCCGTGCGCGCTCGGAGAGGAGAAAAAGTGCGGCGTCGGCGATGTCTCCGGGGTCGGCCAGCCGCCCCAGCGGGATGCCGACACGGAACTGTGCCGGATCCCCGGTGAGCACCGAGTGCAGGCCCCCTTCCCTGTCAGAGCCCCACATGCGACGCTGCATGTCGGTGTCCGTCGATCCCGGGCACACGGTGTTGCACCGGATTCCTTGCGGCGCCAGCTCGAGCCCGATGGCTCGCATGAGCGCGGCGGCGGCCGCCTTTGACGCTGAATAGACCGGCATCGTGGCCCGTGGCACACCGGCGGCGTTGGATCCGATGTACACGATTGACCGGTTCCTGGCCGGGCTTTCCAGCAGCTGACGGGCCGCCGCGGTCGCCACCAGAAAGGTACCGTCGGCGTTGACGGACATGACGTGCCGCCACTCCGCAAGGCCTGTTGCCAGGGCGGAGCCCGTCGACAGGACACCGGCCGCGTGGACCACTGCCGCCAGATGGCCGTCCAGCCGCGAGATGGTCTCGAAGAGTCCGTCCACGGAATCCGGGTCACTCACGTCCGTCGGGACGGTCACCAAGTTGGGGCCGCCGAGCTCACCCGCCACGCCGTCAAGGCCCGCCGCATCATGGTCGGCAAGAACCAGCATGCAGTCGGGTCCGCTTTCGGCGCGGATCCGCAGGGCACATGCCCTGCCGATGCCCCCTGCCGCTCCTGTCACAAGCACCACTGTCCCTGGTGTCACTGTCGTGGCCTCACTGTTGTTTGTTGGGTATACCGGCTTCCGGCTAACTGACCTGACTTAGCATAGCCTTACCTAATTTATTTAGGGAACATTTTCGTAACGTTATCTCAATTCACAGGGCCCGCGACACTCCCGGCGGCCTCGGTGTGCGGATGCGAAGGGGATGGGCAAGTCGCCCTCCTGAATGGAATTCGCTGCGGCGAAGCTGCGGCGAAGTTCCCTGCATTCCGCAGGATTTCCCGCGCCCGGCGGACGCTGCGGGCACCTCGGCAGCACAACCCCTCCATGCACGGGCCCCGCAGCCACGGCAGCAGCGAATGTGAAACGCCCCACACTTTTGCGCCATTGCGGCATGTTCTTCATGTTTCGCAACGGGCTTCCACCGCAGGGTAGTGTGTCAATGTCTTAGGTAAGGCTATCCAATGCCCCGCCCCGGGTGGTCGCAGCTGTTGCGGCCACCCGCCCCCTCGCCAAAGGAGAATCCCCGGTCATGTCCACCATCCACCTGCGGCCCGCAGCGACAGCAGCGCCGCGGCGCCGGCGCCCACGTCCGGTGCTGGGATGGGCGCTGGGCTTGGCGCTGCTGGGAATCCTGTGCCTGGCCAGCATCGCCACGGGCAGTCGCACCATCCCGCTGAGCGAAACCTGGCAGGCCCTGACGGCCTTCGACCCGGGGAAGAGCACACACCTGCTGGTGGTTGAATTGCGACTGCCCCGGACCGTGTTGGCGGTCGTGGTGGGCGCAGCCCTGGCCCTGGCCGGGGCGCTCATGCAGGCACTGACGCGAAACCCTCTCGCTGAGCCCGGCATACTCGGGGTCAACGCAGGTGCGGCCGCGGCGGTGGCGGTGGGGCTGGCGTTCTTCGGCGCCACCGCCCCACAGGAGTACATGTGGTTCGGTTTCGTCGGGGCGGGGGCGGCGTCGCTGGTGGTTCACACTTTGGGACGGGCCCACGACGCGGGAAACAACCCCGTCAGGCTCGTCCTGGCCGGCGCCGGGCTGTCGGTCATGCTCGGCTCGCTTACCGCCATCATCATCATTGCCGGTGATTCGACGCGCCTGCGCAACTACGTCAGCTGGGCCAGTGGTTCCCTGCAAGGTCGGGGCTGGGACGTGCTGCTGTGGGTCCTGGGAGCGTGCATCGTGGCGGCCGTGGCAGGGCTGGCGACGGCCCGGAGCCTGGATTCGCTCTCTCTCGGCAACGATCTGGGCAACGCCCTCGGGCTGAAAATGCGAACGACTTGGCTGGTGGGCACCGCCACCATCGTGCTGCTGGCAGGGACGGCCACGGCGGCCGCCGGGCCCGTCGGTTTTCTCGGCCTGGCAGCCCCGCACATGGCCCGCATGATCGTGGGACCCAACCATCGCCGCATGCTCCCCTACTCCATGCTTATCGGTGCGCTCCTGTTACTCGTTGCTGACATCCTTGGCCGCGTCATTGCTGCCCCCGGCGAGATCGGTGCCGGTATCATGAGCGCCGTCATCGGCGCACCGGTGTTTATCGCCCTTGCCCGCCGCCGGAAGTTGGTACAGCTGTGAGCGCCACATATACCGACCGTAGGAACAGGTTCGGCATCCCCGCACCTGCCCGGCCTGGCCGCACTGTCGGCATCGGCCTCCTCCTGGCCGCGGCCGCAGGGGTGCTGGGGATCATCTCCATGCAGACAGGCACCATCGCCTTTTCCTTCCATGAAGTCTTCGTCGCTGTCTTTGGCTCCTCGCCGGACCCAAGAGCCTCCCTGGTTGTCCAGAACATCCGCCTCCCCCGCACTGTAACTGCCTTGGGCGTCGGCCTATGCCTCGGTGCAGCCGGCGCCACGTTCCAGTCAATTTCACGTAACGCCCTGGGCTCTCCCGACATCATCGGCTTCACCACAGGGGCCGCGACGGGCGCTGTCGCGCAGATCATGCTGTTCAACGCCGGGCCCGCGGCGACAGCGGTGGCGGCTATCTGCGGGGGGCTTGTGACGGCCGCCGTCGTCTACATCTTGTCCCTGCACGGCGGGGTCACTGGAGGTTTCCGCCTGGTGCTGGTCGGCATCGGCGTCGGGGCTCTTCTTGCAGCAGTGAACACGCTGATGCTGGCCAAGGGCAACGAGGATCTGGCGGCCCAAGCCAACCTGTGGCTGTCCGGTTCACTTGCCTCCCGAACCTGGGATCATGCAGTCCCTGTCCTGGTGGCCGTGCTGTTGCTCCTCCCGATCCTGCTCGCCCAGGGGCGCAGCCTCGGGCTGCTGGAAATGGGCGACGACGTTGCTCGCGCCTTGGGGGTGAGAGTCGAGGCAAGCCGGCTCGTTTCCATGGCGGCCGCCGTTGGGCTGACGGCCGTGGCCACCGCCGCGGTGGGCCCGATAGCGTTCGTCGCGCTTGCCGGCCCACAACTTGCCGCCCGGCTCACCCGTTCCGTCCAGGTGCCCGTAGGGACCGGGGCCTTGATGGGGGCCGTGCTCATGGTCGCCTGCGACCTGCTCACGCAGCGTCTGCCCCTTGGCGCGCACGTGCCGATTGGGCTGATGACCGGGCTCGTGGGCGGCTGCTACCTGCTGTGGCTTATCACTAGGAGCAAGAACATCTGATGCACGCCACAAGAAAGACCTTTGATGGGAGAACCTCCGTGACCACCACCTCCACCTCGCCGGGATATAACGGCGGAACTGGGAATGCCGATGTGCTCTCCGGCCACGGCCTGGACATCGGCTACGACAGCCACCAAATTTCCCGTGGGCTGGACGTTGTCATCCCACCGGCGTCCTTCACAGCCATCATCGGCCCCAACGCCTGCGGGAAGTCCACCCTGTTGCGGGCCCTTTCACGCCTGCTCAAGCCCACGGCCGGGACAGTACTGCTGGAGAGCAAAGACATCCATGGGTACCGCACCCGCGACGTGGCCCGGCGCCTGTCGCTGCTGCCGCAGTCATCCACGGCTCCGGACGGCATCACGGTAGGCGACCTCGTGGCTCGCGGCCGCTTCCCCCACCAGGGGCTACTGCGGCAGTGGACGGATCAGGACAGGTCCGCGGTGGCTTCGGCCATGGCCGCCACCGGCATCACCGAGCTCGCGGACCGGGCCGTCCGGGAATTGTCCGGCGGCCAGCGACAGCGCGTGTGGCTGGCCCTGGCCCTGGCACAGGACACTCCCATCATGTTGCTGGACGAACCGACCACTTACCTGGACATCGCCCACCAGCTGGACGTACTGCGACTGTGCCGCAGACTTCATCGCACCGGCAACTACACCCTCGTCACGGTCCTGCACGACCTTTCCCTGGCGTTCCGCTTCGCCGACCACGTCATCGCCATGAAAGACGGGCGCATCGTGGCGCAGGGCCCGCCCGCGGAGATCGCCACGCCAGAGCTCATGCGCGAGGTATACGGCATCGAGTCGGTCGTCATCGAGGACCCGGCCACAGGCGGGCCGCTCGTGGTCCCGCTGGAACCCGACGAGCTTGCAGGCCCGGCGGCGACCACCGCCGTGGGAACAAGGGCCCGGGCATGAACGCTCCTTCAATTCCCGGTGCCATGCCGGAGCCCTTCCCCGCACCGCGGGACCCAGTTCCCGGGCCTGCACCGTCCATCCCCGTGTTGCGCGGTCATTTCCGTTCCTCTTGGGATGGCTGGGGGCCCGCGCGCCGGGACGCGTTCCTCCAGAATCTCGCAGGCGGCACAGGGGCGCCCCTGGTCGACCCTGCCCCGGACGGCCGTAGCACCCACCGCGCCGTGACCTTTTTTCATCTGGATCCGGCTGCCTCGGCGGTGATCCTCTCCGCCAACGCCCTCGTCAACCACCTGGATGTGAGCGCTAGCGAGTTTGAGTGGCTCGGCAATTGCGGCTTCTGGGCGCTCACCTACCTGATGCCGGCCGACTGGGAGTCAGGCTACCGGGTCACCGTCCACACGGGACCCGGCCCGGCTCCGTGGCGGGCGGCCAAGGAGCGCCGACCCATCCGCATGGCAGCCGACGCCGGAGGGCCCGACCCCCTCAACCCCTTACTGGGTGCGGGCATGAACGGCGGGCCCACCTCGGTGGTGCGGCTGCCCGCGGCCCCTTCCGCCCCGTGGCTGGCAACCGTCTCTCCCCGCCCTTTCGCGGGCAGCCCGGCCATGGGCGGGGACCCCAGTGAGGGCGGGCTGCCCTGCAGTGAGGATGCCCCGGGCCTTGAATGCCTCAGGGTCACGGACTCGGGCGCCGGACGGGTGCGCACGGTGTGGCTTTATTCCCCACCCCCGGGATCCGCCACGGGCCCGACACCACTGCTGCTCCTGCACGACGGGCAGGTCTGGGCGAAGTACCTCAATCTCAAGGCGACCCTAGACGCGGCCGTGGGCGCCGGCGTCGTGCCCGCCATCCACGTAGCCATGATCGACTCCCTCGACGTCGAGACGCGCTCACGGGAGCTTAGTGGACCTACCGGTACCGTCGACTTCGTGGCCGTTGACCTCCTGCCGCTGCTCCGCCGACACCTGACCGTCCGTACCGACGCCCCGGGGACTATCGTCTCCGGCGCCAGCTACGGCGGACTCGCCTCGCTGTGGCAATTGGCCCGGCACCCTCACCTCGTGGGGGTGGCCCTGGCCCAGTCGCCCTCGCTGTGGCGCTACGACCTGGCCAGGCCGTTGCGAGACGTGGTGGACCGGGTCACGATCCGCCTCCAAGCCGGCATCTACGAACCCGACATCCACGAGACTACGCAACGGCTTTACGCAGACCTTGTCCCGCTCGGGGCCGACGTCGGGCTGTGCACCGTCACCGGCGGTCACGACTGGGCCTGGTGGAACACCTGGCTCATCCATGGGCTCGCCGAGCTCCTGGACACCGCCCCGTCATGCTCGTCATGAACGGTATTTTGCCAACCTCGTGCTGGGTAGCCGATCCGTACTACACATGCCTACCGGGATCCAGACGTACCCCTGTTGAGTCAAAAGGATTGATGGGCGGAGTCGCTGCTCCGCGCGCAGCCGAAGCCACTGGCGACAGGCTTCACGGAATGCTCCCGGAGATCGACCGAAGGTTGGGCGCCCTCGGAGCGACAGAACCAGGACTTCCGATGCACGCGGAAAGACCACGCCCTTGGACGTTATGATCGCCAGGCTGATCGGGCCGGAACGGAACGTGGTGGAGAATTAAGCCTTCGTGGTAGCTTCCGATCCGCACTCACACACAAATGCCCTCAGCTGACTCGCCGGCCCCATTGGCGGCATCGTCATTGCCCCGCATAAATCCCACATGCATCATGACGGCCATGGTGCGGGCGCCCTGCTTTCGTTATCTCCTATGGCATAGGAAGCGTCTGAAGTTCTAACCGTAAGAGTTGGCGTTCACTTCTCAGTCCGTGATGAAAAATAAGATACGAAAATGGCACTAATTAGTTTGGCGAAGGTGGGGGTACCGTGGACGTAATCGGGCCGAACTGGCCGGATCGAAACATACAAGGAGATCATCATGACTGTCACCGTCCCCATCTCGGAATGCGCCGTGGAGAACTGTTCCTTCAACAACCACACCCACTGTGGCGCCGCCGGCATCACCATTGGCGGGCACGCCGACCATGCCCAGTGCGCAACCTTCATCGACACTGGCGTCCACGGCGGACTGCCAAAAGTTCTGGCCTCCATTGGGGCTTGTCAACGGACCGAGTGCGTTCACAACGACCATCTAATGTGCAATGCGTCATCTGTCCGAGTGGGACCGGGCGCCGACAACGCGGACTGCCTGACGTACGAGCACTCCGTCTAGAACTACAGCCAGGTTTATTTTTGCATGCGTCGACGTACTCTTCAGATTTCAGCCGCGAATCCTACCAATTGTTGCGGGTTAGTGGTGATGTGTGGGCAGTAGCGGTACAGACGTGGGCTCGGCCCTAGAGTAAATCAGCAATCTGATCGGGGATGGTTCACGCAGAGCGTGTCGCGGAATCCTGAGTCAATTATGCCCGCAGGCTGTTTGCGGGTAAGAGCCCGGAAGTTGTTGAATCTGAAATCGCAGCTAGCCGAAGTTCCGTATCGAGGGCCCTACCTGCCACAGGCGCAGGGTGAACCCGGAAGAGAGGGCCGAATCAGCCGGGCCGGCCTGACCAGACCCATGTTCGGGCATAATCTGGACGCTGGCATCGATATTGAACGCCCCACTGGGTCCGCGGTGTACCGGCGCTTCGCAATTCGGCATGGTGGGGGATTGATCCGGCATGGGCCGTCGCCGTTAATTTCATGAGTTTGCAATGAGTTCGGTCGAAACGGCGTCACTGATGCCCCTTCCCTACAGCAAACCCGAAGGTCAGAGGCATCTTCCGGAGTATCTGTCGGATTCGAACCGACGACCTTTGCGTTCGAACACCAAAGCCATTTAGACGCGAAAAAACGGGGCGGAAACCCACCCCGCCACTGCGAAAACCCTGTAAATCCGGGCTTTTTGGCCCCAAAAAAACTCGAGGGCCCCTATCAGATTTGAACCGACGACGGTTGCAATCTATGCGGTCAATATCCCTGAAAATGGCCCATTTCGCGGCAAAAACGCCCATTGTTGAGGGCCCTTGGCAACTACCGACCACCATTGGGCCTCCTATGGGATTCGAACCCATGACCCCCGCTTTATAAACCATGTTAGAGCCTGAGCCGCCACCAAAAGAGTACGGTTCCCCAGACGGCAAGCACCGTTGTCGCCAGCAGAACAGCCAGTTGGATTCCCAAAACTCCACTGCCCACGAAGTTCGACGCCGCCCACAGCCCTGGTGCGGCGAAGGGAAACCAACCGCCCACGCCCACGAGCACGGAGACTTGGGCGAGCACCAAAATCACGATCTCGGAGCCCATCCCGGCCAGCATGCTGCGGCAGATGCTGGCGATCAAGCCACAGACGACGGCGAGCGCGCCGGTGAGCAGCGTGGTGGCTGCAAGTTTGGCGACCAGCGCGAAGCTGCCGGCGGTCGGCACGTATCCGAGCACCCTCCCCAGCAGGGCGGTCACCCCAGTCAGAATCGCTGTAGCGGCGATCAACCAGAGACAAAGAACAATGAGCTTGGCACCGGCGATCATGGTGCGGGTGGTTGGCAATGCGAACAGTCCCGTGATGGTTCCTTGACTGAACTCCCGTCCAAAGCTCCATGCGTACACGACGCCGAACGCCAGCAGCCCGGCGGCCGAGGACACCGCGGTGGTGACGGAGAGCAGGCCGTCCCAGCCGCCGTCGCCCGCGAAAGAAGCAGCTTTTGCAGCGGCGGGGCCTTCGCCTGCAGCCGCGGCAGAGAGGCGGCTGCGATGCCGGGAACACCCAGGACGAGCAGCACCGTCGCGGTGATCGGAACGGGCGCGGAGCAGAACTTGAGCCATTCGATACCGAGCGCTCCGGCAAACAGCGCGGCCGCCTTCATGACTTCCCCACCAGCAATTTCGCTTCAACGTCTGCGTTGACAAGGTCAAAGAAGCGGCGTTCCAAGACAAACCCACCAAGGGCCAGCTCGCCGATGATCCGCCCTGCATTGATCACGGTGATCTGATCGGCAATTCGCGCCACTTCGTCGAGATGGTGGCTTGACACCAACACCGAAGCACCAGCTTCGTGTACGCGCTCCAGTAGTATCCGCTGCAACGCTGCAGCGTGGGCATCGGCCCGGTTGAGCCCTGCCAGGCGCCCGGCGATCTGCAGATTCGCCTTGACGGTGAGCTCCGGATAGGCCAGCGGCGTGTCAATGAGGTGCCCCACACCGGCCCATCCAGCAGACCTCATCCGGGCAACATCAACACCGCGCACCAGCACTCTTCCTGCAGTGGGGGCGGTGATGCCCAGCACCAGCCGCATCAGCGTCGTCTTCCCGGCACCATTCAAACCAACCAAGGCATGCACCTGCCCTCGATGCAGCACCAAGTTAGTCGGCTGCAAAGCGGATCCCTCCCTGTACACCTTCGCTGCGGCCACAAGCTCGACGGCGGCCGGTTCAGTCGGCATCGGAACTCTCCTCGGGAACTGGCGCAAGATATGCCAGTGCGGCACGCAGCTGACAACCGAGCGACTTGGTGCCCACGCCGCCGTCGTGCAGCAGTGCCGCCGTCGACGCGCCAAGGCAAGCACCCGTGGTCACTTCCGCTTCCAACCGCTGCACGCCCGTGGACACCAGCGCATCCACAATCGCCAACTGCGTCGCCTGCGTGCTCTCCCACGTCTTGGCCCGCAGGCCCGGGTGTGCAGCGGCAATGCGAAGCCTGCGACGAGTGGCCTCGTCCTCACCTGCGTCCAGCTGGGCAAGAGCGATGCTGAAGGCTGTGCAGACCCGTTGTAAAGGCGAGAGCTCCGCCGGCTGTGCTGACACGATAGTGGCAATGATCGGGTCGTAGGGGTCGTCGATGGTCAACGCATCTTTCGTCGGGAAGTACCGGAAGAACGTCATGGACGTCACCCCGGGCTCCGTAGCCAAGCCGGTGCACGGCGGGTACGCTACCGGGATGGAAACCAATCAGCTTTTTCTCCTCTCGGACACCGCCCTTCGCAGCGTCATCGACCGCCTCACGCCCGAAGACTTGGGCAAGTCCGCCCCGGCTGAATGGTCGCAAAGTCCAGAACCGACCATTCTCGACATCCTGCGTGCGCACGCCTACGACGAAGCGTGGGTTCCGGATGTGCTCTCTGGGCTCTCTACCTCCGATGGCGACAAATGGCAGGAGCTTGACCTGCTCGGCGATGATCCGATCGCAGCCTACGACGCGCTGAACGACACGGCCACGGCCGCTGTCCGGGGAGGGGTTACTCCGGATTCGGTGTTCCACTTCCAGTACGGCGACTATCCGGCAGAGGAGGGGCTCGTTCATTTGTCGCTCTACCGCGGGTTCCAAGCATGGATGATCGCCAAGCACCTCAACATCCCATTCCATCTCTCCGAAGAGCTCATCGCCGGCTTGACGGAGCATGTGCTTCCCAACGCTGAGGAGTGGCGCGCTTTCGGCGTCTTCCCACCCGCCATTGACCCTCCAGCTAACGCCGACGCCGAGACGCGGCTGCTCTGCGCCGTCGGGTATTGGGTGCCCTGACTTACTGGGTGAACTGCTGTGGGCACATCGGCCGGCGCGTCACTCAGAGCCGAAATACTCTCCTGCACGGCGGTTCATCTCATCGACAGAAACCTTCTCGAGGCGTTGGCACAGCATCCACTGTTGGCCGAAGGGGTCGCGCAGGCGGCCACCGTATTGCCGGGAGTTTCCTCCGTGATCATGACAATCGAATTGCCGATGCGCACTTCGGCGTGAATCACCATCCCCGACAGATCGGCAAATCGTTCACCGATTTCCTCCGC
>NZ_JAUNVV010000028.1:33102-35874 GCF_030540645.1 Arthrobacter sp.
AAGGACGCCAAGTGTTGCCTCGCCGATGTCCTCCACCATGATGTCAAGATGCATTTGTTGCGGAACGGCGGGACTGGGCCACGTTGGCCGGCGGTGGCCGGGTGCGCGTTGAAATGCCAACCCGGATGACGTCTCGTTCTCCGCAACCACGACGAAGTCATCGCTGTCATAAGTGATGGGCTGGCCCAACAAGCGCGCATAGAACCCCGCTAAGTTGCGTGGATCCGGACAATCAAGAACAAGGTGGTGGAGACGTCCAAGCATGCCTCCATCCTCCCGTGGGCTACGCCTTCACACCAGCCCCACCAGTAGAGTGTCAGGGCACCCGCTGTCAGGCAGCCTGGCCCAGCGCGGCGCTGAAGGCCGCGGCACCGTCACCGGTAAACTCCGCCGCGTCCACGGGCCTCCCTGAGACGGCCATGAGAAGACTGATGGCAGGCCCACGAACCTCGGGTCCTTCTCCGTGGACAAACTCTGTATCGGTGGCGACAAGACGCCTTCCCGCTGCACGTTCCCTACCTCCCCCCATCGAGACGCTGGTTTTGACTTGATACTCGAGTGCCTGCGCCACGTGGGCAGACGGATAGTCGCGGTGGATACCCAGCGGGCGGCGAATATCCTCGCCGTGGACAAAGACCTCAACAAACCGGGTGGCCAACGCCGCCGGGGGCGTGCAGCGATACGTGCACACCGCCTGCAGCTGACCCAGGGTATCTCTGGGATGGGCAGCCTTTTCGCGGGCAATCCCCGAAGCGTTGTCACGGTCAAAGTCGAAGCGGGCAACCACGAGCCGCCGAACGAAACCCCAACGCGTGGTCTTCGCAGAATCCACCAGGTGCGCCACTAAGTCGTGGACATCCCAGGACGGGCACAGCGACGGCGTTTGCCACTGGGCCGGGGTCAACTTCTCCAAGTCCACGATCAGCGCCCTGCGCTCAGCATGCACCACCGGCCAAACAACGGTGCTGGGAATCTTAGCCATGAAGCTATGAGAACAGTAGCGCTCACTTCTTGTCAAGGAGTAAAATGGCTTCATGGCTGCGCGGAGAAGTTACGGTTCATACAACGACGGGTGCGCCTCCTCCCATGCCTTGGACCTGGTCGGCGAGCGTTGGGCTCTCATCATTGTCCGAGAATTGCTGCTGGGTGCCAAGAGGTTCGTTGACATCCAGCACGACATCCCCGGCCTCGGCCCGGGACCGCTCACGCAGCGGCTGCAGGATCTGGAAGAAGCAGGCATTGTGCGCCGTCGTTCATTGCCTGCGCCGGCCCACGTGAGCGTGTACGAACTCACCGAGTGGGGCAGCGGCCTTGAAACCGTCAACACGGCGCTCTCCCAGTGGGCCATCCAATCCCCCCGCCTGCCGCTGGCGGCGGACATGAGTCCCGACACCCTAGTCCTGGCCATGCGCGCCCATGCCCGCCCGCTCGCCCCAGGTTCACCGGGACGCAACGTTTCCTTGACCTTGACCGACTCGCGCACACCCAGCAGGGCTCCCGTGGAGTATGTGGCAGCGCTGACATCCGAGGAGACGAACATCGTGAGGGCCGCAACCATTCAGGGGACTGCTGTTGACACCCTTGACGCACAGGCAAGTTGCACCACGCGAACGTGGAAGTCCCTGATCATGGGCGGAGTCTCATTGGACAGCACAGATCTCTCGATCAGCGGCAGCGCCGACGCTGTCCAGGAACTCGTCGATGCCACCAAATTGCAGCTGCCCTGATCACTCAGCCGGGCTCTTCTCCTATCGAGGAAAGCAACTCAGAACGCGCCTTAGACGGCGAGCCATCCCGGCGCCGCAGCCCGGAACTGCTCTCCCGTCAGCAAGGCTGCGCCCTCGGGCAGGCAACCCAGCAGTGTCGTGGGCAAAGCCGCGAAGAAGTCCCGGTTGTCCAGTTCCACGTCCATGGGTTCCTGCGGCCACGAGCCCACGACCAGCCCTGCCGCTGCCAAATTCCGGCGATCCAGGGCCTCGAGGGTGAGCAGCGTGTGGTTTAGCGTGCCCAGGGAACTGCGGCACACCACCACTACGGCCGCCCCCGGGAGATGTGCGGCTAGATCCGCGATCGTATTCGACTCCGCATCAAGTTCCACCAACACCCCACCTGCGCCTTCCACCAGAACATGGTCGTGCCCGGCAGCCAGTTCGCGGATGGCTGCCACGTGGTTTGCCAGCGTTGGCAGCTTTCCTCCCTCACGGGCAGCAGCGGCAACGGGTGCCATGGGGAGCGTAAGCCGCACACCCTCAACCGCTGCGGCAATTCCAGCCAGGCGCCGCACCTCCCCCATGTCACCGCCGTCGCTGGCAAGCACGCCAGTCTGGGTCGGTTTGTAGGCGGCCACGGATCTCCCGGCAGCCTGCAGCGCAGCGGCAAGCGCCGCCGTCGCCACTGTCTTTCCAACGTCGGTGTCGGTGCCAGTGACAAGCACGACGGCGGGCAGCCGGAGGATCTGTGAAGTCATCGTTCACTTCTTTCCACAAGTACGGACAAGGGGGTTTGGAAGGACAGCAAGCGCAGCCAGTCCGGTTCCGGCCCTGACAGCATCAGGTGCGGCAAGGCGCAGGCTGTTTCCTGGACCACGAGCGTGGCCTCAAGCTCCGCCAGTTTGGCGCCTAGGCAGCGGTGGAGTCCGTGGCCAAAAGCCAGCGAATACGCTGTGGGCGGCGCCTGCGGTCCGTGGTGGCCGGAGAGTTCCAGCAGCACCTCGGCACCTGCCGGCAGCAGCACGCCGTCCAGCACCGTGTCGCGCAGCGCGGCCCTGCGCCA
>NZ_JAUNVV010000029.1:0-27644 GCF_030540645.1 Arthrobacter sp.
AGTGTGTGGCCGCTGGGAAACGAGGGCGAATATTCATAGGGCGGGATGGCGTCCACCAGCGGCGGGCGGGCGCGTCCAATAAGTTGCTTCCCCGCGACTGTCATCAGCAGCGACCCTGCGGTGGCCGTGAGCATGAGTATGACCGGTGTCCACGACCGGCGCTTCAGGGCAAGGACCACCATGATGGTGGCGGCGAGGATGGGCATGCCGATGGTCCCGGCGATGTCCGTGTAGCCCGTGGCCACGGTATCCAGCCACGGCGAACGGACGCTCATCGCAGCGTCCAGCAGTGGATGGTCCAGTGCTGCCACCCCGTCGGCCTCGGTGACGGCTTCATAAACTTCGGCGGAAACGTAGGTCAGGGCAGCAGCGATCGCGGCGCCGACGGCGAGCGTGAGGATCAGGGCGGCATGCGGTCCCAGCCGGGCACTGAGCCAACGTACGACGCCGGCGAGCCAACGGCCGAAAGGGGCTCTCCACCGGGTCAGGTCAGTCCGCCCAACGAAGCGGTCCTCTGCAACCTCACCTGTCTCGCCGTGCTCACCTGTGTCGCCGAGCCCTCCGTGCTGGCTTGACTGCTGGCCAGCCGATCCTGGTGGTTGTTGTTCGCTCATGCACACATCCTGTTTCCCACTGTTTCCAACAAGTCCTTGTGCCGGAAGTTTAACGCACCCGGCATGGAGCTGCCGGCAACCAACCGGCAGCTCACGTTACTCAGGCACGCGGATCGTAGATTCAGAGCAAACCGTGCTTTCGCAGCTGCTGGGCAAGTCCCGCACCATCGGGTGCGGACAATCGAGGCACCCCTCCGTGGCCCAAAACTGGACCTTTCCCATGCTGGCGGCGGCCAGCCAGCATGGCTTCCCCGGTGGAGAGCTCACGGATGGCAATGGCTGCTGTTTGCGCAGCATGTGAACGCGCAAAGTCAGCATAGATCTCCGGATCGTGCTGGCCGTCGTCGCCCACC
This sequence comes from Arthrobacter sp., assembly GCF_030540645.1. Taxonomy (GTDB): domain Bacteria; phylum Actinomycetota; class Actinomycetes; order Actinomycetales; family Micrococcaceae; genus Specibacter. The sequence continues at coordinate 968 of NZ_JAUNVV010000029.1, forward strand.
AGCAGCCACCTGATGTCTGGAAATTCCTGTGCGAGCCGCTGGAGGTTATTGCGTTTGTGTTCTTCTCCACTGCGGAACCAGCGCTGGCGGGTGGGACCCCAGTCGGTGAGCAGCAGAACGCCCTCCGGGTACAGGTTTCTGGCAAGAAACCGTGACAGGGCGGGCGCCACGTTCCACGGTCCGGTGGAGAGGTAGAGGATGGGTGCCCCGGGGTGCCTGTCCACGATCCTGTCGAGCAGCACGGCCATGCCAGGGGTGGGCGTTCGCGCCCGTTCGCTGAGGACCAGGGTGTTCCAGAGGGCCAGCAGCGGCCGGGGCAGCGCCGTGACCATGACGGTGTCGTCAATGTCCGAGACGATGCCGAACGTGGTGTCGGGTGCGACGATCAAGATGCGCTCCTCGGCGGGAGCTGCAACCTGGCTGCGTAGGAAGACTGTGTGCCAGCCTGGCTCCAAGGAGGCCTCCAGCACGGCATCTACGAGTCCTCCTGCGTCGGCGCGGACCGCATGGACGACGCCGTCGATCTCCACTTCCACGTCAGTGTCCGGAACAGGAACGCTGGTGAAGGCACGCCAGCCGCGCATCCTGCCGCTGGTGGCTGTGCGCTTGCTTGTCAGTACAACACGGGCCAGCACGCGCACCCATGTGGTGCTGCCGTAGCCCGGGTAGGCGACGATGGTGGGAGTGAAGCCGGAAACCGCCGCAACGCGCGTCCGGACCTCATGAATGGCATCGGCCACATGCATCACCGATGCGAGCAACACCGGCGCTGCGGGTTCCGGCGGGGGACCGTGAACTGTCAGATCGGGAGTGCCTGGAGGGGGTTTGCCTGAAGCTGTGTCCATGAATCCACTGTTCCACACAACCTGGTATTCGCGAGCTTCCAGCACACACACATCATCTTGTGATTGTGTATAGGGGCAATCCACAGCCAGGGATCGTCCGGTCCCACGAAACGTCAACCAGGGAGTCAGCATGCAACTCGAAAACAAGGTCGTCATCGTCACCGGCGGGGCATCGGGAATTGGCCGTGCAATTTCCCGGGTTTTGGTGGCTCGCGGAGCCAAAGTCGTTGCGGTCGATGTCAATGGCGAAGCCGGGGAATCCCTCACGGCAGATCTGGGCGCCAACGTCCGGTTCGTGTTGGGCGACGTCAGCGACAAGGCGGTGGCGGCGTCCGCCGTCGAACTGGCCAGCACAACTTTTGGCGGACTGGACGGGTTGGTCAACAACGCGCACGCATCGCGCCAAGCCATGTTCAACGACCTGACCGAGGAACAGTGGGATCTGTCCTTCAACACGGGTTTCCGCGCCACCCGCCAGTTCATGGCGGCTGCCTACCCGCTGCTGGCCGTCAACGGCGGTTCCGTGGTGAACTTCGGTTCGGGCTCGGCCATGGTCGGACAGGAAACCCAGGCTGCCTATGCTTCGGCGAAGGAAGCGATCCGCGGGCTTTCCCGGGTCACGGCAAACGAGTGGGCCAAGGACAATATCCGCGTCAACGTTGTCTCACCCATGGCACTCACCCCAGGAGTTAAGGCATGGAGTGAAGCGTTCCCTGAAATGTACAAGGATTCACTGGCCAAGGTTCCGCTGGGGCGCTTCGGCGATCCGGAGGCGGACGTTGCGCCGATCGTGGCCTTCCTGCTCTCCGACGATTCGCAGTACATGACCGGCCAGACCCTCATGGCCGACGGCGGAGCCAACAAGCTCTACTAAACCGTCGATGGCGGTTTCCGGCCCGGGCGGCTGCGCGACTGCGCGAGGACACACATGGACGTGCCTACTTTGGTGTCCTATGCTTCTACCCACTGCACAGACCACTGCACAGAGATGACGTTCGCACCATCCGGGCCTTCACCTGAACCGGACGGAAACGAGCCCTGAAGGGACCAGATAATCCATGAAGCCCATCGATTCCAAGAAGAACGGTTCGCCCATGGTGGGGTTCACGGATGCTTCATCCTCATGGCGTTCCAAACAAATCGTCACCCTCACCATGAACCCCGCACTGGACGTCAGCACATCAACGGACGTCGTCTACAGCGGGCATAAACTCCGGTGCAGTCGCAGCACCCTCGATCCGGGAGGTGGCGGGGCTAACGTGGCCAGGGTGATACACCGGCTCGGCGGCCAGGCCGTGGCTGTTTATACCGCAGGCGGCACCACCGGAGACACCTACCGCCGGTTGATGGAAGCCGAGGGAATCCCGGTTTTGGTGGCGGCAGTCCAGGGGAGCACCCGGCAGAATGTCACAGTTGATGAGAACTCAACGGGGAAGCAGTTCCGGTTCGTCCTGGAAGGTCCTGAATTTAGTGAAGATGAGTGGCGCAATTGCTTGAGGATTGTTGGCCGGACCATCCGGTCAGGTGGATATCTGATTGCCAGCGGCAGTCTGCCTCCGGGGGTTCCGGATGGCTTCTACGCGCAGCTCGCCCGCCTGGCGCGGGAGGCCGACGTGCGCTGCGTGGTGGACACCTCGGGTCCGGCCCTTGCAGAGGCCCTCGCCGAAGGAGTCTTTCTGGTAAAACCCAGCCGGCGGGAACTGGCCGAGCATGTCGGTGCGGCCCTTGACAGCGAACAGAGCCAAATCGACGCGGCCTCCGCGCTGATTGCCGAGGGTTGCGCAGAGTACGTCGCCCTGACATTGGGTGAAGCCGGGGCCGTGCTCGCCTCCAAGTCCGGCGCTATTCGGTTGCCGACGCCGTCGGTCAAGGTGGTCAGTACGGTCGGGGCCGGTGACAGCTTTCTGGCCGCGTTTGTCTTGCGGCTCGCACAAGGCTACCCGGCTGAGGCGGCCCTGAGATCGGCGGTGGCCGCTGGAAGTGCCGCCGTGATTTCACCGGCAACGGAACTGTGCTGCCGAGACGACGTCGAGCGCCTTGAGGCGGAAATCGCAGCCCTTGCACTCGCTTTCGAGTAACCGGCCCATCGTCGGAGAACTGAAAAGATTACGTCCGTCGTGAGACGAGGACCGGTCCACGGGCGTGGTGGAGTACCGCATGCGTGGTGGAGCCGATGACACCCTTGACCAGTCCGCGTCCCGTGGTCCCCATGACGATCAGGCTGGCGTCCTGTGAAGCGTTGAGAATTGCCCGGGCGGTGGATTTTTCGGTGAGCAGTTTCCCTTCAATGCTGATGCCGGGAGCAAGGTTGCGGGCGGTTGCCACGGCAGCCTCCAAAACGTCCACCGGTACCTTGCTGCCGCGTCTCCGGATCAGTGCCAAACCATTCTTATCAGGCCGCACATGAAGCACGTTCAAAGGGGAACCCGTTAGCACGGCCATTGCGCAGGCATCGGCCAGAGCCGCTGCGGAGCCGGATGCGTCAACGGCCACGACCACTGCTCCGGCAGGGTGTTGGTCCGCCCTGCGGATGACGGCCACGGGACAGTTGGACGTCGCTGCCAACTCCAGGCTCACAGAACCCACCAGAAGGCCCAGGAACCCGCCGAAGCCCCGACTGCCCACAACGAGCAACTCCTGGCCCTGGGAAATTCTGCTCAGATGCACGGCAGGCCACCCGTAGATAAGGCTCGCCTGAACATCCAGTGCAGGAGCCACGGCCTTCACCAATGCCACGCCTTCGGCGAGGATGGCTTCAGGTGAGGGATCCACGTCGTCAGTCGTTGTGCCGCCGCCGACAGCGGGGTCCTGCGATGGCGTCGGCCGCAAGTGACAATGCACCAGGTGCAGCCGACAGTTCCGCAAGACGGACTGCGTGACGGCCCACAGCACAGCTTGGGCGGCTTCTGCAGAGCCGTCATAACCAACCACGATGTCCCGGGATTCGCGCACCGGTTCTCCTCAACGTTCCCACCTGCAATGAATGTGCTGTCCGCATACCCGGCACGTTCAGAGTCTACGGGTCAGCCTGCGCTTTGAGCGTCAGGATGTGTTCGGCATCCGCGTACTCAGTGTCCACGCTCGAGTGGCGGTGCCGCTGCCAGCAGGGCGCGCGTGTACTCATGCTGCGGCACGGTGAACACGGCTTCAGTTGCCCCGGATTCAACAACTTCACCCGAGCGCATGACCAGCACGTCATCACTCATGTGCCTGATCACCGAGAGGTCGTGTGAGATGAACAAGTAGCTCAGCCCAAGCCGTTGCTGCAGCTCATCCAGCAGGTCAAGGACCTGGGCCTGGATGGAGACATCCAGCGCGGAGACCGGCTCATCGCAAATCAGCACCCGCGGGTTCGGTGCCAGGGCGCGGGCAATGGCCAGACGCTGCCGTTGCCCGCCCGAGAGCCTGGCGGGATTGCGGGCTGCCACATCCTGTTCCAGGCCCACCATCTCCAGCAGTTCGTTGATTCTCTTGGAGTGGGAGCGCGGATTGCGCGTGGCCCCAGAACTCAGGGCGTCAGCCAGCAGCGAGCCGGTGGAAAGACGCGGGTCGAAGGAGGAGAGCGGGTCCTGGTAAATGGCGCCCAGCGACGAGCGGCGGGACCGGCGCCCGGATTCTGGAACCGCACTCCACGGTTTACCGAAGAGCCGCACATCTCCGGCGTCGGGCTTTATCAGTCCCAGGGCCATGCGGGCGGTGGTGGTCTTCCCGGATCCGGATTCACCCACCACGCCCAGGGTGCGCCCAGGCAACAGCTCAAAGCTGACGTCGTGCACAGCCCGGAAATCAGTGGCCCCGGCCAGGGGGAAACTCTTGCAGAGCCCGCTCGCACTCAACACCGGAAGCACGACGTCGGCCGCCTCGCCCTGGGCTGCGACCTCGGCCTGCGCCGTCACCTCACCCTGCGCTGCGACCGTCCCGGCTGGCTGATGCGCTGAAGTCGCGGGGGTGTCCGCTGCGGGGGACAGGCGCGTGAAGCGGGGTTTCCCTGCAGGAACCGCCGCCAGCAGGGCACGGGTGTACGGGTGCTGCGGGTCGTTGAGAACCTGTTCCTTTGGGCCTCGTTCCACGATGCGTCCGGCCTGCATGACGGCAATCGAATCCGCCACACTTGCCACCGCCGCAAGGTCGTGGCTGATCAGAAGCATCCCCGAGCCTGTTTGACGCAATTCACCCAGCCTGGCCATGACAGAGGCAGCGATGGTTGCATCCAGTGCAGTGGTGGGCTCATCGGCAATGATCAGCGTGGGGTCCAAGGCTACGGCTGAGGCAATCAGCGCACGTTGGCGCATCCCGCCGGAGAGTTCCCCTGAGCGTTGGGAAGCCCGGCGGAGGGGATCGTCCAAGCCCACGGCCTCCAGCAGTTCCATCACGCGCGCGGCACGTTGCGCCCCGGAAAGCCCGGAGTGAATGCGCAGCGCGTCGTCGATTTCCTTCCCGATTTTTCGCAGCGGGTCCAGGGACGTCAGAGCGTCCTGCAGGATCAATCCCACCTGCTTGCCGCGGATGGCACGCCAGCTGCGCTGCGAAAGACCGCGGACGTCACGGCCGGCGACGTCGAGTGTATCGGCCTGCACCAGCGATCCCAGTCCGGCCAAGCCGATCAGGGACCTGGCGGTCACCGACTTACCGGACCCGGATTCGCCCACCAGCGCCAGGCATTCCCCGGGGTGCACCGTGAAGGAAACACCAGTCACAACATTCGTCCCGTCAAAGGAGACGTGCAAATTCTCAACCCGCAGAACGGGCTCGACCGCGCTCACCGGGTACCTCGGGACTTCAACGATCTGGAGAGAACCGTGGCAGCGGCGGCAACCAGCACAATGGCGAGCCCCGGGAACAGCGTCATCCACCAGGCCAGGGCAAGGTAGGTGCGGCCCGCCGAAAGCATGGTGCCCCATTCGGGGGCGGGTGGGGGTGCTCCCAGCCCCAAAAAGCTCAGGGAAGCGGCCCAAAGAATAGCCTGGCCCAGTCCCAACGTGGCAAGCACGGCAATGGGTGCAAGGGCGTTAGGCAGGATGTGGGTGGTCAGGATGCGGGTTCGGCTGCGCCCCAGCACCGTTGCGGCCTCGACCATGGGCGAGGTCCGCAAGGCGATGATTTGTGCACGGATCATCCTGGCGTATCCGGGTGCGGTGGTCAGGCCCACCGCAACAACAGTGGTGGCCACGCCCGGCCCTGCAAGGGCGATGAACACGAGGGCCAGCAGCAGCCCGGGCAAGGCAAACAGCACCTCCAGGATCCGGCCCACGCCAAAGTCCAGCCACCGCCCACCAAATCCGGCGACGGTCCCCAGGACCAACGCCAGGCTGAGACCTATGCCTGTTGCCGCAGCACCAATGAGCAGCGAGGCTCGTGATCCGTGGACAATTCGGGAGTAGATGTCCCTGCCCGATTCGTCGGTGCCCAGCAGGTGCCCGGTGCCGGGTGCGGAGAACGCTTCGCTGGGGTTGATGGCCAGCGGGTCAACGGGTGCCAGGACGTTCGGCGCGATGGCTGCAAGAACAAAGAAGAGCAGCACGGCGGTTGAGACGACCCAGGGGATGTGGGCCGCAATCCGCCTCACAAAGGTGCCGCCAGGGCGTGCCTTACGGGCCGCATGCGGGTTCAGCACCGGATCCACTGACGGCAGGGCCGGTTCCAAGATACTCATGGCGCGCTGATCCGTGGGTCCACGAGGCGCTCGGCAATGTCTGACAGGGCCATGATCACCACATAGGCGGCAGCGGAAAGAAGTGCGACGCCGGTGACCAACGGTATGTCGCGGGTGGTCACCGCAGAGAGCAGTGAACGTCCCAGCCCAGGACGGGCGAAGATGGACTCCACCACCACGGCGCCCGAGAGCAGCGAGCCCAAGGCCCAGCCTGAGAGCGCGATGCCCGGTAGCGCTGCATGCCGCAGTGAATGGCGCAGTAGCACGCCGGTTTCTGATTCCCCTCGTGCCCGTGCAGAAAGCGCAAATGCGGAACGCTGGGCCTCCTCCATGGTGTCCCGCATGACCTGGCCCAAAAATCCTGCCAGCGGCAACGCCAGGGTAATGACCGGCAGCACCAAGCCGGCCGGGGTGTTGGTGCTCACCGGCGGAAGCCACCCCAGCGCCGTCGAGAAGACCATGATGAGCACGCTGGCCAGCCAAAAGTGCGGCACCGCGGCCGAGACGATTTCCAGCCCCGACGCCAGCGCCGTACCCACCCCGCCGCTGCGGGTGGACAGCACAGCCAGTACCAGCGCCATGGCCCAGGCCAGCAGGAGCGCGAGAACGGCCAGAATGAGGGTGGAAGGGACCAGCTCTCGCAGCACTTCGGTGACCGGGATCTTCAACGAATAAGACGTGCCCATGTCCCCAGTGGCCAAGCGCCACAGCTGGCCAAAGTACTGAACGTGCAGGGGCAGGTCCAAGCCATACTGGGCCCGGGCTGCTGCAAGGGCTTCGGGCGATGCCTGGGAACCGGGGCCACCCAGGATGGCCTCTGCTGGGTCCCCGGGAATCATCCGGATGCCAAAGAAGATGGCAGTTGCTACTGCCCAGAGCACAAAGACGCCCCCACCGAGCTTGCGCAGCAACCAACGAACGGATGCCCCAAAACTACCGGGGGATCGGTTGGTGGCTGTTGCGGAGGCGCTCATGGGCGGGGGCGTCTTGTGAAGGATCTAGTTGGCCAGCCAGGTGTCGAAGAACGTCGGTGTTGCCACGGCCGTGGTGGCACCCACGTTCTTCAGTTTGTCCGAGTAAAGGAAGTGGTTTTGCTGGTCATAGAGCGGCAGCACGTAGTAGCCCTCCAGAACCTTTTTCTGCACCTGCGTGTAGAGGTCCTTCCGCTCGGCCTCATCCTTGGTGGAACCTGCGGTCTCAAGCAACGCGTCAAGGGCCGGGTCCTTGACCTGGGAGTGGTTGGCGAAATAGCCGGAGGGTGCGGGAATAGTTGAAGCGGAGCTGAACAGGACGGAGAGAACACTCGGGCCAACCTTGGTGTACGGAGCGGACACCAAGTCGTAGTCATTCTTGGCCAGGTCCCCGTACCAGCTGGACAGATCCAACAAGTTGATCTTAATCTCGATGCCCGATTCCTTGGCCGTGGCCTGCATCTGCTCAAAGAGCGACTGCTCCGCAGGGATCGACTGGCTTGTGCTCACAGGGAACGTGAGGGAGAGCCGGGTTCCGTCCTTGACACGGTAGCCTTCGGAATCGCGGTTGCTCCAACCTGCGGCATCCAGCAACGTGCCAGCCTTGGCGGCGTCGTAGCCGAACAGGGATTCCTCCGAGTAGGCCAGCGGTTCCACACTGGACAGGGCGGAGAATGACTGCGGCGCCGTGCCGAAGAACAGTGAATCGATGCTCGCCTTCACGTTCACCGCATGGATGAAGGCTTCCCTGACCTTGGCATCATTGAACGGTGCCTTGGAGGAGTTCAGCTCAATGCGGTTGGAGGCTCCGGGGCGGGGCGCATCCAGGTGTTTGATGGTGGAGACCTTGCCAGCAGCGGCAATGGCGTCCGGCTGGGCGTTATCGATGACCTGAACTTCACCGGCCTGCAGTGCCGCATAGCGCGTTGCCGCCTCGGGAATGAAGCGCCAGGTGATGGCATCCAGGTAGGCGGTTCCCGCGTGTGCCGCCGTCGGCACAGGGAGCACATACTCGGCGTTGCGGACCAGGTTTACCGAATCCTGCTTCTTCCAGGACTCGACCTTGAACGGGCCGGTGCCCACCGGAGATGCACAGTTTTCCGCCTGGGTACGCTTCAGTGCCGTGGGGGATTCGATGGCAACCCAAGGCATGGAGAAGGACTCGAGCAGCGAGTTGTCAGGGGTCTTGAGCTTCAGCACCAGCGTGGTGGCGTCGACGGCGTCCATGGAATCTATCTTGCCCAGGGCCAGATAGCCGGTGGATGAGGCCGTTTCCGGGTTCAAAAGGTGCTCAAAGTTTGCCTTGACCGCGGCAGCATCCAGCGCGGTCCCATCGGTGAACTTGATCCCGTCCCGGATCTTCACAGTGCGCGTCAGCCCGTCCTCGGACACGGTGGAGTCCTCCGCGAGCCAGGGGATCAACTTGCCGTCCGCGTCCTTCGTGTACAGGGTCTCCAGGAATTGCGAGGCAACAAGCGCCTGCGGGTAGTTGCCACCGACGTGCGGATCCAGACAGGTGGGTTCGGCATCGCCGGAGGCGTAGACCAGGGTTCCGCCGGTGACTGGCGTGCCAGCGTCAGCGCTGGTATCCGAGGACGTGGCGGCTGGTGAACAGCTTGCAAGAACCAATGCTGCTGCCAGGACGGTAGCGGCCGGGACCAGCCTGTTGGCCAAGGGGTGTGCGAGAGTCATGAACTTCTTCCTGCGGACCGGGGAAATGGAGCGATGCGTGGTTGATCGCCGTTTGTTCTCCTCGGGCACAGGCCACAGGGCACTCGTCGGCGGGTACCGCGATCCACTTTAGCGCGTGTCGCCAGCCGGGCTGGCCGCATGTGGGCTAAGTCATAGGCTGGCACCGCTGTGCCTCACAGCTCTGCAATGATGATTTTCTTCATGGTGAGCATCCTTTGGTAGGCGCCCGGGTTCTGCATCAGCTCGCCCATGTTCCGCGGCACAATCTGCCAGCTCACCCCAAACCTGTCCACCAGCCAGCCGCACTGTTCGGCCTGCGGCACTGCACTCAGGGCTTCCCACAACGAGTCGATCTCTTCCTGACTCGTGCATTCGACCTGGAGGGAGATCCCCGGGGTGAACGTGAAGTCGTGCCCTGCGCCGCCATCCATCGCAGAGAACCATTGGCCGGCCAGTGTGAACTCGGCGAAAAGCAGGCCCCCCGCATCATCTGGCTTCGGCACGGCCATCCCCGGGCCCGAGTTCGGGAGCAGGCCGGTGTAGAGGTCGATCGCTTGTTGCGCCTGGGCGGCCTCCCCGGTGAACAGGAACTGCGGCATCACGCCCGGGCGCCGCTCAGCGTCCGGTGCGGCCAGCATCAATTGCCAGTTCACCCCAAACTTGTCCTGAACCCATCCATACAGTTTGCTGTGCGGATACTCGGCCAAAGGCATGCGAACCTCGCCACCATCTGCGAGCGCCTCCCACATGCTCGCCATGCGTGTGCGTGCCTCATCCGTGCCGCCCGTGAACAGCCGCGGATCTATGGTCAGGATGAAGGACAACGCCGGGGTGGGCCAGTACTCGTCTCCCGCATTGATAAGACGGAGCTGATAGCCGCCCACGCTCACATCCACTACCAGCGGTTGCCCCGCGAGATGGCGTTGGAAGTCCGGCAAATTGTCCGTGGGGTAGGAGGCAACCACGTCCATGGACGTGTCCGGGAGAATATCCGCATAGAAGCTGCCGACGTCGTCCGCGTTGCCTTGGCACCATATATTGGGCACGATTCGCTGCATGAGTTCTCCCGGTGGGTTGGACAAAGCCTGTCGCGGTGCACGGCAGGGGTCAAGATTCGCAGCCTATTCCGGCTGGCGGAGGGCGTAGCGCATGATGACGTTGCCCGGAGGGGTGGGGGTGGCGCTCAACAGCTGCAGCCGCGTGGTGGGGACGCTTTCGTCAAAGAGCCGCCTGCCTGCGTTGGTGACCACGGGGTGCGTTGTCAGAATAAGTTCATCGACGAGCCCCGCCAGGAACAGTGAACGGACTGTTTCAATGCCGCCACTGACGATGATCCCGCCCTCGCCGTGCTCGCGAAGGTTCTTCACGTACTCAACGGGGTCCCCTGCGATGCGGGTACTGTTCCAGGGCAGCTCATCCGGCAGGGTCGTGGACACCACGTGCTTGCGCACTGGGTTGATCCATTGGCCGAAGGGGTCCTCGGCTTGCGGCCAGTACCCAGACCATTCGCTCCACAGTTTTCGCCCTATCACAACGTCCGTGACGGGGGTGATGACCTCCGTCATCAGCTGGGCTTCGTCTGGCCCGAATGAGTCGTATTGCCACAGGTTGGGGCTTTCCACCACCCCGTTGAGGGAGTTGAAGAGGTGTGCGGTGACTTTGCGGCTCATGGTGGTGCCAGCCCTTCTGCGCGGATTCTGCTTTTACAAGGATAGAAGTGCCGGAGTGGGAGGGCAATGGGCATGAGGGGCCAGTCTTCTCGTAGGCTGACACGGCACGGCAAGTATGCGACAGTTGCCTTTACCAGGTGCCGTTGCCGGCCGAAGCAATGGAATCCCGGCTGCGTTCTAAGTGATGAGGGGGAGAAGGAATGGCAGAAGTAGGGGCTTCCCAAAGGGTGCTTCGTGGATTCACCTGCTAGCCCGACGGATCCCACGCGCCCACCGGAAGGTCATGGACATGAACCTGTTGTGGTACCGCCGCAGCGAAAATTAGCGAAGATTCCACTGCTCATCCTGGGCGTGATCGTCATCCTCGTTCTGGTGGCCGCCATATCGATCGCCGTTACCCGCGGCGAGCCCACGCTCCTGGAGGAATCGACTCCAGCCGGGGTGGTGCAGCGCTACGTCGCGGCAGCGGTTGATGGGGACGAGGCTACGGCTGCCGGGTATCTCACGGAAGCTGTGTTTGCCGACTGTTCGCCAATGGAACAATTCCGTGCCGACAACCTCTCCATCACGCTCATCTCGACCAAGGAGCGGTCCAATTCCGCCGACGTGGCAGTCTCCATCGCGTCCTTTTCCGGAAACGGGCCGTTTGGAGCCCAGGAATCAAGCTACGAGGACGTTTTCAGTCTCGTGAGAACGGACGGTGCATGGCGCATCTCTTCGGCACCGTGGGATCTCACGATCTGCCCGAACGAGGGAACGAAGTGACAGCCACCCCGACAGTGCGTCGCTTGATCGTGTTCACCTTGCTTTTCACACTTGTTGTCATTGGCGCGATCGGCCTTGCAGGCCTGCTGGGACGCTTGCTGGAGACAGGTGTCGAATTGGTTCGTGACGACACTGCGAGTCTGGCGCGGTCACTTGCCTTCACACTGATCGGTGGCCCGTTCGCGGCAGTGCTGTGGTGGGTCGTGTGGCGCAGGGCCGAAGAAACGTCGGAACAGGATTCCCTGTCCTGGGGTGTCTATGTGGCGGGGGCATCGACGGTCTCGCTCGTCACTTTCAGCAGTTCCCTCCTCTTTGCTGCTGCAACGTTGGCAGGTGGCAACTGGTCACCCCAAACTTTTGCCACCGGGGTGGTGTGGGCCGCCGTCTGGCTTTGGCACCGGGGGATGTCACAAGATGCACGACGTCGGCCGCTGTGTCTGCGTTCAGTGGCACCCATCCTTGGTGCTGCCTATGGGCTGGTCATTGGGACAGGAGGGGCAGTAACAACGCTGGGCTTGTTCTTCGCGCACGCCATTCACGGTTTGGCCGGGGTGGATACGTTCGGCCAGCCATGGTGGCGGAACGTGCTGGGCGCTCTTGTGTGGGCCGCGGGCGGCGTGCTTGTTTGGTGGTGGTACTGGGTGCGGAAAAGGGTGCAGTTCGCCGGTGGTCGCTTGGCGCACGTGACACTGGCTGTGGTCGGCATCCTCGGCAGCAGCGTCCTGATGCTTGCCGGAGCGGGAATTACGCTGAACTCCGTTCTGCGTCTTGGTTTTGATTCAAGTGAGTCAGCGGCGCGCATTCTTGAACCGCTGGGCTTTTCCCTTTCCTCTGCCCTGCTCGGCGCTCTGGTTCTTGCCTATCATTACCATGCAGCGATCGAACGATCCGTTGGCATCGATCGGACAGCACGCCTGCTGGTTTCAGGGGTGGCACTCGTGGCGGCGGCCTCAGGCATCGGCGTCATCGCGAACGCGCTGCTGGTGCCGTTCGGAATTCCCTTGGCCGGCTCGGGTGTGCACACTTTGCTTATTGGCGGCCTAAGTTCATTTATTGTGGGGGCACCGCTGTGGTGGCTGGTGTGGAAGCCCGCTCACCGTACCGACTTCTCGGAAGGATTGGCAGGCCGCCGGATCTACCTGATCGCCGTCTTCGGCTTGAGCGCGGTATCGGCACTGGTCACTCTCTTGGTGCTAGGTTACCGGCTGTTCGAGTTCGCATTGGCGGACCACGTTGGCGGGGCGTTCATTGACCGCGTGCGCGCACCACTGGGGCTGTTTATTGCCACTGCGCTGGTCGCCGCCTACCATTTCAGCGTTTGGCGGCAGGATCGAGCTGTGGCACCGCTTCCCGGAAAGCAGGGCACCATCGACCAAGTGATCCTGGTGGCCTCCGGGGATGGTGTGGAATTGAAGCGGCTCATCGAGGAACAGACCGGCGCCACGGTCAAGCTGTGGCGGCGAAAAACCATCGGTAGCCAGGCGCCCACACATTCCTCGGACAGCCACCAGGACATCCCCTCGTCTGGTCCGCCCCTGGACCTTCTCGCCGAGGCACTGAAGAACGTCAAGGGCAAACGCGTGTTGGTGGTGACCGGTTCCGGCACTGCCATCGAGGTGATCCCTCTGGCGGACTAAGAATATCCACGCGGCAGTTTGCCCTGCGGCACGTCGAACTCAGGTGCGCGGGCGGCTCCTGCTGCAAAGCCTGCTCGCCATCCATGGACTCGTCACGGGCTTCCTCGTGGTAGCGGCACCGGCCCAAGCAGCGGAACTATCAAGACACCACATCTCTTGGCCCCAGTGTTCCCCACCCCGGCCCAAATTCTGACCTACCGCTCGAGCGGTCCATGGTCTGCAACAACCCGTGCCGGGCAACTAGCCAATATTGGGTATGCGGAGGCCTCATTTGCAGTCGCCAGCATGGTGCGGAACAGTTTCCGTCCAGCAATGGTGTGGATCGACGTCGAACCCCGCACTAGCCAACGGAGGCTCGCGACCGCTGCGTAAAGCCAAGTTTCTCCGGTGGTCCAGTTTACTTATCCCAGTGGTATGACGATGTTCGCGACTACGACATCACGTGCGCAAACTATGCGGCAGGGGCGCTGCCCCTGCCGGGGTCCCTACTGTCCGACTCCACGGGGGATTTCAACGGCGACTGGAACAACGACGTTTTGGGCCATGTGTCCAGGCCTCCGGACACGGATCTCCGGTCAATGATCGGCTTCCTTGAGTTTCAGACGTTTTTGGGCGGTGGTGCTGCCGTGGAGTGAATATTTTTGCGAGATAATAGATGCAAGGTCAGCCGGCTCTTCGACCAACCGAAATCCTCTACATCTCGCGGTTCTTCTTGGCCAGAACTAGCATGATCGTGCAGATTGCGTTAGATCTATTAAATCGCCATATCCAGAGCCCTGGTGTCAGTGGCGAACGAGCTGCGCCTGTATCAAGGCACGGCCGCGGGACGTTTGGGGCGGCTGTAACCATTGGAGTCGGATGGGGCGGATTCAATCTACTGGAGACGGTGGGCGACTTCAATGGAGACAGAACTGCAGATGTTCTGGGGGTGTGACCGTACTGGTGCCCTCTGGCTGTATCCGCGCACAGCACAAGGAGCGTGGGCCGCTCGAGTTCAAGTGGGTCACGGCTGGACGGCCATCAACACGATTTTCCAGGGACCCACTTGGATCATTGGTGGAAACCGACAATGCCATGATCGTCACCACACGCTGTCCGGCCCGATTTCACAAGGACCGGTGTCACTATCGTCAGCCTTGGTTGAATGCTTCGAGGCGCGACTGCAGGTCCCAGTAGGGGGTGGCGGCTGGCAGCCCAAGGCCGTCACGCAGGGCGATGGCACTGGCGACGGCGGAGTCCATGGCTGCGCGGTATGGTAGCGAGCCGGAACTCACGCGACGAACCCCCAACGCTCCCAGCTCGGCAACGGTGAGGGAGGGATGAGCCAGCACATTGACCGGCAAATCGATCCCCGCCGTGATGGCGTGGATCTGATGCGCGTCTACCAGCCCCGGAACGAAGATGCCGTCGGCACCGGCAACTTCGTATTCATGGGCACGAAGCAGGACGGCGGCCACCGTCGCCTGCTCGGCAAACCACAAGTTATCCACCCGCGCATTGATGAAAACAGTGGGGGTGCGGCGTTTGACGGCGGCCACCTTGTCAGCGAAAGCCGCAGGGTCCACCAGATGCCCGTCCGTGCTGTCCTCAATGTTCACACCGACCACGCCAGCGGTGGCCAATTCGGCTACGAACTCAGCGACTTCCTCAGGGCTGTCCGAATAGCCGTCTTCAATATCTGCTGTGACGTGGACCTGGAGACGGGCCAGCTGTCCAACCAGGGCGGCAGTTGCCGTTTTGCTGGAACGGCCGCCGTCGGGCTGGCCGGTGCTAGCGGCGATCCCGAAACTTGTTGTGCCGATGGCGGGGAAACCTGCAGCAGCGAATGCCAAACCGGAGCCGACGTCCCAAGCATTGGCGAGGACAAACGGGACGTCAAGGTGGTGAAGTTCCCGAAATGAAACCATTGTCATTCACATCCAAAGCCCGGCGATTAGGAAGATAGCCTATAGTTCAATACCCCAATAGTTCAATGCCCAAAGTCGTGCGACGTCAATGGACTACAAGACCCTGGACCGGCCGCGGACGTGCCTGCCTATTCCAGCCCGGCGCGCATGGCTTCATCGAAGGACACGTGCTGCGTCACCGACGCGTCAAGCGTGAAACTCCTGCCTGTCACTGTTTCCGGAACGATGCGCACCAAGTGGGCCTTCCCCACCCCTTGCCAGGGGAACAGGCCTCGTTCTGCAGCGTTGAGGAGGTGGCTGTTTGAGGACGTAATTTCGGCGTCCCCCTTAACGACCACGCTCCAAGCCGTCCCTTCCTTCTGGTTCACCGAATCAACTTCGAACGCGACACGTCCGTCATCGTTGATGGCACCGATTTTCGTGCCGTCGCCGGTGCGAAAGAGCAGAGATTCGCCGTCAAGCTCGTAGTTGACAGGGAACACGTCCGGACGGCCGTCAACGTTCACGGCGAGTCGTCCAACATGGGTTTGCGAAAGCAACGTCCAGCATTGTGCAGATGTCAAAATAGCGGCCTTGGGTGCAATCTCATTGTCTCTCATGGAAGTGACCCTAACCTGACGCGACAAAGAGAAGCTAGGGCCCAAAGTCCCGAATCGCTGGCTGTCCACGCGCGCGTGGGAAATGATGTGTGGGCTAGGGACCTTGTGCCCTGTGCACCGCCGACCTACGAAAGAGATCATTGTAGTTCAATGGTCGCGTCCTTTGAATCGCGGCCAGCTGCAGTAACGTGAAAGCAGGTAGTTGTCATGGCCGATTCGAAGCCCAATAAAGCATTGCCCATCGTTGTGGGAGTGGACGGATCCCCGGAATCCGTCCTGGCATTGCGGTGGGCGAAGAGATTGGCCGAGCCCTTGGGGACCACCATCAAGGCGGTCTCGGCGTGGCGCTCCGAAGTGGTGTTCGCACCGTATTCCATTCCGGAGTGGGACAGCGAAACCGTTGTCAGGGAACTGCATGCAAAAGCCCTTGTTGACGCGTTCGGGAACAATCCGCCCGCAGGCCTTGTCAGCGAGTGCCTTCGAGGCCAGTCGGCACAGGTCTTGATCGAAGCGGCAAAGAACGCTCAAATGCTCATTGTCGGATCGCGCGGCCACGGAGGATTCAAGGGCATGCTGCTGGGATCTGTCAGTTCTGCCTGTGCTGCACACGCAAAATGCGCTGTCCTTGTGGTCCACGAGGACAACCAGACCTTGCCCGAGCAGGTTTCAACAGGGATGGGTACCCAACAGCAGGACGCCGACAACGCGTCCGGCTACATCTGAGTCCTCACCCCGGTCCATGGCGGCTCCCAGCTCCCGTGGCGTATCCTGAGCCCATGGAACATCAGCGCCCGGGGGAGGGTGAAGCAGCTCCGTTTTCAACAGAGCCGGCGATAACAGGGACATCCAAGGTAGCGACGCAGGCGTTGGACTACGACCAACGCCTGCGTGAGCTCCTCGCCGCCGTCATCTCCATCACTGAAGAACTGACACTGGACGCAGTGCTCAAACGAATTGTCCAGGCAGCCTGCAGCCTCCTCGACGCCGAATATGGGGCTCTGGGAGTCATCGGCGAGGGCAACAACCTGAGCCATTTCGTGACCGAGGGCATGGACCCACACCTGGCCGAGCTCATTGGCCCGTTGCCCACCGGCCACGGAGTCCTGGGCCTGCTGATACGCGAACCCCGCCCCCTCCGCCTGCCGAATCTTCATGACCACCCCGCATCTTCAGGGTTCCCCCCACACCACCCGCCCATGCGAACTTTTCTGGGCGTGCCCATCCGGGCCCGGGACTCAGTGTTTGGCAACCTGTATCTGACGGAGAAGCGCGGCGGAAGACTGTTCACCGCAGAAGACGAATCGCTGGCGGTGGCTCTTGCCGGCGCTGCCGGGTTCGCCATAGAGAACGCGAAACTATTTGACGAAGCGAAGTTGCGCACCGACTGGTTGGAGGCTGGCAAAAGGGTCGCCGTGGGCATGATGGGTGCCGTGGGCGACGGCGCCAGGCCGGACGCAACATTTGTGGCGCAGATGGCCCTTGAACCCGCTGAATCAACCATGGTCCTCATCGCCAGTCCGCCCAACGAGGAAGGCCAGCTTGAGGTCGCGGGCGCTGCCGGTGTTCGAGCCGCGGAGCTCACCGGCCGGTTCCTGAACCTCGACCGTGAGGCCGTGCAACGGGTCGTGGCCTCAGGCAGTCCAACCAGCTTCGAGAATGCGTCAACACTGCTGGGCCCTGCATTCGCCAGGGAAACGGGCCCCGCGCTCCTGGCGCGCCTGGGTACGGAGGGCTCCGCGCATGGGCTCATGATCCTCATTCGAGCCCATGGCCAGGACCTGTATTCCCCGCTGACTGCCGAGCTGATCGCCTCCTACTGTGCACAGTCAGTGCTGGCACTGGAACTGGCCCAGACACACAGGCTTCGCGAGCAACTGATGCTGTACACCGACCGGGACCGCATCGCCCAGGACCTGCACGACGTCGTCATTCAACGTTTGTTTGCTGCCGGACTCAACGTCCAAAGCCTGGCCAGGTTCATCACGGATGCACCGGGGCTGGCCCGCATCCGCACCATCACCGACGAGCTGGACGCCACGATTAAGGAACTGCGGGACACCATCTACTCTCTGCGTGCTTCAGCGGGGGAAACCGATCTGCTCGGAAGTCGAATCGTCAACACGGTACAGAAGGTGTCCAAGACGCTGCCATTTGCGCCCCGTATCGTGTTGTCCGGGCCCATCGACTCGCAGGTGTCCCCAGACTTGGCCGAACACCTCCTCGCCGTGGTGACAGAGGGTGTCAGCAACGCTGTCCGTCATGCACAGGCGCAGAAGATCGACGTGAACGTCACTGCCGGACTCGGGCTGGTGAGCGTCACTGTCCGGGACGACGGTTGTGGAATAGCCAGCTCCAACGGTCGAAGCGGACTGGCAAATATGGAGGCAAGGGCAGCGAACCTGAAAGGCGTCTTTCAACTCGAAAGCGTTGTGGGGCAGGGAACCAGCTTCTATTGGTCGGTTCCACTGGACCAGACTGTTCCCTCCCTGGTCCTATGAACAGCAGGCACGTGACCGAGTCCCGGCTGGCTATTTCTCGGTGATGTACACGGCTGCCTGCGTACGCCGTTCGAAACCAAGTTTTGCCAGCAGTGACGAAACGTAGTTCTTCACGGTCTTCTCGGCCAGGAAAAGCTCACCACCAATTTGCCGGTTGGTCATGCCCTGGCCGATGAGCGCCAGCACGCGCCGCTCCTGCGCCGTGAGGCTGGCCACGCGCGGGTCAAGGGGAGCCGGCTCGGCCAAACCCGCGATGATCCTGCGCTTCAGCGCGGCGTCGAACAAGGATTCACCGCTGGCGGCCAGCTTGATGGCCGTCAACAAGTCTGTGCCGCCAATTTCCTTCAGTACGTAGCCGGACGCCCCCGCCAGCACAGCCCCCCGTAGAGCCTGCTCGTCGTCGTAGCTGGTCAGGATCAGGCACCTGAGTGTGGGGTCGACCGAGCGAACGTCGCGGCACACTTCGATGCCGGTTCCATCAGGCAGCCGGGCATCCAACACGGATACGTCGGGACGCAATGCCGGGATGAGGCGGGTGGCTTCCGCTGCAGTGCCGGAAGAACCGACGACCGTGAAGCCCTGGCCTTCCAGCAGCTCCTGCAGGCCCAGCCGCACCAGCTCATGGTCATCCAAAATGAATACCCGTATGGGAGACGGCCCAGCCTGGGCGGGCGATTGCTCGTTCATGCTCAATTCCTCCGTCAATTTTTGCC
The DNA here is from genome assembly GCF_030540645.1 of Arthrobacter sp. Lineage (GTDB taxonomy): Bacteria > Actinomycetota > Actinomycetes > Actinomycetales > Micrococcaceae > Specibacter. Next base: position 19,918 of record NZ_JAUNVV010000029.1, read on the forward strand.
CAGCTTCCACGCCCAAATCCGGCGGGGTTGCTTCGGTAGGGCCATTCGGCTGCCGGGGCAGTCTGGAGAGGCCATTCTCCAGCACCGCTGGAGTGCCGGGCAAACTGAGTAGTTCGCCGGCCCTGTGTTGAGTGGCTGTCATTCTGATCCCCAGCCGTTTATGTCGCGCAGGGATGCGTGCTTGGTCGTTGCGGACGGGCATAACATCATCCTTGTCAAGATTTTGGTGCCGAGTCATCAATAGTGCTGGACGATTCCATGCTCGCCCAGCGCCTCCGGGAACACCATGGTCCAAAGACCCCAATCGTGCACTTCAGGTAGAAGGCATCGGGCTGCCCTGACTGGCGCCCAACCCATGCCGGCTTGGGCCGGAACGGTGTCCTTTGACCCTAGACACAACGTGCCGGCTGAGTCAGCATGGGAACCAGAAACGCTCAACGGAAACCCAGCGAACAAAGGAACAACAAATGAACACTGACGGTGGAATGCAGCGCATAGTGGTCGGCGTGGACGGCTCCGATGGTTCCATCGCGGCACTGCGCCGGGCCGAACGCATCGCCACGGCAACCGGTGCACGCGTTGAAGCCATTGCCTGCTGGAGCGTGCCCGCGGCACTGGCCCTGCCTTATGCCCTGGGGACGGTGGACTTTGAAGATGGAGCCCAGAAGCTCCTCGACGAAACCATCCGCAAGGCTTTTGGAGAGCCAACACCCGAAAACGTCTCTACTCGGCTGGTCCAGGGCCTGCCCAGGCAAACCTTGGTGGAGGCGGCCGATGGTGCCGAAATGCTGGTGGTGGGACGGCGGGGCAGAGGAGGGTTTAGGGGACTTCTGCTGGGTTCCGTCAGCCAGGCATGCGTGTCCCATGCCCAGTGTCCGGTATTGGTCATGAACCCATTGGGCTCCGAGGAGGCATCAAGTGGCGAAGGCGACGGCGGGCCGGGTTTGGTGTGAACACGCAGGACGTGGCTGTTGACGGTGAAATAGTCACGCTGAGTCATCCCGGCAGGATCCTGTACCCCGGGACCGGGACAACCAAGCACGACGTTGCCATGTACTACCTGCGGGCAGCCCCCGTGCTGATCCCCTGGGCAAGGGACCGCCCGGCCACCAGAAAGCGCTGGGTGCAGGGGGTTGGGACGGCTGCCGAGCCCGGAAAGAGTTTCTTTCAAAAGAACCTCGACTCCGCTACGCCGCAGTGGGTTCAGCGCCGGACCATGCACCACAAGGACCACGACAACGACTATCCGCTCGTCAACGACGCCCGCACTCTGGTGTGGCTGGCCCAGATCTCGGCGTTGGAGATCCACGTGCCGCAATGGAGGTTCGACGACGCAGGTGCACCGCAAAACCCGGACCGCCTGGTGCTTGACCTGGACCCGGGGGACGGCGGCGGCCTGGCCGAGTGTGCCGCCGTCGCACTTCTGGCACGGGACGCACTGGACCAGCGTGGCTTGCGCTCATTGCCTGTCACGAGCGGCAGCAAAGGCATCCATCTCTACGCCGGGCTTGACGGGAAAAGGACCTCCGACGACGTTGCGCACCTGGCGCACGGCGTGGCCCTGTCGCTGGAAGCTGACCACCCGGACTTGGTGGTCAGCCAGATGGGCCGCGCCCTGAGGCGCGGAAAGGTGTTCATCGACTGGAGCCAGAACTGGCCTGCTAAGACGACGGTGGTTCCCTACTCCCTGCGCGGCCGGGCCCGGCCAACCGTGGCCGCACCACGGAACTGGGACGAGATCATACCGGCCACGCTGGGCCAGTTGGACTACCGGCAGGTGCTGGCCAGGATTGCCGGTGGCACCACTCCCAAGCTGGAGGACGTTCGTTAGGAACATCCTCCTCGGAGTCATAACGACCGGGCGACAAGTTCCTTCATGATCTCGTTGGTGCCGCCGTAGATCTTTTGAACTCGCGCAGCGGCGAACCTTCGGGCAATGGGGTACTCGGTCATGTAGCCGTAGCCGCCGAAGATCTGGAGGCACCGATCCACCACCTTGTTCTGCATGTCGGTGCACCAGAACTTGGCGAGGGACGCGGTGGCCGCATCGAGATCGCCGGTGACGTGCTGTGCGATGCAGTGGTCCACGAGGGTGCGGGCGGCCAGGCTGTCTGCAACACACTCGGCCAGCACAAACCTGGTGTTTTGGAAGGCCAGCAGATTCTTCCCGAACGCATCCCGGTCGCTTGCGTACGCCGTTGCCTCGCGAACAGCGAACTCACACTCTGCAGCCGCCCCGACAGCGATTGCAAGCCGCTCCTGGGGGAGTTGCTGCATCAGCTGGATGAATCCGAGTCCTTCGACCCCGCCCAACACATTGCTGGCCGGGACGCGCATGTCCACGAAGGCCAGCTCGCGGGTATCCTGGCCGTGCATGCCGATCTTCTCCATCACCCGGCCACGCTGAAAGCCTGCAAGCCCGTCCGTTTCGGCGACGATGAGTGACATTCCCTTGCCACCGGCCTCCTCGCTGGTGCGTGCTGCAATGATGACCAGGTCGCAGTGGGTTCCGTTGGAGATGAACGTCTTGGAGCCGTTGACCACATAGCTGTCTCCATCCTGCCGTGCCCTGGTGCGAATGCTCTGCAGATCGGACCCTGTTGTGGGCTCAGTCATCGCAATGGCACCGACAAGCTCCCCGGATGCCATGCCCGGTAGCCAGCGCAGTTTCTGCTCCTCCGTGCCGAAAGCGGCAATGTAGTGCGCCACGATGGCGCTGTGCACAACGTTCGCCCATGCGGTGTCCGCGATGCGGGCCTGTTCTTCCATAATTACTGCTTCGTGGGCGAATGTGCCCCCGCCGCCGCCGTATTCCTCCGGGATGCTGATGCACAGCAGCCCGGCCTCACCTGCCTGCTTCCAAAAATCCCGGTCCACGCCATGCTGCTGCGCCCAACGGGCATGGTGGGGAGCGGACTCCTTGTTCATGAAGGTCCTGACCATGGCCCGGAGGTCGTCGAGTTCTTCGGTGCGCCATGGTGAGCGGTAGTCGTCCAAAATCATGAGGTACTCCTAATATTTCTTTGAAGTGGGCATGGGGGCATCAGTCGGCAACCGACGTACCTGCGTAGACTGCGGCGTGTTCGTTCCGGATGCGAAACTTGTTGAACTTTCCAACGCTCGTGCGCGGAATCTCGGCGACAGTCTCAATCGCTTCGCGCAGCTGCCAGGGGACGAAGGCGGATGAGAGGTGCGCACGGACGTCGTTGAGCTCGACGACGGCACCTCTGCGATGCCCGGATGGCCCAGAAGCAGGTTCTCCATGTCGATGGTCCCGACGTCACCACTGCGCCAGTATCCGTCGATGAGGCGGATGTCCACCCCGGACACCAGCAGGCCCTGCTTGCGTTTGAGGTCCAAAAGTTCGTCGGGGGAATGGCGTGCCAGAACACTCGGCTTGTCCGTTTTCATGGTGACGAGGGGCAGTGACGTGTGGATTTCGTTCATCGGTTGGTCGCTCATGACGATCCACGTTGTGACGCCGGGCATGGACGGTGCCACTGCTTCTGCCAACGGCAGCAGCGATTCATCCACACAAGTCACCGACGTGCCGCTGTCGCTGTCCACGTAGCTGAGATCTTCAGGCCCCAGACGCAGATTCAGCTGCACCATGACGGCAGCCAGCCCGGGGATGGCCCGGTAGAGCTCAAAGTGGCGGCGGCTGTTCCAGTCGATGGTGCCCACTCGTGTTGACGGGCCCACGCCGAGTGAGCGCAATGCGTTGGCGCCGCGTTTGAGCTGGACGTCGTCGCCCATGGTGGAGGGAAAGCCGGAAACAATTGGTCGTGAAGTCATTGACATGAATGTTCCTTTGAATGGGTGCTTAGATTCTCTCGATAATCGTGGCGTTGGCCATGCCGCCGCCGCCCGTTGGTGGCTGCGCATGCTCTAGCCATCGAGTTGCGCACGGGTGAGTCCCCACTTGGTGACCATGAGTTCCGCTGAGGGTCCCTGGGCTGGAATGTTCCCGCCGAACCGTGCCACGTTGCCGGCCTGCTCCCCGCTCTGGATGGCGCACCCAGCGATCACGTCGGCAAGACGCTCGTGGTCGATGCCCGTGCGTTCAACCAGCGTTGAAAGTGTCTGGGCGAGCAGGTCCACCGGATGCCAGTCCCGCAGCTGGCCGCGGCGCTTGCCGACAGGTGTCCTGACGGCGTTGACTAAGACTGCTTCGCGGCTCATGAATGTTCTCCAAGGTGTGCGGATCGGATGGTCGAATAAGCTGCGAGTAAATCAGCCGCGAACTACATCGCGTATGCGGTGCTTGAGGATCTTCCCCGACGGGTTGCGTGGAATCTCAGCGATGACAAGTTCGCGGGGCAGCTTGTAGTCGGCGATCCGGTCATGGCCATATTCGCGGAGTTGCGCTAGCGTCAGCTCTTGGTTCTCGGTCAGTGTGACCACAGCGACCACGGTCTCACCGTAGACCTCGTGCAGACGGCCGACGACGGCGATGTCGGCCACCGCCGGGTGGCCCGCCAAGGCGTTTTCGACCTCAGCGGAGTACACGTTGTGGCCGCCGGTGATGATCATGTCCTTCATCCGGTCCACGAGCGTGATGTACCCGTCGTCGTCCACTTGGGCCAGGTCGCCGGTGTGGACCCAGCCGTCCCTGATGGCCGCTGCGGTTGCTTCAGGCTTGCCCCAGTAGCCCTTCATCATGGTCTCGCCGCGCATGATCATCTCACCCACTTGGCCTGGGACGATGTCGTTTCCGTCGGCGTCGACAATGCGGACTTCAGTGTTCGCAATGGCGAAGCGTCCGCTCGCGGAGGGCCGCTCCAACACTTCCTCGTGGGTGAGCAGGATGCCACCGGGTCCTCCTTCGGTCTGGCCGCAGGCTTGGACAATCCAGGCGTTGGGCAGTGCCGCAACGATCTGCTGCGCCAATCCGGCAGGCATGGGAGCCGCACCGTACATGCAGATGCGCAGGCTGGACAGATCCCGGGTGGCGAGGCTGGGGGAGCGCATGAGGAACGAGTACATGGTGGGCACGCCAAAGAAGAACCCGATGCGTTCCTTCTCAATGGTCTCCAGCACAGCTTCAGGGTCGAATGCCGGCAAAATCACGTGCGTGGCACCGAGCATCATGCCCGGAATGAGCACCAGGTTCAGATCGGCGGAATGGAACAGCGGTGCCACGTGCAGTAGCCGTTCCCCGACCCGCAAGCCGAAGCCGACGCAGGAGTTGATGCTCACCCAAATGATGCGATGGTGATCGAACAGCGCCCCCTTGGGCCGCCCGGTGGTGCCGGAGGTGTAGATGATGAGTGCGTCGTCGTCTTCGGCAACCTCGACGGCGGGCGGCTCGGTGGGCTGTTCGCCCGAGCAGGCCAGGACGTTTTCGTAACCCGCAGCGTCTCCGAGGCACAGCGTTGGGACATCCCCTTGGCGCCCGTCGTAGGCCTTCCATGCGGAGATGGCCCCTGCAACTTCGGGCCCGAACACCAGCAGCTTCGCGTCGGTGTCGGTCAGGAAGTAGTCGATCTCGGGCGGCGCGGACCGTGGGTTCACCGGGACCACTATCGCCCCTGCCCGCAGGCCCGCGTAGAGCGCGATGACGAACGCGTCGCTGTTTCCTGAGACGAGGACGAGCCGGTCGCCTTTGGCAAGGCCGCGGGCCATGAACTCATTGGCGAGCTGGCTCACACGCCGGTCAAGCTCGACATATGTGTGGGTCACCCCCGCGAAGCTCAGGGCAATTCGGTTGGGACATCCGCGTGCTGTCCGGGCGAGGATTCCTGCAAGGTCCGGCATGGTTACTCCTGGGTTGCTGCGGTGGCAAGTGTATGTTCAGCGGCGGGATTGCCAGATAGTACGACGGCGGCGAGGGGAATGTCGTGCGCCAGCCCCAGCTCCGTCCAATGCGCGGTGGGGCGGGAGGCGAACTCCCGGGTCAGTTCTTCCCGCGTATGCCCGACATGTGCAGCCAGATGGGCGGCAAAGTGTGGCTCGATGGCAGCGACGGCAATGAACCCGTCTGCCGTAGCGTAGATGCCGTACGACGGCGTGGCACCTCCCAGTACCGCGCCGGGGGAGGTGAGCCCGTGCCGGACACCGGCAGCAGCCGCGTGGGCTGCCGCGTCAAGGACTACTCTCTCGTGCACGTCCCGGACACCATGGTCCCGCTGGCGCAGGGCCGCGAGAGTCGACACTACGGCGCGTTCGGCGCCGAGTATGTCTGCGACCGGCACGAGTGGCAAAGCCGGGGGGAGGAGGGTTCCGTGCACGGCCTGGTAGGTGAGGTCATGGCCGGGTTGCTCGGCTTGTTCGCCATCGTGCCCGACGATTTCCACGAGGGCGATGCCCCGGTGCCGGAGGGTCTCCACCAGGTTGAGCCTGGCAAGGGCTGACGGGCGCATCGAAGTGAGCAGCGCATGGGCCCCTTTCAGCAGTTCCTCGAACCGGGTTCGGCTGGAGGGATCCTTGAGGTCGAGCGGGATGACGTCCTGCCCGGCGGTCAGTTCGTCATACCATGCGGGCGCAGCGCTCTTGAGTGGATCGCCCTGGGGTGGCTCAACCTTGATGACCGTCGCACCAAGTTCAACCAGTCTGGCCGCTGCGAGGGGGCCCGGGAGATTGATGGCGACGGAGACTATCACGACGCCTGCCAAAGGTGGGTTGGACACATCTGCTCCTTGTCACTTTCTTCAATTTCTGTTTGTACATTTGTACAACATTCAATCTTTTAGTTCAATACCCTGTGGTCTACCATGACAGTGTGAAGACAGATAAGAATGCAAAGCCGGAGGCACTTTCGACTCCATGGTCACCCGAGGACTTGACCGCTAAGGCGCGAATCCGCAATGCCGCGCTCAGTTTGTTTGCCCGGCACGGTGTGGAGGGAACATCCATGCGTGCCATCGCCACAGCTGCAGATGTGACAGTCGGTCTCGTCGCCCACCACTTTGGTACCAAGGACGGGCTGCGTGAAGCAGTGGACGCCTTCGTCGTGAGCCTGTTCGTTGACACACTCAAGTCAACCACGATGACAGGCAGCGCTCGGCAGATTGTCGCTCTTCGAGACGCCGCCGTGGCCGAGATGCTGCAAGCCAACCCAACGATTGTTGACTACCTGCGCCGTTCACTGTTGACCGGTACAGGCCAGCCAGGGGACGTGCTGAGCAGGCTCGTGACGTTGACGGCGGAACAGACGCGGGCGTTGCGTGGAAGCGGGTTGGCGTCAACGGATCGCAGCGTGACCGAGCAGACGGTCACGACGATCGTGCGCCAGTTCGGACGGCTGTTCCTCCAACCCTTGGTCAACCGAATTGTCGACGAGCTCGGCGAGCCGGGCGAAAGCCATCCCGAGCTCACCGTGGGCATCAACAGCTGAGTCTTCTGGAAACCCTGAGAGCCGCTATGTCCACTGATCATCCTGCTGTCCTGATCGTCAATCCCAACACAAACGCCTCGACCACGCGCATGATGACGGAGCTGGCTGCTGCTGAACTATCCCCGGCGGGCCTGGAAGTTGTGGGCAGGACTGCCCTCCATGGTCCGAGAATGCTTGTTGAGCCTGAGAGCTTGGAAGCTTCCGTGAAGCATGTTCAAGATGCCGTGCACCGATACTTGGGCAGTCGTGATGGCTCGAATGTGGTGGTCGTCATCGTCGCGGCAGTGGGCGACCCCGGGCGGCGTGAACTGAGCAACGAGCTTGAAATACCCGTGGTCGGTATCGGAGAGGGTTCGATTTGGGCAGCATCCCAGAACGGCAGGCTGTTCGG
>NZ_JAUNVV010000029.1:27744-34034 GCF_030540645.1 Arthrobacter sp.
TCGGTATCGGAGAGGGTTCGATTTGGGCAGCATCCCAGAACGGCAGGCTGTTCGGAATGGCCACCAGTACCCCGCTTTTGGTGCCGTCATTGACCCAGCTGGTTGTTGACCACGGCGGGGATTCCCAATTCCGTGGCGTGCAGCTGACGGCTTCTGGCCCCCTGGTGCTGGCGGCTGATCCGGAAAAGCAGTTTCACGAACTGCGGGATGCCGTATTTGCCTCGGTGGACGACGGTGCCCAAGCGGTAATAATTGCCGGCGGCCCGCTCAGCGAGATGGCGCGCAGGCTCACTGCCGAGCACGTTGCGGCCATCATTGAGCCCGTACCCAGCGCCTGTGAACTCGTCATGAAAAGGCTGGCCCGCCGCTGAGCCCATGGCGGCTGAGCCGACTATCAGGGGGGGTGCGTTCAGGTGCGGCCGTTAAGCGTGTGGATTTGTCAATGCTGTCAGGGTGTCCACAATGAGTGAACGGTGTGCTGAGGCAGACCATCCATGGGTTCTGCGAAGATGCACGATTGTGTCTGCGTAGAGTAAAACGTCGGTGATGACCGTAAGTCGTCCAGTGTGCAGCTCCTTGGTGATGAGCCCGTCGGTGGCAGCAGTATCCCAGAATGACCTGCCCAGCTCACTGGTGGCGCGACGTCCACTGGCTCCGTGTCACCTACCAGAGCCCCGTCAACCACCCGTTTGAAAAGCTCTGCCTTAGTCCCGAAACGGATGTAGACGGTACGGGCAGCGACTCCAGCATGCACGGCAATCTGGGCAAGAGTGGGAGCAACACAACCTTGATCCAGAAAGAGGACAGCCGCGGCCGCGATAATCTGGGCCTCGGTTTGGGCCACTCGTTTGGACCTCAAGTCTGGGGTGGACTGGGATTCACCCCTTGCCATCGAGTTCCATGAACACGGCCGACTGACGGGCGTCGCCATGGTACATCCCGACGGCGGGCCGGACTTCGCGCTGAACTTGAACCCTGAGAAAGCGCTTGCCTCGGCAGGATTCGACTACTTTTTCCATAGCCGTCCCGGACCGGGAAGGGATAGAGGCATTGGCGTCCCACCTCAGCAGTCTCGGAGAGAAGCACGCCGGGGTGCACTTCGCGACAATTGGATGGATCCTACCGATGCTGCACGACCCCGACGGCCACGAGATTCGCTTCTACTCGCTGGAACCCCACACCGGAATCGACACGGATTCTCCGCTGGTTATCGATGACGCCGTCGCAAGCGCACAGGCCAAGGAGACGCTGTGGCTTGCCGCCGAGGCAGTGCCGGACGGCGCGACGGGTGCCGCACCGTAAAGCGGTGCGGTCCCATCTTGCCCGGGACATGTCACGTTATGGCGTGAGCAGCACCTTGATAGCTCGGCGTTCGTCCATGGCTTTGTAGGCGTCGGCTGCTTCGTCCAGGGGCAGCGTCAGGTCGAAGACCTTTCCGGGGTTGATTTTGTGGTCCCAGATCAGTTGGATGAGGTCGGGGAGGAACCGGCGCACGGGGGCCGGGCCTCCGTGCAGATGGATAAGGGAGGAGAACAGTTCCCTACCGGGCAGTTCCACGTCGTGGGATACGCCGACGAAACCGACGTGGCCACCGTGGCGGGTGGAGCGGATAGCCTGCAACATCGACTCCTGGGTGCCAACAGCTTCAATGACGCTGTGCGCTCCGAGACCTCCGGTGAGTTCCTTCACCTTGGCAACGCCGTCGTCCCCACGTTCTGAAATGATGTCCGTTGCCCCGAACTCACGGGCCAATGCCTGCCGGTCATCGTGCCGCGACATGGCGATGATCCGTTCAGCGCCCAGCTGCTTGGCCGCCAGTATCCCCAGGAGACCCACGGCTCCGTCTCCGACGACGGCGACGGTCTTGCCCGGCCCAACTTCGGCAGCGACAGCGGCGAACCAGCCGGTGCCCAAAACATCCGATGCGGCCAGCAGGGAAGGGATGAGGTCGGGGTCGGGCTGGCCGGGGGTGGCCACCAATGTTCCGTCGGCGTGGGGAATGCGGGCAAATTCTGCCTGGGTGCCAATGGCGCCCATCGGAAATACGTGGACGCAGCGGGATTGGTAGCCGGCCTGGCAGATTTCGCAGCTGTTGTCCGAGGCCATGAACGAACCCACCACGAAGTCGCCGGGCTTGATGGTTTTTACATCCGGACCGACCTCTTCGACCACACCGACATACTCGTGGCCCATGGGGGCGTCCGGGGCTTTGTCCGCACCCCGGTAGAGCCATAGATCGGATCCGCAGACGCAGGATGCCGTGACCCGGATAATCGCGTCCGTGGGTTCAAGGATGGTCGGGTTGTCCCTTTCGGCGATGCGCACATCGCCGGGGGCGTGCATGATGACTCCGCGCATGGTGGTTTTGCTCCTTGCAGTCGATTTACCTGTCAGTACAAGAAAACCACTATTTGCGCCCGTGCGGGAGACGCTGCACCTAACTCGATTACGACGTGCCGGCAGAACACGCAATTCCCCTGTCGGAGAAATATCGGGCACTCACATAGTTGGTTTTGCGCTTTGCCAATAGGATTTAAGTTGTATTTCACCTGCTGTGCTGGCGAGGACCTACTCCTGAAGAGGTATATGCGTGAGGGTTCAAAACTGTCTTGATGCATTGAAGCAGACCGATCGGCTCGTAGATGCTCTGCGATTGGCCGATGACCTGGCTGTTCAGGCGGCCAGCAACGGAGGTGTGCGAAATCTACGTATTCTTCGCAGCGCAATCAGCTCGAACGACCAAATTGTTGCGATCGCAGCAATTCATGCGTTGGCAAAAATGGGTGGCGAGGAAGTCGACCTGGTTTTGTCCGAACTCCTCTCCAGCGACCATGGTTTCGTTCGCGAGCATGCAGCGTGGGCGCACAGGTCCCGTGTTCCCCGGTCGGAATCCATTGGACGGTTGATTGGTCTGGTTGCTTCCGGAGGCTTCGTGGCCATGCTGTCCCAGCGCACCCTGGAAGCGTGGGCGTCGACTGCACCCGACCTCGTTGCCATTGGCCTTGAAAGCGCCCTGCTGGGTGTCAGCGACCCGGGGAGCCGGTATCGATTGGTGGAGACACTCGGGTTGGTGCACCACCCTGTCGCCACCGCTCCGCTGATGCGCACAGCCCAGGACGAGAACGAAGATGTGAGCGCTCGCGTGGCTGCCGTTGCAGCTTTGGGTCAACGCCCGGAGGAACCAAAGATAGTCGAACTGCTGACACAAATCGTCGACGCTGGTGGAAAGCTGGCCGAAATCGCCCGACTTTCCCTCGTGGATCTTGACGCTCGCAAAACACCGGAGCGTGATCATGCAATCCTGCAGCACGGAAGAGGTCTGACAGTCGCGCAACTTTTCCTCCACGCCGACATTGACCCGCTCTTGAGCCATTCTGGTAGCGGCGACAACGGCGGGATAGCCACCCTGCTGGTGCGTCTGGGTGATGCGCTCGTTGCTGGCCAGCATCCCGGCAGCGATGACAGAGATAGTGAAGCGACGCGCTGCTTGCCAGTCGATCGGGTACTGACGCTCTCCAGAGGTGATGCACTCGAAGCGTCGCAGAGCGTCGCAACACTGGGCCAGAGCCGGCACGGCCACATTTATGGGCGTATACCCCTGCTGCAGGACGCCAAGCCATCATCGGCAAACGCCTGGACCATGCTGGTGGCCGCCCGGAGGGGCATTAGCCGGATACTCAGGGCTGCCGAAGGGGTTCAAGCCATTCATCTGCGGATGGCGGACGTGGGCAGTCTGGCTGCGTTCGACGTCGCCCGGGCGTTGGATATACCCGTGGTCTTTACCGTGGCGCCGGATCCTCACGCCGTCATCGACTCGATGGATCGTGCAGGAACCCTCAACCGGAAGAACTTCGGGGACGTTGACGAGGTGGAACATTTTTGGTTCCGCGCCCGTCTGGTTCAACGGCTGGCTACCAACTCAGCCCACAGCGTCTTCTTCCCCCGCCCAAACCTGCGCCACGACATTATTGACTTGGTCGGAATCGATATAGCGAAGGAACCCAAGCGGCACACCATCGTCCCGGAAGGCATTGATTTGGGGGTGATTGACCGGGCAGTTCTGGAAGCCCAGTCCTTTGCTTCGGGTAGACCAGGGACGGCAGCGCTACTGGAACTTCGCGATCTTCTCAGCGAACTTCCAGAAGAACGCCGCGGACTGCCCTTGCTGACCAGTGTTGGACGGTTCCACCGGGTGAAGGGAATGGCCACCATCGTTGAAGCGTGGGCTGGAAGCGACCTTCGCCACCGAACGAACCTTCTGCTGATTGGTGGAAATCTGCAACACCCATCCGCCGACGAACGCGAACAACTGACGCGCATCCACGCAGTTGTCAGTCCCACCGATCGAATCACGGAAGGCCTGGTGCTTCCTGGACACCGGCCCAACGACACCGTGGCCCGCTGGGTCGCCGCGACTCGAACCGGGCTGCCGGGTTTCGCCGCTCCGAACGGTGTCTACGTCTGCGGAAGTCTGAAGGAAGAATTTGGCATTGCCTTGCTTGAAGCCATGGCAGCGGGCTTGCCGGTGGTCGGACCCAACAACGGAGGTCCCGCAACATATGTGGAACAGGGACGGACCGGATTCCTCACGACAACCTGGAACACCACGTTGCTGCGCGACGCCATCGTCGCAGCCTTGCGCTGTGCAGCCGCTGAAGGTGCGCAGGAGCGGGCGGCTTACGCACGCAGCGTTGTCCAGGATCGTTTCACGATCCAAGCCATGGCCCACACCTTGAATCAGGTGTATTCCGATGTCCACCACGACGATATTGAACTGCGAAGAGAATTGATTTCCTCACCATGACACTTCTGATCATCAGCCCGGACTACGCTTCACACCTCTTTCCACTGGCTGCCATGGGAACCAGTTGGCGGGATGCCGGCGAGAGGGTGGTGGTGGCCACGGGTCCAGCCACCGCGTCCATTGTCGAATCCTTTGGATTCGAACATGTGCCCCTGCAGCTCAGCCGGGGCTCGAACCCAGGGGTGATCCGCGCCGAGGAACAGCCTGCCGGCGAAGACGACGCGTTGCTGGGATTCTTCTCAGCAACGCGCAGGGGGATGATCGAGACGCTCGGTTTTCAGGCGGAAGCCCGCCTGAACGACCTCATGTGGGAGCCTGTCATGACGGCACGGGCAGTCCAAGCAATCATCGCGGAACTAAACCCGGAGACGATCATTGTTGATCACCTTGCCTTCAGCGCACGTCTGGCCATGGTTGCTGCAGGAATCCACCATATTGACGTTGTCCTGGGCCATCCCACAGCCTTGCCACTACCGCTTGCCGCTGAAGTGTATGGTCTGCCTCCTGCCTGGCCGGCTGCGTTCTCCCCGGCGGCGGCAGAGCTCAACGCCTTGAAAGAGCTTTGTGAACAGGTCAGTAAATCGTTCACCGCCGAGTGGAACTTGGCGTTGCATGAATTGGATCCCACCCTGGAACCGTCGCCGGACGCATTCGCTGAGCATGGCGACTTGCTCGTTTTCAACTACCCGGCCGAACTGATGTCCCAGGAACGGGCCGCACTGCTTCCAGATCACGTGTTCATGGGCTCTTCTGTCCGTTCCGAACCGACTGAGCCGCACGTTGAGCAGTGGCTCGCAGCGACAAACGAACCCTTTGTGTATGTCAGTTTCGGCAGTTTCCTTTCGGTGCGTGACGACGTACTGGGCAAGGTCGTCGCAGCACTGCGGGAATCGGGGATCCGTGCCGCTGTTGCCTACGGTTCAGCGGACGTGTCGGTGCTCGGTGAAATTCCGGACCACTGGCTGGTGGGTGAATTCCTTCCACAGGTGACTCTGCTGGCATCAGCGGCCGCAGGTGTTACGCACGGGGGCAACAACAGCGTCACTGAATCCATGACATACGGGGTGCCGTTGGTGGTGCTGCCCTTCTCCACCGACCAGTTCGCCGGGGCTGCAGCCCTTGAGGCCGCCGGCTTTGGCGCTGCGTTGGCCCCGAACACCACAACGGTTGCGGATATCCAACAGGCGCTGGCCGCCATGCTGGAATTGCCCGCGGAAAAACGTGCGGCCCTGCATGAACTGGGGGCGACCCTGCGCCAAGGCAACTCATATGCCCAAATTCGTTCGGCACTGAAGGAATAGCTGCCGAGTGTGTGCGCAGGGGCGGCCAGTTACCGGCGGCCTCGTCGTCAGGTTGGGAGAATCAGGACTTGCTGCCTGGCATTCTCAGCTTGCAGCTCCGGAAGGAAGTGCGCCACCTTCGTCGGCCCAGTCCTGGCCCACGTCGTCGCTCAACGCTGGGTCCGAGTCCACATCGGGGAGGGCAG
>NZ_JAUNVV010000029.1:34134-35682 GCF_030540645.1 Arthrobacter sp.
TCCTGGCCCACGTCGTCGCTCAACGCTGGGTCCGAGTCCACATCGGGGAGGGCAGCTTCGTCGCCGGTAATGGCTTCCCCGCGTCCGCTGACCTTGTCAACGAGGCGTAATCCCAGCTCTTTGGATTCCTCCTTGATGGTGGTTTCCACGTTCTGTACCGTGTCCTGGACGACATCCATCTCCCAGAATGCGCGTGCATTCTTTTTCAAGCTCTCATAGCCGCGGTGCCCTACGCGGGTGCCTGCGACATAACCGACAGCGATACCTGCTATGAATGCCAGCTTTGCTTTCATGGATAGCTCCTTGTCTACGAGGGTGAAGTGCTTGCTTCTTGTGCTGCTGCCGGTCACCACGAAACCGTGGTGGCCCAAATCTTAGCTGCCAGCGTGGTCGGTTCCGTGCTCATGGGGTATTTCACCGATGGCGTTGAGGGCGAGCGTGGAGTGGGCGTAAGCACCGCCGGCCCGCATCTCCGCCGCCACCCAGATGGCCTCCATGATCTGCTCCGCACTGGCACCTTTGCGCTTGGCCAGCTTGCTGTGTCCGGTGATGCAATAGGGGCACTGAGTCACGTGGGCAACCGCGACGGCGATCAACTGTTTGGTTCTTTCATCCAGTGCGCCCTCGGCGAAGACCGCCTTGGAGAAGTTGTCGAACGCTTCCGTCGCCGTGGGAGTGAGTTCCCTGCGGCGTTGTGCTACCGCAGGGGTTGCCTTTGGGTAGAGATCCTCTGACATGAGTCAATCCTTTCCTCAGTGTGGGCACCGCTGCTGTGGGGCGTCCCCATTCCCATCCTACGAAGTTGCTCGGCAACATCAAGTTAAAGCCGTCATCCCATGGACCAAAACCCTGCGCCAAGCCGCTGTGCCCGTCAGTCATTGATGCCGCCGGCGAGCAGTTCCTCCAACCCTTCCTTGAATTTGACGTTGCCGCCATGGGCCGGGTGCCGCACCTTGGGCGCAGACCTGCCGCTGAGAAGGAGGCTGCGGTGTGCAATGTTTCCCACGGCGATGATCGCTTGAATGGAGAACAACTCGACCAATGCCTGCCAATGCAACTGGCCGGTGGCACTGTTGGCAGCCGTGGGTGTGCGGTTGGAGAGCGGGTTGCCAGCCTTGTGGGGGTGGAAGGGATAGGCGCTCCACAGCAGCGGGAGAAAGTCCAAGTCCGCCAACGTCCGCCACATCACCGCGGCGGTGGGTTCATACATGACGGAGGGCAGGTCGGCCGGAGCTGCATATCCCTCATCGGGGCCGAACAGCCCAAAGTAGTTGGACCCTTGCCCGAACAGCATCCTGCGGTCCATGAAAGGTATGCCGGTAATCCGCATGCCCCGGTAGCCGGGAGCTTCACCCAAAAGCATCACTTTGGGTTTGTGCTCGGCCATCTTTTGCAGATACTTCTCCAAGTTCACCCTCCGCAGGGCGTTGTCCGGCACGGAGCCGTCAAAGGGATTGAAGCTGTTCGGCCCGGAATCAGCAGCGGCCAGCTGATCGAGGAAGGACTCAATGGAGCCGGGGCCCGTTGTTAGCATGTCACTTGCGGCCC
>NZ_JAUNVV010000132.1:0-2694 GCF_030540645.1 Arthrobacter sp.
GCCGCCGCGGGACCGTCACCGCGGATGGCGGCAAGGGTTTCGGCCAAATCATCCGGCTTGACCAGCACGTCGCGTGCCTTGGAGCCTTCGGAGGGTCCCACCACGCCACGCGATTCGAGCAGGTCCATGAGCCTTCCAGCCTTGGCAAAGCCCACACGCAGTTTGCGCTGCAGCATGGAGGTGGAGCCGAACTGGGTTGTCACCACCAGCTCGGTGGCTTGCAACAACAGGTCAAGGTCGTCCCCGATGTCATCTTCGATAACCTTCTTGGGCGCTTCGACGGCAACGTCGGTGCGGTAGCTGGCAGCCAGCTGCCCCTTGACGTGGTCCACGACGGACTTGATTTCAGCTTCCGTCACCCAGGCACCCTGCACGCGGACGGGCTTGGACTTGCCCATGGGCAGGAACAGCGCATCTCCCTGGCCCAGCAGCTTCTCGGCGCCGGGCTGATCCAGCACCACGCGCGAGTCGGTGACGGAAGACGTGGCGAAGGCCATGCGGGAGGGCACGTTGGCCTTGATCAGGCCGGTCACCACGTCCACTGAAGGACGCTGGGTCGCCAGCACCAGGTGGATTCCGGCGGCGCGGGCCAGCTGGGTGATGCGGACAATGGAATCTTCCACGTCACGCGGTGCCACCATCATCAAGTCGGCCAGCTCGTCCACAATGACCAAAAGGTAAGGATAGGGCTTGATCACACGCTTGGAGTCGACCGGCGGGTGCACGGTTCCGGCCTTCACGGCCTTGTTGAACTCGTCGATGTGCTTGAAGCCGAAGTTCGCCAGATCGTCGTAGCGTGTGTCCATTTCACGCACCACCCACTGCAGTGCCTCGGCGGCTTTCTTCGGGTTCGTGATGATGGGCGTAATCAGGTGCGGCACACCTTCATAGGCGGTCAATTCCACGCGCTTGGGGTCCACCATGACCATGCGCACCTCGTCGGGTGTGGCGCGCATCAGGATCGAAACAATCATGGAGTTCACAAAGGAGGACTTGCCTGCACCGGTGGCACCAGCCACCAGAAGGTGCGGCATCTTGGCCAGGTTGGCCACCACGAAGCCGCCCTCGACGTCCTTGCCCACACCCATGACCATGGGGTGTTCGGTGCGCCGGGCGTTGGCCGAACGAAGCACATCGCCGAGGACAACAATTTCCTTGTCGGCGTTGGGAATCTCAATGCCAATGGCGCTCTTGCCCGGGATGGGGCTCAGGATGCGCACATCCGAGGAAGCCACGGCGTAGGAAATGTTCTTGCTCAGCGCCGTCACGCGCTCCACCTTGGTGCCCGGGGCAAGCTCAATCTCGTAACGCGTCACAGTCGGCCCGCGGCTGAATCCGGTAACGGCGGCGTCCACGTTGAACTGGTTCAGCGTGTCCGTCAGGGCCGCCACCACCGTGTCATTGGCGGCCGTGGCGTCCTTGCCGGGAGGTCCCGCGGGCAGGAAGTCGGAGGCCGGCAGCGTGTACGTGACATCTCCGGAGAGCTGGAGCTGCTCGGAGCGGGCGGGGATGGGTGCCGGGGGTGCCATGGGCGGGGCCGGAATGGCGCGGGCCACGACCACATCGATGTCGTTGCCAGCGGTGCGTGCTGGGCTGGCGGAGACAATACCAATGGCCTCGGTAACAGCGTCACCTTCCTGGCCCTGCTGCACATCAAAGACATCGGCAGATGTCGGCAGCCCCTGACGGGCCTTGATCTTGTCTGCAGCCAACTGGTCCCTGGTGGGGCGCTTGACGCCGGGACGCAGCGAAGGCTTGTCCGACGGCGGTTCCTGGCTGCCGCCGTCGTCCCCCTCGATGAGCGGGGTGGCGAAGGCACCGGCCGTGACGTCGTCGTCCGTCTCCTCCTGGGCTGGCTTTTGCCGTCCGCGCGGCACACGTGGCTTCTTGGCCCGGGCGTCGCTGCCGTACAGGTAGCTCTGGTCATGGCCGTCGACGACTGGCGCTGATTCGGGGGCACCCATCAACTTTTCATAGATGCCATGCAAGCGGGCCGGAATATGGCGTACGGGGGTGTTGCTGAGGACAAGCACGCTGGTAAAGGCGAGCAGGGAGTAGAAGACCAGGGCCGCCACAGGGCTCAAGTTGGCGATCGGGGCCCCGGCCAGCATGCCGATCATGCCACCGGCCACCCGGACACCGTCGAAGCCTTCGGCCAAGCTCGGACTGCCGCCAGCCACATGCGCAATGGCACAGCCGGCCACCGTCATGATGAAGAAGCCCAGGGCCGTGCGGTTGTTGCTGGCCATGTTGGTGGGCTGGCGGAAAACAAGGACGGAAAAAATCAGGAACATGGGCGGCAGCATCACCGCGAACCAGCCAAAAGTGCCTTCCAAGACCCCTTCCACTGCACCCGCCACGGGGCCTTGCAGCCCCCACCATTCGAAAGTGGCAATGACAATGGCCACCACAATGAACAGCAGGCCCGCACCGTCGCGGCGGTCCTGCGCAGGGATGGCGCTCTTGTCGGTGCCCATCCGTCGAATGGCGCCGCCAATCAAGTGGCCCAGGCCCTGCCAAAAGGCAACCACCATGCGCACGGGCCACACCAAATGGGCCTGCGGCTCCGGCGGTGTGCTGCGCGGCATCTTCGTGGTCTTTGGAGCGCGCGACGAAGCGCCACCCTTCTGACCGGCGGATGTTCGGGCGGGGGTAGAACGAGTCGCCATGGTTCCACGGTACCCGCCTCTGCCC
>NZ_JAUNVV010000132.1:2794-4741 GCF_030540645.1 Arthrobacter sp.
ACGTACACAAAGCCGCACTCGACCTGGCCGACGATCGTGGCCACGCCGTCTTTCAAGTCGATGACTGAGCCGTCATCGGTCAGCAGTACGTTCTCGGCCGGCACGCCGGAGGAGATGGCAATTTTGGCATTGGCGATGAGGTGGCGGGTTTCACCGTGGACGGGCATCACATTTTTGGGCGTCAGGATGTTGTAGCAGTACAGCAACTCCCCGGCGGCGGCGTGGCCGGAAACGTGGACCTTGGCCGTGCCCTTGTGGATCACGTCGGCGCCGAGCTTGAGCAGGCCGTTGATGATGCGGAACACGGCGTTCTCATTGCCCGGGATGAGCGAAGAGGCCAGAATGACGGTATCGCCCTTGCCCACGGAAATCTTGTGGTCGCCGTTGGCCATGCGGGACAGTGCCGCCATGGGCTCGCCCTGTGACCCGGTGGACATCAGCACCACCTGGTTATCCGGCAGGTTGTCCACGTTCTTCATGTCCACGACCACATCGGCCGGCACGTGCAGGTAGCCCAACTTTTCGGCAATACCCATGTTGCGGACCATGGAACGGCCCACGAAAGCGACCTTGCGGTGGTGCAGCACGGCGGCGTTGAGCACTTGCTGGACGCGGTGCACGTGGGAGGAGAAGCTGGCCACGATGATGCGTTTGTCTGCCTTGCCGAACAGCGCCTCCAAGGTAGGCCCAATTTCAGCTTCACTGGTGGTGAAGCCGGGCACGTCGGCATTCGTGGAGTCAACGAGAAAAAGGTCGACTCCTTCCTCTCCGAGGCGGGCAAAGTGGCGCAGGTCCGTGATCCGGCCATCCAACGGCAGCTGGTCCATTTTGAAGTCGCCCGTGTGCAGTACGGAGCCGCCCTCGGTACGCAGGAACACGGCCATGGCGTCCGGAATGGAATGGTTGACGGCAATGAATTCACACTGGAACGGGCCCAGCTGTTCAACCTGGCCCTCCTTGACGGTCAGCGTCCAGGGCTTGATGCGGTGCTCCATGAGCTTCGCTTCAACGAACGCCAGAGTCAGTTGCGAGCCGATCAAGGGAATGTCGTTGCGCAGGCGCAGCAGGTACGGGACGGCGCCAATGTGGTCTTCGTGCCCGTGCGTGAGCACTACGCCCACCACGTCGTCGAGCCGGTCCTTGATGTAGGAGAAGTCGGGCAATATCACGTCAACGCCGGGCTGGTCCTCTTCCGGAAACAGCACCCCGCAGTCGACGATGAGCAGCTTGCCGTCAATTTCAAAGACGGTCATGTTGCGGCCGATCTCGCCAATGCCCCCCAGCGGAACAACCCGCAACGTGCCCTTGTCCAGGCTCGGCGGAGTCCGCAGCCCCGGCTCAGTCATTTGGGTCATGCCTACACTTCCATTCCAGCTTCCGCGAGGTCAGCTTTGATCATGGCGATCTCGGCCTCGCCCGGTTCCACCAAGGGAAGCCGGACCACCGAGTTGGACAGGAATCCCTGCCACTTGAGAATTTGCTTGATGGCCACCGCGCCCTGGACGTGGCCCATTGCGGCCCGGATGACCGGATCCAGCTCGAAGTGGATCTTGCGGGCCGTGGCGAAGTCCCCGGCAGCGGCCGCATCAATGAGGGCGCGGAACGCGGGTGCGGCAATGTGGGCGCTGACACTGACAAGTCCGACGGCGCCGGCAGCCATCAGCGGAAGCGTCAGTCCGTCGTCGCCCGAGTAGACATCGAGATCCGTGTTGGCAAGCACGCGGCTGGTTTCGGTGAAGTCGGCCTTGGCGTCCTTCAACGCGGTAATTCGCGGGTGGTCGGCCAGACGGATGATGGTTTCGGTGGTGATCGGAATTCCGCTGCGCCCGGGGATGTCATAGAGCATGACGGGCAGTTCGGTGGAGTTCGCAATCGCCTCAAAGTGAGCCTGGATGCCAGCCTGGCTGGGCTTGTTGTAGTACGGGGTGACCAGCAGCAGTCCGTCAA
>NZ_JAUNVV010000030.1 GCF_030540645.1 Arthrobacter sp.
GTGTCTACTAATCCGTCGCCATACGGCGCTAAAACCCTGAACCTTACATAATCTTTACTATCGTCGCGTAGCCAGCGGATTCTTTGCGAAGCCGAGATCACCAGTGGTCTTGGATTCACCGGGGTGTAAGCCGACCGTTCTCAGCCCAGCAACGAGCAGAGGATCCTCTCTCCTCGTTGCTACTCGAATCTGTCCAGTTGTGGCAGATACGTCGTCAATCTGCGTCAGGTGCCACATCTCGGGACCGACCAGCAGCGGGCCTCCGGATTTTGGTCTCCGGGCGATGCCTGTCTCCAGGAAATGCAAAAGCGGCGCTCCCCGCTAAAGGGGAGCGCCGCCGTCGTGCCTCAACTTGCCGGCAGAACTGGGCCGGCACGCGGGGATTAGTGCTCGGTATCCGCAAAGCGCTTGATCGAAGCCTCTAGCTCGGCCTCTGCTGCTGCGCGGTCGGCCCAACCTTCGGCCTTGACCCACTTGCCCGGTTCCAGATCCTTGTAGCGGGTGAAGAAGTGCTCGATCTCCTTGATCAGGAACTCGTCAACGTCGGTTAGTTCCTGGATGTGGTCAAAGCGCTTGTCGTCAACGACGCACAAAACCTTGGCGTCTCCACCGGACTCGTCGGTCATGTTGAACACGGCGATGGGACGGGCATCCACCACAACGCCGGGGTGCAGGTCAAAGTCCTGCAGGAGCACCATGGCGTCCAGCGGGTCGCCGTCTTCGCCGAGGGTGTCATCGAAGAAGCCGTAGTGCGTGGGGTAGGCCATGGACGTGAACAGCACGCGGTCCAGGCGGACGCGGCCGGTCTCATGGTCAACTTCGTATTTGACGCGTGATCCGCGGGGGATCTCGATGGTGACGTCGTGCTTCATCGTTATGCTCCTCATGATGTTTAGTGCGCGGCCGGACAGGGCTGCACTCGATAGTTCCGTCTAGTATGAGGATATAGGCGCTTTCGTTGCGCTAAAAACCCGCCTGATGCCCCAGGCGTAGTATTTCCCTGACTCTCCTGCCGATTGTTGCGTGCAGGGTCCGCATATTTCAAAGGACTTGCCTGTTTTATGGGACGCACGTCAAAGGTTGTGACGAGCGGGTTGCTTATTTGCGCCCTAGCCGCCGTCAGCGTCCCCGTGGGATTGGAGCTGGCTCCGGCTTTCCTGCCCACGGATCCTGCCGCCGTCGCAGTGCTGCCTGCCGCCCAGCAACCGCCAACAGCCCTGGCCGGCATCTCTGGCGTGACACCGCTGATTGACACCGCGCCAATGCCTGATGCCGCCACGCTCAGCACCGAGTTGGAAAACGCCCTGACGTTCGACGGCGAAGGCACGTTCAGCATGTACGTCGCCGACGCGCTGACCGGGAAGGAGCTGTTTTCCCAAGACGGCGGTTCAGCCCGGACCCCGGCCTCCAACTTGAAACTGCTTACCGCCAGTGCCGCATTGAAGACGCTGGGGTCCGGCACACGTTTCAGCACCCAGGCCATTGCCGGCGCGAGCAGTAACGAGATTGTGCTGCTGGCCGGTGGCGACTCCATGCTCTCGGCAGGGGAGAGCGAACCTCATTCGGCCATGGGGCATGCAGGACTTGCCGACCTCGCCCGCAACACTGCCCAAGCACTTGCAACCGCCGGAAGCAAGGGCCCTGTCAGCATCAACATTGACGACGGGATATTCACAGGCCCTGCGCTCAACCCAAGATGGGCCGTGGAGGATGTGGCCGCCGGAGAAATCGCACCGATTTTCCCCATGGCGATGTACGCGGGCCGGACAAGCCCCGGTGTCATGACTGGTCCGCGCCCGCAGGATTCAGCACTTGCGGTGGCGGAGGCTTTCGCAGACGCACTGGAAGATGCCGGGGTCTCCACCACTGAGGAAATCACCCGCGGTGCGGTCCCGGCGGCCTCCCCGGGGGCCGCGGCAGGGAGCCCCGGAACGGTGCTGGCCTCCGTGGAGTCGGCCACCGTCGCTGAACAGGCGCGCTACATGCTGGCTGAATCGGACAATTATGTGGCGGAAGTCCTTGGTCGCATGGTGGCCGTGAAGCTGGGCCTGGAACCGGACAGCGCCGGAGCGGTGGAAGCTGTGCGCGAGGTTCTGGGCGGGTTGGGGCTGCCCATGGACACCATCACCACCACCGACAACTGCGGGCTGGCCGCAGGCAATCAGATCAGCCCCCGGCAGCTCGTGCAATTGCTCTCGATATTGCTCGCCGACCCGGCGGCGGACCTTGGCCAAGCCCTGCCGGGGTTGCCCATTGCCGGGCTCACCGGTTCCCTCGAGGATCGCTTCGCGAAGGCCCCGGCGCTTGGCGGTGCCGGCCTGGTGCGTGCCAAGACCGGTTCCCTGAACCGGGTCTCGGCGCTGTCCGGCTATGTGATCAATTCCCATGGCAGATTGCTGGTCTTTTCCATCCTGGGCAATGGGCTGACAGGAGGCGGCATTGCCGCCCGCCCAGTACTTGATGCTGCTGCCAGCGTGTTGGCGTTGAGCTGAGAATGCTTCAGCTGACGGCGTCAGCGGGCTGCCAGTGATATGTGATCTGATGGAAGCATGACCAAGCAGAGCAGTTCCGCAGCCACCACACGAACCCCGTCAAACATGGTCAACTGGGAACTTGCCGCCCGCACCGCGGCAAATCTTGCACCTGCCGGCCCAGCTCTTTCGGGTACGGAAATTTCCGCTGCCGTGGAAAACCTGCACCTCATGGCGGAGCGGTCGGTACCCCATGTGCACGAAATCAGCCGACTCGAGGCCGCCCGGAACCTGCACGACTCCCAGGTACTTGTTGTGGACAGGGCCTCCTGGGCAAAAGCCAATACGCAGAGCTTCGCCGTGATGATGGACCCTATTTTGCAGGCCCTCGCCGTCAAACAGGCTGCCACACATGGTGCCCGCGGCTCCGGGAACACGCCTGCGCCCGGCAGCGCAGGCGCCGCCTTTGGTGCTACGGTCACAGGTGCCCAGTTGGGTGGTGCCTTGGCGTTTCTATCCAGCAAGGTCCTGGGCCAATACGACCCCTTTGCCGCGCTGGCCCCTACCCGGGCCTCCCAGCCACACACCGCAGGCGGGCGGCTCCTGCTCGTGGCCCCCAACATCATCACTGTTGAACGCGAGCTGAAGGTCGATCCGGCGGACTTCCGCCTGTGGGTGTGCCTCCACGAACAGACCCACCGCGTGCAATTTGCCGCCGCTCCCTGGCTGCGACACCACATGCTGGCAGAGATCGAAAAGCTCGGCGCCCTGCTTGTGGGCGACTCGGAGAACTTCGGCGACCGTCTGCTGCAAACAGCCAAACAGCTGGGCAGCAAGCATGCAAACAACAAGGAAACCAGCGCCGACACCTCCCGCGGAGGTGTCCTGGACCTACTCCAGGATCCGGAGCAAAAGGCTGCCCTGTCCCACCTGACAGCGGTTATGAGCCTCCTTGAAGGCCACGCGAATGTGGTCATGGACGGTGTGGACCAAAGCATTGTTCCCACGGTGCGCACCATCCGCCAGCGTTTCAACAGCAGGGGCAAGGACCGCGGGATCATTGAAAAATTCATTCGAAACCTCATGGGTCTTGACGCCAAAATGCGCCAATACAGTGACGGTGCCAAATTCGTCCGCGACGCTGTGGACGTGGTCGGCATGGATGGTTTCAACAATGTTTGGACCAAGGCCGAGAACCTGCCCACCGAGGTGGAAATCCACAACGCACGCCTCTGGGTGGAACGGATGGGTCTGTAGGTGGGGCAGGAAACTGCCGCCGGGCGGCCCCGCCGCCGCCTTGACCCGACGGTAGGGAAGGCCCGCGCCATGGTGGGGAACCTGCTGGGGCTGAAAACCACGGGCAAGAATCGGGTGGTGGAAAATCCGCCGCTGATCCTCATCGGCTGCAGTGGTGGCCCTGATTCCCTGGCGCTGGCTGCCGTCTGCGCCTTTTTCGCCCGGCGCGGTGAGGTGCGGGTCGGTGCCGTGGTTGTTGACCACCAGATGCAAGATGGCAGCGCAGCGGTGGCGCAAGCCGCCGCCGCACAGCTGCGCTCGTTGGGGCTCAGCCCTGTGGTGGTCCGTACCGTTGATCTGGAGGACGACGGCGTTGGCCCGGAAGCTGCGGCCCGAGCGGCGCGCTTTGCCGCACTTGATGCGACGGCGCTGGAGCTCGGTGCCCGGAATGTGCTGCTGGGCCACACCCTTGACGATCAAGCCGAATCGGTGCTGTTGGGCTTGGCACGCGGTTCCGGCACCCGCTCCCTTGCCGGCATGCGCGAACGCCGTGGCATGTACCTGCGCCCTTTCCTGCGGTTGCGCCGCGATGAGACATTGGCCATATGTGACGCTCTTGAGTTGGAACCCTGGCACGACCCAACCAACCAGGACAACACCTACCTGCGGGTTCGGGTCAGGCAAAACGTCCTGCCGTTCCTGGGCCGCGAATTGGGCCCGGGCATTGCCGAATCGTTGGCCCGCTCGGCCAGTATCCTGGGCCACGATGCTGATTGTCTAGACCAGCTCGCCGCCGCTGAATACGAGAAACTGGCTGAACGTTCCACCGGAAATTCTGCTGCGAACTCCGCCGAAAATAAAGCGGAAAATGGTGTGGAAACCAGCGCCCTGAACCCTGCACCGCGCGAGATTGCGCTCGCCGAAGACGCGCTGAGGGGACTCCCGCCTGCGCTGAGGATGCGAGTGTTGGCGCTGGCCGCCGTCGAACTTGGAGGAGTGCAGCCAAGCCTCGAAAGGCTCGGATCAGCAGAAAATCTGCTCGCTAGGAAAGGTTCTGCAGGGCCCGTGCAACTGGCCGGGAAAGTCAGCGCCTGGCGGATTTCCCGAAATCAAGTTGTTCCCCAAGAGAGCCGTAGCTATGGGAAGCTTGTTCTTAGACGCAGCACGTAGGCGCCAAGCAGCATTTCAACCAGTACCAACCTTCAAAAACAGGAGCCATGGGTGGATTCACAAGACGTCCAAGCCGATCTAAAGCACGTTCTGTATACCAAGGAAGAAATCCAGACGCGCGTCGCCGAACTGGCCGCGCAAATTGATGCCGACTACGAAGGCCGCGACGTTCTGCTCGTCGGTGTACTCAAGGGCGCTGTCATGGTCATGGCGGACCTTTCCCGAGCTCTGCACAGCCACGTCACCATGGACTGGATGGCAGTATCCTCCTACGGTTCCGGTACCCAGTCCTCCGGTGTTGTGCGGATCCTGAAGGACCTGGAAACTGATTTGATGGGCAAGCACGTGCTCATTGTCGAGGACATCATCGACTCAGGCCTGACCCTGTCTTGGCTGCGCGCAAACCTGATGTCGCGCGGACCGGCATCGGTGGAAATCTGCACCCTGTTGCGCAAGCCCGCAGCGGCAAAGGTCGAAATCGACGTCAAGTACGTCGGCTACGAGATCCCGAGTGAATTTGTTGTTGGCTATGGTCTCGACTTCGACGAGAAGTACCGCAACCTGGACTTCATCGGCACCCTGGCCCCGCACATTTACGAGTAACACCCGCCCGGACGCAGCGGCGCTGGAATCGCCGTGGTCGGCATTTTTCCGGCGACTATCCGCCCCGTCGGCCGCTAACGGCCTTTGGGGTCTCCTTTACGTCGCCTACAAAAAATACCGACCTCGGCGCAGACCTCGCGTTCAATGCGTCATCTTGGGGGAATTCGTTATGCCCTCAGGGAACTAAAGGCCAGTCCCGTACGTGTAGCAAGGCGAACGGTGTAATGCTATTACCCGGGGGCGTGTGGCATGCGTCCTGTACAGGTTTGAATTGGTTGAGCGGGAGGGACGAGGCCTGGCCTCGAACACATGAAAGTCAAAAAACTCTTCAAGGGTCCATTTATATGGATCATTGTGGTGGTTGTGCTCATTGGAGCCGGCCTCTTCACCTTGACCGGGACGGGTACCAGTCGTATCGGCACCTCGGAAGCCCTGGGTCTGCTCAACAGTGACAAGGTTGTCTCAGCCAAGATCTTTGGCTCCGAAGGCCGCGTGGACATGGTCCTGAAGGACGACTACACGAGCCCCGAGGGTCAAAAGGCGGGCAAGAACGTCGAGTTCTTCTTTGGTGGCTACCGCGCAACGACCATGGTCGACGCCATTGACAATGCCAAGCTGAAGTCCTTCGATGACCAGCCAGCCTCCAATAACTTCTGGTCCAGCATCTTCTCGCTGCTGATCCCATTTGTGCTGATCGGGCTCATTTTCTGGTTCCTGTTCTCCCGCATGCAAGGCGGTGGCAACAAGGTCATGCAGTTCGGCAAGTCCAAGGCGAAGCTGCTCACCAAGGACCACCCGCAGGTGACGTTCAATGACGTGGCTGGCGCGGATGAGGCCGTTGAGGAACTCCACGAAATCAAGGACTTCCTGCAGAACCCGGCAAAGTTCACGGCCGTCGGCGCGAAGATCCCCAAGGGTGTACTGCTGTACGGCCCTCCCGGGACAGGCAAGACACTGCTGGCCCGCGCCGTCGCAGGTGAGGCCGACGTGCCGTTCTACTCCATCTCCGGTTCCGACTTTGTGGAAATGTTCGTCGGTGTGGGCGCCTCCCGCGTCCGCGACCTGTTCGAGCAGGCCAAGGCGAATTCCCCTGCCATCATTTTTGTTGACGAGATCGACGCCGTCGGCCGTCACCGTGGCGCCGGCATTGGCGGTGGCAACGACGAACGCGAGCAGACCCTCAACCAGCTGCTGGTGGAAATGGATGGTTTTGATGTCAAAACCAACGTCATCCTGATCGCCGCGACCAACCGACCGGACGTC
This sequence comes from Arthrobacter sp., assembly GCF_030540645.1. Taxonomy (GTDB): domain Bacteria; phylum Actinomycetota; class Actinomycetes; order Actinomycetales; family Micrococcaceae; genus Specibacter. The sequence continues at coordinate 6,744 of NZ_JAUNVV010000030.1, forward strand.
CTTGACCCGGCACTGCTGCGCCCCGGCCGTTTCGACCGCCAAATCCCGGTGGAAGCCCCTGACCGTCTGGGTCGCCAGCAGATCCTGGAAGTGCACGCCAAGGGAAAGCCCATGGCGCCCGGCGTGGACCTGAACGCCGTCGCCAAGAAGACCCCCGGCTACACCGGTGCCGACCTGGCCAACGTACTCAACGAAGCAGCATTGTTGACAGCACGCTCCAACGCCCAGCTCATTGATGACCGTGCACTGGACGAGTCCATTGACCGTGTCATGGCCGGTCCGCAGAAGCGCACCCGCGTCATGAAGGAACTTGAGCGCAAGATCACTGCGTACCACGAGGGTGGGCACGCGCTGGTGGCTGCGGCCATGCACAATACGGCCCCCGTCACCAAGATCACCATCCTGCCCCGTGGCCGTGCATTGGGGTACACCATGGTGGTTCCGGAGGATGACAAGTACTCGATCACCCGCAATGAGCTGCTTGACCAGATGGCCTACGCCATGGGTGGACGCGTAGCCGAGGAAATCGTCTTCCACGATCCCTCCACCGGTGCCTCCAACGACATTGAGAAGGCCACCGGCACTGCCCGTGCCATGGTCACCCAGTACGGCATGAGCGAGCGCATCGGCGCCGTCAAGCTTGGTTCCAGCGGCGGTGAACCCTTCCTGGGTGCCAGTGCCGGGCATGACAGGGACTACTCGGAGTCCGTCGCTGCGGTGGTGGATGAAGAGGTGCGCAAGCTCATCGACCAGGCCCACGACGACGCCTATGAGGCGCTCATCGTCAACCGCGACATCCTGGACCGTCTGGCCCTTGAACTGCTTGAACGCGAAACGTTGAACCAGGCGGAGATTGCCGAAATCTTCGTCGGGTTGCGCCGTCCCGCCCAGCGCAAGGTCTGGCTGTCCAAGGAGAGCCGTCCGGTCTCTGACCTGCCTCCTGTCATCACGGACAAGGAGCGGCGCGAGGCTGCTGAGGCAGGGAAGCCCGCTCCGGAAAATGTTGATCCCCAGGACCAGCTTGCCAGCGCCAACTTGGGTGGCGAACTGGACGCTCCGGGCGCCCAGCCGGGCCTCGACTTGGGCAAGGGTGACGCCCCGCAGCTGCCCGGCCAGCAATAATCGAAAGATAGGATTGGCACCGTGACTGATTACGACGAAGAAGCCGGGTTGGGGCAGGGCAGCACTTCAGGTGCCGCCCGTTCGGCGCAGGAGCCGCTAGTGGACCTGCCGCGCATTGAGGCGGCGGTCCGCGAGATCCTGCTGGCTATAGGCGAGGACCCTGATCGCAGCGGGCTGGTTGACACGCCCAAACGCGTGGCGAAGGCCTACAAAGAAGTTTTTTCCGGCCTCCACGAAGACCCGGCGGACGTACTAGGTGTCACTTTTGATATTGCCCACGAAGAAATGGTCTTGGTCAAGGACATCCCGTTCTATTCAACATGTGAACATCACCTGGTGCCGTTCCACGGCTTCGCCCATGTTGGTTATATCCCGTCAGAAGAAGGCATGGTCACAGGACTGAGCAAGTTGGCGCGACTGGTGGATATTTTCGCCAAGCGCCCGCAGGTGCAGGAACGGCTCACCAGCCAGGTCGCCGATGCCTTGATGAAGCATCTGAGACCTCGAGGGGCCATTGTTGTCATCGAGTGTGAACACATGTGCATGTCCATGAGGGGCGTGCGCAAACCAGGGGCCAAAACAGTCACAAGTGCTGTGCGTGGCCTGCTTCACGAGCCTGCAACACGGGCCGAAGCCATGAGCTTGATTCTCGGAAGGTAACAAACACACCATGGATTCCCTCGCTGCAGCACCCGGAACAGGCCCCGCCACCTCACCCCTGCCCGTCCTTCGGGCACGCAAGTCAATGGCCAGCTTTGAAACCCTGCCCAAAGACCGCACCGTTGTCATGGGGATCTTGAATTGCACCCCCGACTCCTTCAGTGATGGTGGCGAGTACGATTCCACCGAAACGGCCATTGCCCACGGGTTGCGCATGTACTACGGCGGGGCAGACATCATCGACGTCGGCGGGGAATCCACGCGCCCAGGTGCCGAGTACGTTGACGAAGCTGAAGAGCAACGGCGCATCCTGCCGGTCATTTCGACCTTGGCCAAGGCCGGTGCGCTGGTTAGCGTTGACACCCGCCATGCCTCCACGGCTGCTTTGGCCATCGATGCAGGCGCCGGGCTGGTCAACGACGTCTCCGGCGCCAACGTCCACCCCGACATGATTGCCCTGGTTGCTGAGCGCAAGGTTCCGTATGTGTTGATGCACAGCCGCGGTGACTCACGCTCCATGGACTCGTTGACGCAGTACACGGACGTGGTTCAGGAAGTGGTGAGCGAGCTCGCCCAGGTGCGTGAAAGGTTCTATGCGGCAGGAGTTTTGCCGGAGAACCTGATTCTTGATCCCGGCATCGGTTTCTCCAAGAATGCCGATCAAAACTGGGAGTTGCTGGCAAACCTCTACCAGGTCGCTGACATGGGCAACAAAATTTTGGTGGGGACCTCACGCAAACGCTTCCTTGGCTCACTGTTGACAAGTGCAGGCAAGGCCGCGGCCCCCAAGGAACGCGACGACGCGACCTCTGCCACGACGGCTCTCATCGCTGCGCAGGGCGTGTGGGGCGTTCGGGTGCACGACGTCGGCGCGAGCCTTGATGCTGCCAAGGTTGCGGCCAGGTTGCTGCTGGGCAAGAAAAACCGTGATGCCCGGCTGCTGGCTGCCCAGGGTGACGAACTGACCGGACAGGACGCGCAGTGAGCCGGGAGGATCTGATCACGCTCAAGGGCGTTACTGCGATTGGCTACCACGGAGTGTTTGCGCACGAAAAACGTGATGGTCAGCCGTTCATCACCGACGCGGTTCTGCACCTTGATGTGGGTGCAGCCGCCGCAACTGACGATCTGGCACTAACGGCAAACTACGGCGCCGTGGCGGAGACCATCGTGTCCATGGTGACAGGGGACGCCTTTGACCTGATCGAAACACTGAGCGTTCGCATGGCGGAGAAGATCTTGGCGGACTACCCCGTGCTGAAAGCCGTGGAAGTCACGGTTCACAAACCCAAGGCGCCCATCCAGGTGCCATTTGGCGATGTGAGCATCACCATTTTCAGGTCTCGTGAAAACGCGTGCGCAGCGTGAGTGTTGCGCGCCCGTTGACCCGGGCCATTCTGGCGCTGGGAAGCAATCTTGGTGAGCGGGAAGGGACGTTGCAAAGCGCAGTGGCCGAGTTGGTGGATTGCCCCGAAGTGCGCTTGCTGAACGTCTCCCCGGTCATCACCACGAAACCTGTGGGCGGTCCCGTGGGCCAGCCGGACTTCCTGAACATGGTCATTGCCGTGGATACGACACTCTCAGCCATGGAACTTTTGGTCCATTGCCAATCCGTGGAGCAGGCGCACCACCGGACTCGCGCCGTTCGCTGGGGGGCCCGCACCCTGGATGTTGACATCATCGTTTATGGGTCCGTTGTCAGTGCTGACCCGGTCTTGACACTGCCGCACCCGCGCGCCGCGGAACGCGCCTTTGTGCTGTACCCGTGGTCACTCATGGACCCACACGCCATGTTGGCAGGGAAGCCGGTGTCCGAGTTGGCCGCGGCCGCAGCTGACATGGCAGGCATCAGCCACGTTCAAGATGTGCCGTTGCCGCAGGCACCTTAAAGACGCGCCAAGAACAACCGGTGTGCGGCAATTCCAAACTGGTAAAAAACCAGTACGGTTGAATATGTAGTCCCAATTCGAATCGATGAGGCAGCAATGAAAAGCACAATGCGGACCGTCAGGCCTGCATGGTTGGCTGCCGTGGTTATTGGCACGGCCGCCATCGGGTGGGTGGCCACCGAGCTCACCTCCCGCGGTAGGCTTGCGCTGCCGGTTTTGCCGTTCAGCTCCTTGATCACCATGGGGCTGATAGCTGTTGTCTGCCTGGTGCTGGGACTGAAGGTCCGCCGGTGGCGCGACGGCAAGCGAGACAAGGTCCTTGACCCGCTTTTGGCTGCCCGCACGGTGGTGTTGGCCCAAGCCTGCGCCTATGCCGGTGCCGTGCTGTTCGGCTGGCACGCCGGGATCCTGCTGGACCAAATCCCCACCATCGCCCTGCGCACCGACCTCGGAGTGATCTGGCAGATGGTTGCGCTCATGGCAGGAGGCGTGGTCATGGTGGTGGTGGGCGTCGTCGTGGAACGTTTTTGCAAGTTGCCGCCGGAAGACAACGAACCCACCACGAAACCGCGGACCAAGCGTGAAGGCCATGGGGAGGAAGAATTTGCGTAGCCAACACAGCAGCGCCATCGACCCCGGGGACGTGGTGTTCCTGCGCGTATCTGAGAAGCTCATCACAGCACGCTTCGTTGAACGCGGACTGACGGGGCTGATCTTTCTAGCCATCACCACCGTGCCCCTCATCCTGCGGCTCACGGACGTGTGGAGCGGCTACCCCGCCTGGCTCGCCTGGGGCCTGCCAGCCGTCGTCGTACTTTCCATCATGTGGGAAATGATCCTCATCCCGCGTCAGGTGCGGGCCATCGGCTACGCAGAGCGCGACGACGACCTGCTGATCCGCGGCGGCATCATGTTCCACCGCATCATGGTGGTCCCGTATGGACGCATGCAGTACGTCGACGTCACGATGGGCCCGCTGGAGCGCATGCTGGGGCTGAGCACCATCCACCTGCACACGGCATCGCCCGGCACGAACGCAATGCTCAACGGACTGTCGGCAGCCGAAGCCGCCCGATTGCGCGAACAGCTATCAGCCCGCGGTGAGGCGAAATTGGCCGGCCTGTGAAAGATGAAGGTGTGAACGGGGATATGGCCCAAGAGCAGTCCGGGGCCAACGTGGGCTTCCACACCGACGACGAACACACCTGGCACCGTGTGCACCCGGTTTCCCCGCTGGTTCGTGGCTGGGTCGCCGTGGCCGCCGTGGTGTTCATCTTTGGCCGCAACTCCCTTGAAAGCGTCTTTTCCGGCGGCTGGGACGGCAACCCCGGTTCCCTGGCGCAGACCGCAGGCGCCCCGGCACTTGTCATCCTCGCAGTGGTGGGCGCCGCCGTCGTCATTTTTGGGCTGGCCTTTTTCCTGTCCTGGCGGTTCACGCGCTACCAGGTCACCGACGAGCACGTGCACATCAACTCGGGTGTTGTATTCAGGCAACAGCGCAGAGCTCGTATCGACAGGGTTCAGGCGATTGACGTGGTTCAGCCGTTGGTTGCGCGCGTTTTTGGGCTTGCCGAGCTGAAGTTTGAAGTGGCCGACGGCGGGAAGTCGGCGCTGAAACTTTCCTTTCTTAAGCTGGGGGAGGCACAGCGGCTGCGGGCAGCCATTCTTGCCAGGGCGTCGGGGGCCGTAGCTGACCCTGCCTCGCCGGGGCAGGTGCACGAGGCGCCGGAAACGCATGTCCTGGCGCTGAAACCGGGCCGGATCATTGCTGCGGCGTTCCTTGGCAGTACAACGATTTTTGCTCTGTGCGTGGTGGTGGCCGGAGTGGTGGCGGTGCGCTGGAGCGGAGAACCAGCCATCCTGGTGGCAGGGGTTCCGATCTTTATCGGCGTTGGCGCCAGCTACTGGAAAACCATCACAGGGGACTTCAACTTTCGTGTGGCCCTTTCCCCCGACGGTGTGCGGCTGTACTACGGCATGCTCGAGACCCGTGCGCAGACCATCCCCCCTGGAAGAGTCCAAGCGGTGGGTATCAGCCAGGGCCCATTGTGGCGACTCCTTGGCTGGTACCGGGTACACATCAATGTGGCAGGGTACGGCGCGGATTCCTCCGGTCATGGATCCCGCACCGTGCTGCTTCCGGTGGGCACCCTTGATGAAGTCATGGCCGTGTTGGGCCTGGTCTTCCCGGATCCCGGAGTGGAAAATCCGTTTGCCGTGTTTATCGCAGGGCTGCGAGGTCCCGGGAACGCGGAAGGATTCGTCCACTCACCGCGCTCGGCTCGGTGGATCGACCCCCTTGCCTGGCGCCACAATGCGTTCCGTGCCACCGACACGGCCCTGCTCTGCCGACACGGTGTGATTTTCCGCAACCTTCAGGTGGTGCCCCATGAACGCACCCAGTCGCTGAGACTGCGCCAAGGACCGCTCATGGCGGCTTTGGGGCTGGTGGACTTCGAACTGCACTCAACCGTAGGACCCGTGCGTCCGCTGGTGCACCACTTGTCCGTGGAGAACGGGAAGCGGCTGTTCGCTGAACAAGCCGCACGCGCCGCCACGGCCCGCCGTATCCATCGCAAGGAAAAATGGCTGGCGCCGGACGCTGGCCCCGTAATCGAGCCTGCCCCGTCGGTGATCGATCCCGTCCAGACCCCGCAACAACAACCCACACAGGAGCAAGATCATGGCGATTAAGCCGGGCCGACTGGGTATCGGAATTATTGGTGCCGGCAAGGTCGGCGCCGTCCTTGGTGCCGCCCTGCGCGCGTGCGGGCACGCCGTCGTCGGGGTTTCCGCCGTCTCCGAGGCCTCCAGGGAACGTGCTGAGCTCCTGCTGCCGGGAGTTCCCGTCCTTGAAGTGTCGGACATTGTGGAAAGGGCCGAACTGGTCCTGCTTGCCGTCCCGGATGACGTGTTGCCTGAGTTGGTCTCCGGGTTGGGCTCGATGGGCGCGTGGCAGGTGGGGCAGTTGGTGGCCCACACCTCCGGGCGCTTCGGTACCGGCGTGCTGGCCCCGGTCAAGGCTGCTGGGGGAATTCCGCTGGCCCTGCACCCGGCCATGACGTTCACCGGCATGAGCCTTGATTTGTCCCGGCTCACCGACTGCTGCTTCGGCGTCACGGCCGAGCCTGCCATGCTGCCCATTGCCCAGGCCCTGGTGGTGGAGATGGGCGCGGAACCGGTGGTCATTGCGGAGGCCGACCGTGTCCTGTACCACGCGGCCCTGGCCCATTCGGCAAACCACCTCGTCACACTCGTGGCGCAGGCGGCCCAAATTCTCGGTGACATTGGCGTGGAATCACCCCACCAAGTGCTGGGCCCGCTGCTGCGTGCCTCCTTGGAAAACGCGCTCACGTCGGGGGAGTCGGCACTCACGGGCCCGGTGGCCCGCGGTGATGCCGGCACGGTGGCCGCCCATTCCGCTGCCCTGCGCGAGCACTCCCTGGACACGGGGTCCGCAGATGTCCTTGAAGCCTATTTGGCCATGTCAGCGGCAACTGCCACCCGGGCTGCGCGCCGTAGGATGCTTTCCGCCGAGGCATACCTGAGTGTTCAGGCTGCCCTGGCCAACGACGACGGCGAAGCCCCCAAGGCGTCCAACGGCGCCTAAGGTTGAGCTAGTCCAGGTGACGGCGTGAGTGATAAGAACAAAGAGAGCGGAAGACCATGAGCATTGCATTGGTGAGCAGCATTGCCGAGCTACAGGCTGCAACGGCGGCCTTGCTGCGACAGCGTGCCGCGCAGGAGACGGTCCCTGGTGAAGCCGCCAGTCAGCGGAAACCCGCCGGGACGTTGGGGCTCGTGCCCACCATGGGTGCCCTCCACGCCGGGCACGCTGAGCTTGCCCGGGCCGCCGTCGCAGAAAACTCCGTGGTGGTGGCCACCGTCTTCATCAACCCATTGCAATTCGGTGACCCTGAGGACCTGGCCCGCTACCCCCGCAGCACTGATGCGGATTTGGCACTGCTGGAGCAGGCCGGCGTTGATTTCATGTTCGCCCCTGATGTGGCGCAAATGTACCCGAACGGAGAGCCGTCCGTCAGGATCACGGCCGGCAAGGCGGGGGAAATGTATGAGGGCGCCTCGCGTCCGGGACACTTTGACGGGGCCTTGACCGTCGTCGCCAAACTGCTGCACGTCGGCATGCCGGAGACTGGATTGGCTGCGCCCGACACTGCCGGCCGACCCTCCTACCGGGCCTACTTCGGCCAGAAGGACGCCCAACAACTGGCCCTTGTCCGTGCCATGGTGGCGGAGTTGAACTTTCCGGTGGAAATTGTGGCCGTGCCGATCGTCAGGGACGAAGACGGCTTGGCACTGTCGAGCCGCAACCGCTTCCTGTCCGCCGAGGAGCGCGACTCTGCCCTAGTTCTTTCCCGTGCACTGCGGCTGCTCAAGAGGCGCGCGGACGCTCACGAACCCCTCGACACGGCTTCTGCTGAAGAGCTGGTGCGCAGCGCCCCCGGCGTGGAACTGGACTACCTGGAAGTGGTGGACCCGCGAACCCTGGCCGTACGGGCTGAAAACTGCCAGGACACCCCCTTCACCGGCGAAGCGTTGGTGCTCATCGCGGCGAAGGTGGGGCCGGTGCGCCTCATCGACAACATGCTGCTCGGGTAGTGCACTCCACCGCTTACCCGGCCGCCTCAACTTCAGCTGCGCTCGGGTAGGCGGCTTGGGTTCCCTTTTTGGTGGTGGCCAGTGCTGCCGCCACGGACGCATAGCGGGCAGCCTCCACCAAGGAATCGCCAGCAGCCAGGCGTGCTGCGACCGAACCGGTGAACGCGTCCCCGGCACCTGTCGTGTCCACGGCGTTCACCTTTGTGGGAGCGATCCACACCGCCGGCTCGTCAGTGTTGGTCGAATCAAGCACCATAGAGCCGGCAGAACCCAGCGTCACCAGGACCTTGGCCAGGCCACGGCCGGCAAATTGTTCCACCGCAGCCAACCAATCGGAGGCAGGTGCGTCGGAGGATGGCATGGCCCGCCCGCCAAGAAACTGTGAGGCTTCGTGGGAGTTGACGAGCAGCACGCCCGTCAGGCGGGCCAGTTTTTCCGCGATCGTGGCGTAAGGGGACAGGTTGAGCAGCACTGTTGCACCGGCGTCGGCCCCGGCCTGCGCTGCAGCAAGGACCGTCTCCGGAGGAACTTCCAAGCACAGGCAGACGACGCCGGCACCTTCGAACAAGGCGGGGTCAATGGCGTTGGCGGTCAGGGTGCCGTTGGCGCCAGCGGAGATGATGATGCTGTTCTCGCCGCTGTCCTCCACCGAAATGACCGCGACTCCCGTTGGCTCCTCGACGCGGCGGACATGGCTGACGTCCACGCCAGCGCCGGACGTGGACGCAAGCAACATGTCACCGTTTGGGTCATTGCCCACTGCGCCGATCAGCATTACGTTTCCGCCCAGCCTGCCAGCAGCTACGGCTTGGTTTGCGCTCTTACCACCCGGGTTGACGGCGAAGGAGCTGCCGTGGAGCGTCTCGCCAGGTAGGGGCAGGCGCTCGCAGTAGATGGTCAGATCGGCGTTGAGTGAACCCGCCACAACAATCCGCCGTGGGGTATCCCGTGTACCCGGTGTTTCCTGGCTGCTCATGCTGCCACCTCTGCGCTGACCGGCTTGGGGATAAGAGTTGAGGCCAGCAGGGCCAGTGCGGTCACTACCAATGCCACGACCACCACCGTGGTGTAGGACGCGACCACACCCGAGGACGTGGTGGCAACCAGAATGGCAGGCAGCACCAGGAAGCTCAGCCCGGCGCCAAGGTTGAAGGCTCCGGCGTTCATGCCTGGCAGGAAACCCGGGTTGCCTTCGGGGGAGTGAACCACGCCCAGGCCATTGAGCATGATGTTGACTGTTCCGGCGTACATGATGCCCAACAGTACGGCACCGGTGATCATCAGCGGCAGGCTGTGCAGGCCGAAGAAGCCGATTACCGCCAAAGCCACAATGGATCCGGCCAGGCCGATCCGCAGCACGCGTGTGTAGCCGAACACGGGTGCCAGCCGCCCGCTGAAGGGTCCGAACAGCCAGCCAAGCAGCGCATACGGAGTCAAAATCAGCAGCGCCATCTCAGTAGCACCGAGGCCGAACCCTGGGTCCGCGGCCTGCACAAATGCCGGCACGATCCCGTTGATGACGGCGAAGATGCCGGTCATGGCCAAGGTCGTGGTCAGCAGCGTGGCCCAGGTGGCGCGCTGGCGCAGGTGCCTGATTTCCACCATGGGGTGCCTGGAGCGCTGCTGTGTCTTCCAGAACAAGACGAATGCGACGGCGGCGAGCACGGCCAGTGCGATCGTGATCATCAGCGTGCCACCGGAGAATGCACCGAGCAGTGCGGTGGCCTCGTTGAGCGCCGTCAGCAGCGCACCGACGGCCACAACGATGAACAGCACGCCCCACCAGTCCATTTGCGTTCCGGCGCTGGGCTTCGACTCACGGGCGAGGAAGACAATTAGTAGTGCGGCGATCACACCAAGGACCACCATGAGCCAGAAAATACTCCGGAAACCGTAGTTCTGTGCCATGAAGCCGCCCACAAATGAGTCGATTCCGGCGATGCCGCCGTTGACCGCCGTGAGCAGGCCCATCAGGGCGCCGTATTTCTTTGCGTCGCTGACTTCTGAGCGCAGCATGATCAAGGCCAGCGGCACGGTGGGCCCGCTGACACCTTGGATGATGCGTCCCACGAACAGCCAGGAAACGTCGGGGGCGACGGCTGAGATGATGGAGCCTGCCGCCATCAGCAGCATCATGCCGACAAGCACTTTCTTACGTCCGATGATGTCGCTGAGCCGTGGCAGAAACAGCGAGAACAGGGCCGCAGCCGTGAAGAACCAGGTCTGCGACAAACCGATCATGGCCTGATCGGTGTTCAGTTCCTCGCCCATGATGACCAGGGCGGGGCTGAGCATGGAAGCATTGAGCTGGAACGCGATGCAGGCGGTCAGCAGGGCCGTCATCAGCGCTGTGACGCTCGCCGCCTTCGACGTCGTGTTTGTCCCGATCCTGCTCACGGGTCCACCTCGCCGATCCGCACCAGCGCGTCGGTGACGAGGTTCCAGAACTTCTCGTGGTCGAGCTTCACGGCCACCGACGTATGGCAGTCCGCCGGTGGGGCGGCACGGAAGTCCGCCACCGTCATGCCAAGGGTCAGGGTGCCTGTGAGTTCGATGTCCACCGGCACCTTTTGGGTGGTCATGACGGTTGGGTCAATCACATATGCGACGGCGCATGGGTCGTGGACCGGCGGGTAGTCAAAGCCCTGGGCGTCCTTATATGTCTTGGTGAAGAACTCCATGAGCTCCATGACAAACTTGGCCGGCTTTGTCCCCACGGCTTCGATGGCGGCGACGACCTCCGGGGTGGCCAGTGCCTGGTGGGTCAAATCGAGGCCGACCATGACAACCTCCCATCCGGCGTTGAACACGATGTGCGCTGCCTCGGGATCAATTTTGATGTTGAATTCCGCCACGGGGCTCCAGTTGCCCACATGGTAGCCGCCGCCCATGAGCACAACTTCGCGCACGCGCTCCACAATGCGCGGTTCCTTGCGGGCAGCCATGGCAATGTTGGTCAGCCCTGCCGTCGGCACCAAGGTCACGGAGCCGGGTTCGTGCGCCATGATCGTGTCAATGATCAGGTCGACGGCGTGGCGTGGGTCCAGCGTGATGGTCGGCTCGGGCTGTTCCGGGCCGTCCATGCCGGATTCTCCGTGGATGTCCGGGGCGTTTTCGATGCTCCGCACGAGCGGACGGTCGCAGCCCGCGGCGAACGGGACCCCGGTGATACCAGCGATCGTTGCCACAACCAAGGCGTTCCGGGTGACCTTTTCAAGTGTCTGGTTGCCCACCACGGTGGTCACGGCCAGCAGCTCGATGTTCGGATTGCCGTGCGCCAACAGAAGCGCGACGGCGTCGTCGTGGCCAGGGTCGCAGTCCAGGATGATCTTACGAGCTTCAGCTCCATGGTGGGAGCCTGAGTCGTCGGGTTGTGAGGCTGGGAACGGGTTCAATTTTTCTCCACGTCTTCGAGGGCCGCTCCCGGACAGGTTTCCGGGGCTGTCGTGACAGCCAGTGTTGCACCGGGAACAGACTTACGTCTAGAGCTCGAGTATTCGGAATCGTCACGAAGGCGGTGCGTGGCATTTTTGTACCCGAGGTTCACCGCACGGAGGGTTCACTCAGATTCACCCTCTAAACTAGTATCTCGTGAGCGCAGAAAATACCCTGACCCCTGAAACCAGTGACGCCTCGGAGCAAATGCTCGTCCGCTTGGACAAGCGTGCCAAATTGCTCGAACGAGGCGAACAGGCCTACCCGGTGGGTGTGGCTCGGACCCACACACTGGAAGAAATCAGGGCCAAGTATCCGGAGCTGGAAGCCGACACCGCCACAGGTGACATTGTCGGCGTCAGCGGCCGCGTGGTGTTTGTCCGCAACAAGGGCAAGCTGTGCTTTGCCACGATGCAATCCGGGGCTGGCACGCGCTTGCAGATCATGCTCTCACTGGCCAATGTTGGCGAAGAGCCCTTGGCTGACTGGAAAGCCCTCGTTGACTTGGGCGACCATGTTTTCATCCAGGGTGAGGTGATCAGCTCCCGCACTGGTGAGCTCTCCATCATGGCAACGCACTGGTCCATGGCTGCCAAGGCGCTGCGCCCGCTGCCTGTGCTGCACGCGGAACTCTCCGAGGAAACGCGCGTGCGCCAACGCTACGTGGACTTGATTGTCCGCGAAGGAGCCCGCGAACAGGTCAAGACCCGGTCCGCGATCGTGAAAGCCATCAGAGACACCTTGCACGGTGAAGACTACATTGAGCTGGAAACACCCATCCTGCAGCTGGTTCACGGCGGCGCCTCAGCACGCCCGTTCCACACACACCTGAACGCGTTCGACCAGCCAATGACGCTGCGCATCGCCATTGAGCTCTACCTCAAGCGCGCTGTGGTGGGCGGGCTGGACAAAGTCTTCGAAGTTGGCCGGATTTTCCGTAATGAGGGCGTTGATTCAACACACAGCCCGGAATTCACCATGCTGGAAGCCTATGAAGCATATGGCGACCAGTTCACGATGGCAAAGACCATGCAGCGCATTATCCTTGCCGCAGCAGATGCCACGGGTTCACGCGTCATTGAAACTGCACGAGGTGAAATCAACCTCGACGGGGAATGGCCCTGGCTGCCCGTGTACAAGGGCCTTTCCGATGCCGTGGGCGTTGAAATCACTCCTGACACCACGGCTCACCAATTGCGTGACATTGCGCTCAAGCATGACGTTGGAATTGACCCGGCATGGGATGCAGAAAAGCTCGTCACCGAACTATTCGGTGAAATAGTGGAACCAACACTTATCCAACCCACGTTTGTTTGCGATTATCCGCCATCGGCCCAGCCGCTGGCACGCCCACACCGGGACAAGCCGAATTTGATCGAAGCCTGGGATCTGGTTATTGACGGCAGGGAAACCGGCACGGCATTTTCTGAGCTGATCGACCCGGTCATCCAGCGTGATCGTCTCACCCAACAGTCCATGGCGGCAGCAGCCGGGGATCCTGAAGCCATGCAATTGGATGAGGACTTCCTGCGAGCCCTGGAATACGGCGCCCCGCCCATGGGCGGACTGGGGCTGGGTGTTGACCGCCTCGTCATGCTTTTCACGGGTGTGGGTATCCGTGAAGCCATTCTCTTTCCTTTGATGAAACCCGAGTAGGAGCGGCAAGGTTATGGAATATATTGCGGTTATCTTGCCTTCCATAGGTGTTGGAGCCCTTTTCTACTTCGCCATGAAAGCAATATTTAATGCTGACAGGTCAGAGCGTGACGCGTTGGCGCAGGCCGAACATGATGCTGAATCGAATGGCGAGCACGGGGCCTAAATAGGAGAAAGTGAATCTTTCTTTGACGTGAATGCATTTTCGAACCATAATTTGATGTGTTGTATTCATCAAATGAATGTGAGGCGATTAGCACCCATGGCACAGAAAATTCACGTCACGCTCGTTGACGATATTGATCAGAGCCCGGCGGATGAGAACGTCATCTTTGGGCTTGATGGCATCAATTACGAGATTGATCTTTCCGCCGAGAATGCGCACGCATTGCGTGAGGCCTTAAGCAAATATGTTGGTGCGGGTCGCCGCGCTGGTGGCAGGGCTGTTCGCGGCCGCGGGCCGTCCACACCGAAGGGCAGCAGTGATGTTGCACAAATTCGTGCCTGGGCCCGTGACAATGGCTACGAAGTACACGAACGGGGCCGTATTCAGGCCGAGATCCGTGACGCCTACTACGCAGCACAGGGGTAGAACCCAGTAATTCTTAGGGCCTGAGCAGCCCGGCGCTACGGCGGGACTTCCACGCAACGGGGGTCCCGCCGTCGTACTTTAATGCCAGGGAGGCACCATGCGCCGAGGTATTGCTATTTCCCCTGTGGCGAACAAGCCCCCACGACTGGCCGGCACTGCGTAGCATCAAAGTACGCAGTAAAAGGAGTGTGGCGAAATGTTTGAGCGATTTACCGACCGAGCCCGACGTGTTGTTGTGCTGGCCCAAGAAGAGGCCCGCATGCTCAACCACAATTACATTGGCACAGAGCACATCCTGCTCGGCCTCATCCACGAGGGTGAAGGCGTTGCCGCCAAGGCACTGGAGTCCTTGAACATTTCGCTGGACGGTGTCCGTGAACAGGTCCAGGAGATCATTGGGCAGGGGCAGCAGGCACCCAGCGGGCACATCCCGTTCACCCCGCGCGCCAAGAAAGTTCTGGAACTTTCCCTGCGTGAGGCGCTGCAGCTGGGCCACAACTACATTGGCACCGAGCACATCCTGCTCGGGCTGATCCGTGAAGGCGAAGGTGTTGCCGCACAGGTGCTGGTGAAGCTCGGAGCTGACCTGGGCCGTGTGCGCCAGCAGGTCATCCAGCTGCTCTCCGGCTACCAGGGCAAGGAACCGGTCGCCAGTGGGGGCAACCAGCCCGAAGGCACCCCTGCCGGATCCGTGGTGCTGGACCAGTTTGGCCGGAACCTGACCCAAGCTGCGCGTGAAAACAAGCTTGACCCCGTTATTGGGCGCGAGCATGAGATGGAACGCGTCATGCAGATCCTCTCCCGCCGCACCAAGAACAACCCTGTTCTCATTGGTGAACCAGGCGTGGGCAAGACCGCTGTCGTTGAAGGGTTGGCGCAGGCAATTGTGCGCGGTGACGTGCCCGAAACCATCAAGGACAAGCAGCTCTACACCCTTGACCTGGGATCGCTCGTGGCCGGTTCACGGTACCGAGGTGACTTCGAAGAGCGCTTGAAAAAGGTGCTGAAGGAAATCCGTACCCGTGGTGACATTATTTTGTTCATCGACGAGATCCACACCCTCGTTGGTGCGGGTGCCGCCGAAGGTGCCATTGATGCTGCGTCCATCCTGAAGCCCATGCTGGCCCGCGGTGAGCTGCAGACCATCGGTGCCACCACGCTGGACGAATACCGCAAGCACATTGAGAAGGATGCTGCACTGGAACGCCGTTTCCAGCCCATCCAGGTTCCGGAGCCCTCCGTGGCGGAGACGGTTCAGATCCTCAAGGGTCTGCGTGACCGCTACGAGGCGCACCACCGTGTTTCCATCACCGACGGTGCGCTGACTGCGGCGGCAACGCTGGCGGATCGCTACATCTCCGACCGGTTCCTGCCGGACAAGGCCATTGACTTGATCGATGAGGCCGGTGCGCGCCTGCGCATCCGCCGCATGACGGCCCCGCCGGAGCTCAAGGCCATGGACGGCGAAATTGCGGCTGTGAAAAAGCGCAAGGAAGACGCCATTGACGCCCAGGACTTCGAGGGTGCCGCGTCCCTGCGTGACGATGAGCAAAAGCTCATTGCTTCGCGGGCCGAGAAGGAGCGCCAGTGGAAGACTGGCGGCCTGGATGAAATCTCCGAGGTGGATGAGGAACTCATCGCCGAGGTGCTGGCGAACTCCACCGGCATTCCTGTCTTCAAGCTGACCGAGGCCGAGTCCACGCGACTGCTGAAGATGGAAGATGAGATCCACCGACGTGTGATTGGCCAGAATGAGGCCATCAAGTCGATCTCGAAGGCCATCCGCCGCACCCGTTCAGGGCTGAAGGATCCCAAGCGTCCCGGTGGCTCGTTCATTTTTGCCGGCCCCACAGGCGTTGGCAAGACCGAGCTGGCCAAGGCACTTGCCGAGTTCTTGTTCGGCGATGAAGATGCGCTGATCACCCTTGACATGTCCGAGTACTCGGAGAAGCACACCGTTTCACGTCTGTTTGGTGCGCCTCCCGGCTATGTTGGCTACGAAGAGGGCGGGCAGCTGACCGAGAAGGTCCGCCGTCGCCCGTTCTCCGTGGTGCTGTTCGATGAGGTTGAAAAGGCGCACGCAGACCTGTTCAACTCCTTGTTGCAGATCCTGGAAGACGGCCGTCTGACTGACAGCCAGGGCCGTGTGGTGGACTTCAAGAACACCATCATCATCATGACCACCAACCTGGGCACGCGGGACATCTCCAAGGCGATCGCCACCGGCTTCCAGTCCGGTGCGGACACCCAAACCGGCTACAACCGGATGCGGGCACGGGTCACCGAAGAGCTCAAGCAGCACTTCCGCCCCGAGTTCTTGAACCGTGTTGATGACGTGGTGGTGTTCCCGCAGCTCACCCAGGATGAGATCATCGAGATCGTTGACCTGATGGTTGCGCGCTTGGAGACCCGCCTCGCTGACAAGGGCATGGGCATTGAGCTCTCACCCGCAGCGAAGGTTCTCCTCGCCACCAAGGGCTACGATCCCGCGATGGGTGCCCGGCCGTTGCGCCGCACCATCCAGCGCGAGATCGAGGACCACCTCTCCGAGAAGATCCTTTTTGGTGAACTCAAGGACGGGGACATGATCACGGTCGATGTTGAAGGCGAAGGCGACGAAGCCACGTTCACGTTCGTGGGCGAGGCCAAGCCAAAGGTACCTGAGGCCATCACCGCTTCCGCATAAGGCGGGGCTGCGCCACAGCGGTGCAGCAGCGAAACTCGGATGCAAAGTACGGAAAAGGGCGCACAACCCACAGGTTGTGCGCCCTTCTCCGTGTCGCGGAAGTGGCAACGCGGCATGATTTCATCAATGAAGGGGCCAACTGGCGACACTGGCGTATCTTTCGGCCAGCGCGCAGGGTGGCACCGTCATCACCGAAAACGGCGTATCTTCTCGGCCAGCTAGCCAGCACTTCCGTGAGGCCCCGGCGCCTCGGCCAGTTTCGACGGTGCGCGGCAAGTGGAAAATGAGGAAGTTTGTGCGTGTGATGAATGAAGGAAATGACGTAGCAGGGGTCATAGACTGAAACGGTGACTGTTCATACTCCTGCCCCGTCCGTTGTCCTCCGCCCTGCCCGCACCTCAGACGTCCACGCCATCAAGGACCTGGTTGCCCCGCTGGCTGAACAACGAATCCTGATTTCCAAGGAGTCCGTCACCTACTTTGAGTCCATCCAGGAGTTCCTCATTGCCGAGGTGGATGGGAAGGTGGTTGGCTGCGGGGCACTGCACGTCATGTGGGAAGACCTTGCAGAAATCCGGACACTGGCCACGGACGGCGCGTGGCGCGGCAAAGGGGTGGGCCGTGCGCTCGTGGAAAAGCTGAGGCAAAATGCCCAGCTGCTGGGGGTCAGCCGCGTGTTCTGCCTGACGTTCGAGGTGGACTTCTTCCTGGGAAATGGCTTCACCGTCATGGCGGATCAAAGCGTGGTGGACCCAGCCGTTTATTCGGAGCTGCTGCGTTCCTCGGATGAAGGCATCGCGGAGTTCCTTGACTTGGCCAGGGTCAAGCCAAATACGCTCGGCAACACCCGGATGATCTGCAACCTGTAGCCGGGAACCTACCAACGGCCTCGGCTGCCGGGTAATGTTCAGGACAGGCGCGGATTTTTCGCACGCCTGAAATTTCACTGAGTGTATCGGAGGGTTTCGTCATGAAAAAGCTCATCAATGATCCCAAAAAAGTTGTCGATGAATCGGTGGAAGGATTTGGCCTAGCGCATGCAGCGCATGTGAAGGTCAACCCCGACCCCTTATTTGTCACCCGTAAAGACGCACCTCGCACGGGGAAAGTCGGCCTCGTGTCAGGTGGAGGCAGCGGACACGAACCCCTCCACGCCGGATACGTTGGGTACGGAATGCTCGACGCCGCAGTCCCCGGCCCCGTGTTTACCTCGCCAACCCCCGACGCGATCATTCCGGCGACCATCGCAGCGAACTCAGGTGCCGGCGTCGTGCATATCGTGAAGAACTACACCGGGGACGTGCTCAACTTTGAAACAGCCGCCGAAATGGCCGAGGCCGAAGGCGTGGAGGTGCGTACAGTCCTGGTGAACGACGACGTCGCCGTGGAAGATTCGCTGTACACGGCAGGGCGCCGCGGCGTGGCCGGCACCGTACTGGTGGAAAAGATTGCCGGGGCTGCCGCAGAGCGCGGTGACAACCTCGATGCGGTTGCTGCCATCGGCAACCGGGTCAACGCGAACGTGCGCAGCATGGGCGTGGCCCTATCCGCCTGCACCGTCCCGCACGCAGGAGTGCCCAGCTTTGAGCTGGCCGAGGACGAGATTGAGATTGGCATTGGCATCCACGGGGAGCCGGGCCGGCACAAGATCCCCATGGAGAACGCGGACGGCATCACGGACAGGCTCCTTGAGCCCATCCTGGCAGACCTCAAACCGGCTGCCAGGGACAAGGTGCTGCTGTTTGTCAACGGGATGGGCGGCACCCCGGCCAGCGAGCTGTACATTGTGTACCGGCATGCGGCGAAGGTGCTCGAAGCCGCTGGTCTGGTGGTTGAGCGCTCCCTGGTGGGCAATTACATCACGGCCCTTGAAATGCAGGGCTGCTCCATATCCGTGCTGCGCCTGGACGATGAAATGACCGAGCTGTGGGACGCGCCTGTGAACACGCCGGCACTGCGATGGGGGATGTAAATGACGGACAATGCCGCATTGGATGCTGCCTGGGCCATCGACTGGCTGCGCAGGAGCGCCGCCGTCGTCGCTGAAAACCGGGTGCACTTGATTGAACTTGACCGGGCCATTGGCGACGGGGACCATGGTGAAAACCTTGACCGCGGCTTTAGCGCCATCTTGGAAAAACTGGACGCGGAGCTGCCAGCCACGCCGGGTGCTGCCTTCAAGCTGGCCGCCATGACCTTGATGTCAAAGGTTGGCGGGGCTGCAGGTCCGCTCTACGGCACGGCCTATTTGCGTGCGGCCACGGCTGTGGGTGATGCCGCCACTCTCGACTCGGCCACGCTTGCCACAGCGCTGGCGGCCGCGCGGGATGGCGTGGTGGCCCGCGGGAAAGCCGCAGTGGGCGATAAAACCATGATCGATGCGTGGACCCCCGCCGTCGATGCTGCCGCCAGCGCAGCGGCGGACGGTGCAGGGCCTGTTGCCGTGCTGGCCGCAGCCGCGACGGCTGCCGAGGCGGGTGCCGTTTCCACAGATCCGCTGGTTGCCCACAAGGGCAGGGCAAGTTATTTGGGGGAGCGGGCCATCGGACACCGGGACCCGGGGGCCGTGTCCTCGGCGATGATTCTGCGGGCTGCCGCACAGGCAGCGGAGGCAAGCTCGTGAGCGTCGGCCTGGTGGTCGTCTCCCACAGCGCCCAACTGGCCGCCGGTGTTGTTGAGCTGGCTGCGCAGATGGCCCCGGACGTGTCACTCATTCCCGCTGGCGGCATGGACGACGGCGGATTGGGCACTTCCCTTGAAAAGGTCATGACGGCGCTGGGGTTGGCAGATACTGGAAACGGCGCCGTCGTCCTGACCGACCTGGGCTCCGCTGTCATGACAGCCGAATCCGCGCTTGAATTTCTGGGCGATCCGGAAAATGTGCGGCTGGCCGACGCACCCTTGGTGGAGGGGGCTGTGGCTGCGGCTGTTGCGGCACAGGCGGGCGCCTGCCTGGACGTGGTGTGCAAGGCGGCTGAGACAGCGCTGAACCCGGGCCGGGGTGCTGCCGACGGAGCACCAGTGGCAGGAGGTGGTGCGGAGGGCGGCGGGAAAGTTGCCGCCGTTCTTACGCTGATCAACCCGATGGGGCTCCATGCCCGCCCTGCTGCGTCTTTGGCGGGCAAGCTTGGGGCCATGGATGTGGACATTGAGGTCAATGGGGTGGATGGGCAATCGGTGATGATGCTCATGACATTGGGTGCGGCACAGGGCACAGAACTGGCAGTGTCGGCCACCGGCCCGGACGCCCAGCAGGCCGTGGACCTTGTCCGCGCCGAGGTCGAAGCAGGCTTCGGCGAACTCTGACCCCTGTTCCGCCCCACCCCAACCGACGCTCCTGCACTTTCCGGCCGTTTTTGGGCGTCGCTCCTGCACCCAGTGCGGGAGCGACGCCCTTTTATGCCCCGAAAGTGCAGGAGCGTCTAGGGTGGGGTCAGGCTGGGAGGTGGTAGCCGGCTTCGGAAAGTTGTGCCAGACCATCGGCAACCAGCCCGGCCAGTGCGCGTTCGAGCTGGGGTGCGTGCGTGTTCAGCTCGTGCAGCTTGCCCAGTTGAGGCGCCAGCTCAGCTATCGGCCCGGTCTGGGCTTGCTCGGCTGACGTGTTCCACAGAAGATCGGCATGCACGGGCGTGCTTGCTGCCCGCAGGACGGCCATGACGGCGCCGCGGACCTGCCTGTCAGTGCCTGCCCACGGCTGTCCCTTGGGGATGTAGGTGGGCTCGGGCTGACCGGCGGCGATCCAGGCGCACTTGTCCAGAACTGGGCAAACGTCGCACTTGGGGCTGCGGGCTGTGCAAACAAGCGCACCCAATTCCATGACTGCGGCGTTCCACAACACTGATTCTTCCGTGTCCTGGGGAAGAAGTTCCGTAGCCAGCGTCATTTCCGCAGCAGTGAGCGCCGGAGCCGGCAGGGCCTGGCCGATGACCAGGCGGGCGTGGACGCGGCGGATGTTCGTGTCCACCACTGTTGTTCGGCGACCAAACGCAAATGCGGCAACCGCCGCAGCCGTGTAGCTGCCAACACCCGGCAGGGCCAGGAGCTCCTCGGTGGTGTCAGGGACGGCACCGCCGTGCTGTTCGACGATTTGTTGCGCAGCAGCATGCAGCCGCAGCGCCCGGCGCGGATAACCGAGGCGCCCCCACGCCCGCAGCACTTCGGCAGCAGGAGCTGTTGCAAAATCGGCCGGGGTGGGCCAGCGCTGCAGCCATTGCTCCCAGACAGGTTGCACACGAACCACAGGCGTTTGCTGGAGCATGATCTCGCTGACCAGAATGCCCCAGGCTGAGCAATTGCCGCGCCACGGCAAGTCCCTGGCCTCACGCAGGAACCAGGCCTGGATCTGCTGGTACACACGAACTCCTCGCACTGTGGTGACTGACTGTCGTTCTGACTGGTTGGCTGAATGATTGGCCAACTGACCGAGCCCACCCGGGAAAAATATGCCGGAAGGGCAGTACAACTCTATGGCACGCCGTGCTTGGGACGGGCCGGGAGCCTCACGCAGCAGATGCTCCAATGCGAGGCGGCGTGGTTGGTCTCCGGCAACACTTGCCATCGATAAACTGGTTCCGTGGGTAAAACAGGGAATTCCGGGCACAGCCAGGCCGCTGCAGACGCAGCTGCCCGTCGGCCCAAAGTATCAGCGAAAGTGTACCGCCGGCGCAGGCTTGTGGTGCTCGTCCTTGTGCTGCTTGTCATGGGCGGTTTGGTGGCCGGTGGATTCTTCATCGCTGGCCTGTTGGGCTCCGGCCCTGATGCCGGGCCGGGCAGCGAGTCGGCGGCAAATGGCAGTACAGCCAAGCCCAATCCTCCCGCGAAGCCGGGCACGCCGCCGTCGGCCGTGTGTGATGAGGCGGGGATCAAGGTGAGCGCTGCGACGGACAAGCCGTCGTATGGACCCGATGAATCCCCCATCCTGACGCTGCGGGTGACCAACACGGGTCAGGCACCGTGTGACATCAATGTGGGCACCAGCCAGATGGAATACCAGATTACCAGCGGTGCAGATGTCATCTTCAACTCAAGGGACTGCCAGTTGGATTCAACCGACCTGGTGAAGAACTTGAAGCCGGGCGCCTCCGAGACTGCCAACTTTGTGTGGCAGGTCAAGCGCAGTTCCCCAGAATGTGCGACGGTCACAGCCGCGCCGGGTCGTGGCGGGGCAACCTATGTTCTGGTGGCGACCATGGGCAAATGGTCAAGCGAAAAAGTAACGTTCACGCTGAACTAGACTTTTCTACAAGAAGCGGTCAAGCAGGCTGGCTTCGGCAATGCGGGAAAGACCTTCGCGGACGTTGCGTGCACGGAGTTCACCGATTCCATCGACCACCATCAGTTCGTCGATGGTGGCTGCCATCAAGTTCTGCAACCCGCCAAAGTGGTCCACCAAACGGCCGGCAACTGCGCCGGGAACCGCCTTCAGTCCGGACACCAGACGGTAGCCGCGGGGCTGGATCATGGCTTCAAGGGAATCATTGCCAGTGACTAGGCCGACAACTCCGGCAATGAGATTCAAGTCAATCAAGTTGGCTTGGTCGATGTCCTGCAAAGCCGCCACTGCTGCATCAACCTGGATGGTTTCAGGGTCGGCATAGTCGCGAATGACCATGTCCGCCCCTGATCCGCGGGTGGTGGAAAGTTCCTCCAGTTGCAGGGACAACAATCGTCCGTCAACACCGAGTTCAAGAACGTACTGGGCGATCTCCTCTGAGATCCTGCGCACCATCTCGTGTCGCTGCAACGTGACGGCCACATCCCGGATGGTGACCATCGCCTCAATCTCCAGAGCAGACAGGGAGCTTGTGACCTGGTCGAGGCGGGCGCGGTAGCGCTCAAGGGTGGCCAGCGCTTGGTTGGCGCGCGCCAGAACTTTTTCCGAACCCTCCAAAACGTACCGCAGGCCGTCGACGTACAACGCGATGATTTGCATCGATTGACTGACAGAAACCACCGGCACACCGGTTTGGATGGCAACACGTTCTGCCGTGCGGTGCCGGGTTCCAGACTCTTGGGTTTCGATGCTGGGGTCCGGCACCAGCTGGACAGCCGCACGCACAATCTTCGTGACATCTTTGTCGCACACTATTGCGCCGTCCA
This sequence comes from Arthrobacter sp., assembly GCF_030540645.1. GTDB lineage: Bacteria > Actinomycetota > Actinomycetes > Actinomycetales > Micrococcaceae > Specibacter. The sequence goes on from NZ_JAUNVV010000030.1 coordinate 29,503, forward strand.
TTTTGGCCAGTTCGCGCAAGCTCGTCGGGGCGAAGTCAATGCCGATTTCGAATCCGCCGGAACACAGGCTTTCGATGGTTTTGTCCGAACCCAGCACGATGAGCGCGCCCGTGCGTCCGCGAAGAATGCGTTCCAGCCCGTCACGCAGGGGAGTTCCAGGTGCGACACGGGCAAGAGTGGCCTTCAAGGCCTCTTCGGGACTGCGCTGCATTGGACGGTTCCTTCTTTTCAGGCACGGAAATCCGCACTAGTCACACTGCCCATAATAGTGGGAAACACCGACCTTGACGGAGTGGCTGGCCATAAGGGCAGGCCATCTTGATGCAACCGTGTCCTTTGCACGGTTTTCCATGACTGAAGTGGCCAGCAGCTGTGACCGTAAGTGGTTGTCAGGCGCGCGGCGGCCCCGGCGTTCCGTGCAGGATGAGTTCGGTGGCTTCAGCGATGTGCTCGATCTGCTTGACCGTGAAATCAGGCGGGATGGGCCCGGGCCCCGTGGCGCTCAACGGCACAAGTGCATGTGTGTAGCCCAACCGGCTGGCCTCTTGGATGCGCTGGTTGATGCCTGGCACCGGCCGCACTTCTCCGGCCAAACCCACTTCGCCAAACGCCACCAACTTGCCGTGGACCGGCTTGTTCGTCTTGGCTGAAACAATCGACATGGCCACGGCCAGATCCATGGCCGGCTCGCTCAGCCGGGCACCACCCACCGTTGCCACGTAGCTGTCGTCGGCGTCCAGGCGCAGCCCGGCCCGTTGCTGCAAGACAGCCAGCAACATGCCAATGCGGGTGGAATCCAATCCGCTGACTGTCCGGCGCGGCTGGGAACCCATGGATGGAGTCAACAGAGCCTGCACTTCCGCCAGCAGGGGCCGGCGTCCTTCCATGGTGACGGTGATGCAGGTCCCGGACACCGGATGGGAGGTGCGGGAGGTGAACAGCCCGCTTGGATCTGCAAGACCCTCAATGCCGTCATCGGTCAGATCGAAGCAGCCAACCTCGTCCGTCTGCCCGTACCTGTTCTTCACGGCCCGCAGCAGACGCAACCTGGAGTGGCGCTCGCCGTCGAACTGGCAAACAACGTCCACCAGGTGCTCGAGCAGGCGCGGGCCGGCAATGGAGCCGTCCTTTGTCACGTGGCCCACCAGCAGTGTGGTCATGTTCAAGCGCTTGGCCGCAGCAATGAGCGACGCCGCCACCTCGCGCACTTGCGAGACACCGCCAGCGCTGCCGTCCACCATGGCGCTGCTGAACGTCTGCACGGAGTCCACAATCAACAAAGCGGGTTGCACGGCTTCAACCTGCCCCAGCGCCGTGCCAAGATCTGTTTCAGCACCCAAATACAACGTCTCGGCGACGGCGCCAATCCTCTCCGCACGCAGCTTCACCTGGGCGGCGGACTCCTCACCGGTGAGGTACAGAACCTTTTGGGGCGCCCTGCCGTGGCCGTTGCGGGCAAACTTCGCTGCCACATCCAGAAGCAGTGTGGATTTTCCGACGCCGGGTTCCCCAGCCAACAGGATCACCGCACCGGGCACCATGCCGCCACCTAAAACACGGTCAAGTTCGGGCACGCCGGTGAGGTTGTGGGCGGCCTTGGACGCGTCAACTTCGCTGATCAACTGGGCTGGGCGCACCACCGAGGTGGCAGCCGTGGTCCTGACGACGACGGTGCCGATCTCCTCCAGCGTTCCCCAGGCCTGGCACTCACCACACCGCCCCACCCACTTCACTGCCGTCCATCCGCATTCCGTGCAACGGAAATTTTGCCCGGTGTTGGTCTTTGTGCTCTTTGCTGCCATGCCCCAACCATATCGCCGAGCACTGACACTGGACGCCGACACCAGGCGCAAGGAGGGCTGGCAGCGGGAGGGGGTATCCGGCGTCGAACATGGATGCCAAGAGTCCGCGCAGCGTTAACCTTCCGTTCACTTGGGTGGGGCCCTCGCTTCACTTCGAACTCATACCGTCAAGGAGTAATGAATCTAAATCGACGCAACGAAGACGTAGAAGAGGTAAAAGCGTGAAGGTACTTCGCATTGGCCGCATGGCAGCAGTTCTCACCGTCGGCGCCCTGGCCCTTACGGCCTGCGGCACTGACAACGTGGTGAGCCCGGGCAGCGGCGGCACCACAACGGCGGGCACCGGCGCCACCGGCACCTTGACCGGCACCGGCGCCAGCTCAATCTCAGCTGCGATGGACGCGTGGAAGGCCGGATTCGAATCCGCCAACCCCGGCGCCAAGATCCAGTACTCCCCGGAGGGCTCCGGCGCCGGCCGCAAGGCGTTGATCGCCGGTGCCGTGCAATTCGCTGGCTCCGACGCGTTCTTGAAGGACGCCGAACTTACCGCCGCCCAGGCCAAATGCGGGCCCGACGGCGCCATCAACATTCCCTGGTACATTTCACCTATCGCCGTGGCCTTTAACGTTGAGGGGGTCAAGGACCTCAAGCTCGACGCCGGGACCGTCGCCAAGATCTTCCGCGGTGACATCAAAAACTGGAATGACCCCGCCATCAAGACCGCCAACCCAAATGCCATGCTCCCGGACTTGGCGATCACGCCGGTGCACCGTTCGGACAACTCCGGAACCACGGAAAACTTCACCGACTACCTGGCTGCGGCCGCAAAAAGTGTGTGGACGGATGAGAAGTCAGGGGACTGGCCCGCCTCGCTCCCCGGTGAAAACGCCAAGGGCACTTCAGGTGTTGTGAAAACGGTGACCGAGACAGCCGGTGCCATCACGTACGCTGACGACTCCGCCGTCACCGACGCCCTCGGCAAGGTTGAGCTGAAGGTCGGCGATTCCTATGTCCCCGTCACAGCCGAAGCCGCAGCCAAGGCCGTGGACGCCGCAACAGTCGTTGCAGGCCGCTCAGCGAATGACCTATCGCTGAAGCTTGACCGCACCACCACGGTGGCCGGCGCCTACCCCGCAGTGTTGGTGTCCTACGGCGTGTTCTGCGCATCCTACCCGGATGCAGCCACGGCGAGTCTGGTCAAGTCCTTTGGCGCCTTCGTCCTCAGCGATGAAGGCCAGAAGCAGGCGGCGGAAGCAGCCAAGAGTGCACCTCTTTCAACCGAGCTGGCTGGCAAGGCCAAGGCGGCAATTGACTCCATCAGCTCCGGCTCAAAGTAAGCATCGGTAGAAGGTACTAAATTGTCCACCACAAAGCTCGCACCCAAACCGGGAACGGGGCAGTCCAGCCCGGGGCAGGCTAAGACAGGACGCACCGGAGACAAAGTGTTCTCCGGGGCGGCGCTGGGCGCCGGCGCACTAATTGTGGCCGTGCTGTTTGCCGTGGCCCTGTTCCTGGTAGTCCAGGCGCTACCCACATTCAGTGCGAACCCGGCCGACATCACCGGCGGCAGAGGGTTCTTCGACTACATTTTCCCGATCGTCGTTGGCACGTTGATTGCAGCCACCATCGCGCTGCTGATCGCCACACCCATCGGCGTGGCTGTCGCGTTGTTTACCTCGCACTACGCCCCGCGCAGGCTGGCCCGCGGCCTGGGCTATGTGGTGGACTTGCTGGCCGCCATCCCCTCGGTTGTCTACGGTGCCTGGGGGGCCAGCTACCTCGCCTCCCAGCTCAAGGTCCCGTATGCATGGCTGGCTGAGAACTTCGGCTGGATCCCGATTTTTGCCGGACCTGCCTCCGGAACGGGTAAGACCATCCTGACAGCCGGCATTGTGCTGGCGGTCATGGTGCTGCCCATCATCGCCTCACTGACCCGGGAGATTTTCCTGCAGGCACCCATGCTGCACCAAGAAGCGGCGTTGGCGTTGGGTGCCACCCGGTGGGAAATGATCCGCATGGCCGTTTTGCCGTTTGCCCGCGGCGGCATCATCAGCGCCGTCATGCTGGGCTTGGGCCGTGCCCTCGGTGAGACCATGGCGGTGGCCTTGGTCCTCTCATCAGGACCCTTGATCGCCTCGCTGATCCGTTCGGGCAACCAAACCATTGCCGCCGAAATCGCGTTGGACTTCCCCGAAGCCTTCGGGCTGCGCATGCATGAACTCATCGCTGCGGGCCTGGTGTTGTTCCTCATCACACTCGTCGTCAACATGGTGGCCCGTTGGATCATCAACCGCCACAAAGAATTCTCGGGAGCCAACTGATGGCGACGCTCATGACTGAACGCAAGCGCTCTGCACTGACCCGCGGCCGCCTGCCAAAATACACCCCTTATGTGATTGCTGCCAGCTCGGTTGTTGTGGCAGCGGCGCTCATGTCCCTCATCGGATTCCAAGTCTTTGGCTGGGCAGTGCTCTCTGCAGTGCTCTTCGCCACCGCCAATGTCGTCAGCGCGGCGCTCGTCGAGGGTCGGCGCAAGGCTACGGACAAGCTGGCCACCTCGCTCGTTGTCGGCGCCTTCCTCGTGGCACTGCTGCCGCTGGTCTCAGTGATCTGGACCGTATTGGTCAATGGCGTGCCCGGACTGCTGACCCCCGGCTTTCTCAGTACGTCCATGAACGGCGTCACCGGGGCTGTGGACAACGCCTCGGTGAAGGATGGCACCCCTGTGCTGGGCGGCGTCTACCATGCTCTTGTGGGCTCGATCCTGATCACCCTGTGGGCCACCCTCATTTCCGTGCCGGTCGGGTTGCTGACCGCCATTTACCTTGTGGAATACAGCAGCGGCAACCGATTCTCCAAGGTCATCACGTTCCTCGTTGACGTCATGACCGGCATCCCCTCGATTGTGGCCGGCCTGTTCGCAGCCGCCTTCTTCGCCATGATCCTGGGTCCAGGCACCAAGACCGGGTTCGTGGCCGCCGTCGCGCTTTCAGTCCTCATGATCCCCGTGGTGGTGCGCTCTAGCGAGGAAATGCTCAAGATCGTGCCGAACGAACTGCGTGAGGCCGCCTATGCGTTGGGTGTGCGCAAGTGGCGCACCATCCTCAAGGTGGTAATTCCGACGGCGATCTCGGGCATCGCTTCCGGCGTCACCTTGGCCATTGCCCGGGTTATCGGTGAGACGGCGCCCCTGCTGGTCACGGCAGGGTTCGCCACGACGATCAACATGAACGTCTTTGCGGGCTGGATGTCATCGCTGCCCACGTTCATCTACACGCAGATCATGACGCCCACCTCGCCGTCGAACGCCGATCCTTCCACCCAGCGTGCGTGGGCCGCGGCGCTGCTTTTGATCATCCTGGTCATGCTCCTAAACCTCGGTGCCCGTCTGGTGGCACGCCTCTTCGCGCCGAAAACCGGCCGCTAAATTACTTTGAAACGGAACTCCAGCTATGTCCAAACGTATTGATGTCAGTGATTTGAATGTTTACTACGGCGATTTTCGTGCTGTGGAGGACGTCAACATCACCCTCGACGCCAAAAGTGTCACCGCCTTCATCGGGCCTTCCGGTTGTGGGAAGTCCACGTTCCTGCGCACCCTGAACCGCATGCACGAGGTCATCCCCGGTGCCCGGGTTGAAGGCAAAGTGCTGCTCGACGGCGACAACCTGTACGGCGACGGCGTGGACCCGGTGACGGTGCGCAGCCAGATCGGCATGGTGTTCCAGCGGCCCAACCCGTTCCCCACCATGAGCATCCGCGACAACGTGCTGGCCGGCGTGAAGC